>CAZSTJ010000087.1:0-13306 GCA_964609805.1 uncultured Geobacter sp. | reverse complement strand
CCCACGACCCGCGGGCCGCGGGAAAGGCCCGCACGGTCCTGCATCTGGACAAGGGTGTGCTGGTCGATGTACCTGCTTAAAATCATCTGCCGCAATGCCCTGCGGCACCGACTGCGGACCGGGCTGACGATTCTGGGGGTCACGGTTGCCATACTGGCCTTCGGGCTGCTGAGGACGATCGTCGGTCTCTGGTACCTGGGGGCCGAGAAGTCATCGGCCACGAGGCTCGTGACCCGCAACGCCATCTCGCTCGTTTTTTCCCTGCCGATCTCCTATTATGAACGGATCCGTCAGGTACCGGGGGTGACAGCTGTTTCCTACGGCAACTGGTTCGGCGGCATCTATATCGATGAAAAACATTTCTTCGCCAATGAAGCGATCGAGCCCAGGAGCCTGCTGGCGCTCTACCCGGAATTCGTCCTCCCCGACGACCAGAAGGCTGCGTTTATCCGCGATCGCAAGGGGTGTATCGTTGGCCGGAAACTGGCCAATCGGTTCGGCTGGAAACTCGGAGACCTGATTACCCTCAAGGGGACCATCTTCCCCGGCCAGTGGGAATTTGTCCTGCGCGGCATCTATACCGGGGCCGACAAGAGTACCGAGGAACGTGCCCTGTTTTTTCATTGGGACTATCTGAACGAAACCCTCAAAAAGACCGTTCCCCGCAGGGCCGATCAGGTGGGCTTTTACATGATCGGCGTCGCGAAGCCGGAACTGGCGGCCCAGGTATCCCAGGAGGTGGACCGGACCTTCCGGAACTCCCTTGCCGAGACCCTGACCGAGACGGAGGAGGCCTTCCATCTCGGTTTTATCGCCATGACCGAGGCGATTATGATCGTGATCCAGATTGTTTCCTACCTGGTGATCGTCATCATCATGGCGGTGGTGGCCAATACCATGGCCATGACCGCCCGGGAGCGATTCGGCGAGTATGCGGTATTCAAGGCCATGGGGTTCCGTGGCAGGCATATCGCCGGCATGGTCTTCGGAGAGTCGCTGCTGATCTCCATGGCAGGCTGTCTGCTGGGGGTGCTGCTGACCTTTCCGGTTGGCAAACTGTTCGGTGACCTGCTGGGAGATTATCTCCCGGTTTTTGAGGTCAAGTCGTCGACGCTGCTGATTGACGTTGGCCTGGCACTGCTGGTAGGGATCGTTGCCGGAGTCATCCCGACGGTGCGTGCCGTCAGGATCCGGATCGCGGACGGGTTGAGGAGAATCGGGTAGGATGTTATTCAGTGTCTTAGACGTTGTATCGAAATGTGCCAAGGACTGAAGGGAATTAAGTGATGAAAAGCAGGATACTGATCGTTGATGATGAGCGGAGCATGCGCGAGATGCTGTCGATCCTTCTGGAGCGGGAAGGGTACGAGACTGCGGAGGCAAAGGACGGTCGTGAGGCGCTGCAGCTGTTCGAGGGTTCTCTGTTCGATCTGGTGATCACCGATATCCAGATGCCGGTCATGAACGGGATCGATCTGCTGGCCGGCATCAAGGCCATTTCACCCGAGACCCCGGTGCTGATGATCACGGCCTTTGCCACGGCGGAACAGGCGGTGGACGCCATCAAACTTGGCGCGTTCCATTATTTTACCAAGCCGTTCAACAACGACGAAATCAGGGCGTTGGTCCGCAATGCCCTGGAAAAGAGAGAACTGAAACAGGAAAATATCCTGCTCAAGCAGGATGCCAAGGCACGGGACGGCTTCTCCGGCATCATCGGCAAGAGCCCGCGCATGAGGGAATTGTTCGCCATGATCCAGAAGGTGGCTGGCAGCGTCAGCAGCGTGCTGATTTTAGGAGAAAGCGGCACCGGTAAGGAACTTGCCGCCCGTGCCATCCATTCGAACAGCCAGAGAAGCAGCAAACCCTTTGTGGCGGTCAACTGCGGCGCCATCCCCGAAACCCTGATCGAGAGTGAGCTGTTCGGGCATAAGAAGGGTTCGTTTACCGGAGCGGTTGCCGATCGTCCCGGCCTGTTCGAACAGGCCGACGGCGGGACGCTCTTTCTGGACGAGATCGGTGAACTGCCGCTTCTGATGCAGACCAAGCTGCTGCGGGTGCTGCAGGAGCGTGAATTCCGGCGGGTGGGGGATGCCGTCGTCCGGAAAACGGACGTCAGGGTGCTGACCGCCTCCAATCGCGACCTGCAGGAACAGGTGGCCACCGGTGCCTTTCGTGAAGACCTGTACTATCGGATCAATGTGGTGCAGATCACCATGCCGCCGCTACGCGAACGGATTGAGGATATACCGCTCTTGACGGAGTATTTCTTCCGCAAGTTCAATGGAGCGCCACAGGGGGGTGAGATCATTACCCCCGGAGCCCTGAAGCTGCTGATGACCTATCCGTTCCCCGGCAATATCCGTGAACTGGAAAATCTGGTGGAACGGAGCCTCATCCTCGACCGTCACATTATCGGCGAGGAAAGCCTGCCGGAACATCTACGCGCTGAACGGACGCTCTGCCAATCGGGAGATGTGGTCATTCCGGAAGAGGGGATGGAGTTGGAGCCGCTACTGGAGGGGATAGAAAAGAAGTATCTGCTGAAGGCCCTTGAAAGGACCGGCGGTGCCAAAAAGAAGGCCGCCGATCTGCTCGGCATGTCATTCCGGTCGTTCCGGTATCGTCTGGCCAAATTCGGTCTCGACTCCGGCGATGATGCCTGAACAGCGGCTTCGTTGAACCTGCTTGTCCTGCCCGTTTTATTTGTGTAATATCAAAAATTTGCAAGTAAATAACCTATTCATTTTCAGGAGTCCCCTATGTATAAGCTGATGATCCGCACCAGTTTTGCCGCTGCCCATAACCTGATCAACTACCAGGGGGATTGTGAAAACCTGCATGGCCATAACTGGAAGGTTGAACTGACCGTTACGGCCCGGGAGCTGGACAAGGCGGGGCTCGGGATCGATTTCAAGGTACTCAAGCGTGAGGCAGGTGCAATAATTCAGGAACTCGATCACAAGTATCTGAACGACAACCCGGCGTTCAACGGTATCTCACCGTCGTCGGAGCATATTGCCCGCTATCTCTATCATCGCATCGGTGAAAAGCTCAATAACGAGAATGTTAAAGTTGATTCCGTTGCCGTATGGGAATCCGATAACGCCTCCGCCTGCTATTATGAGTAATCAGGTCGATATCTGCGAAATATTCTCCTCCATTCAGGGTGAGGGGATGCTGGCGGGGCGGCGACAGGTCTTCATCCGTTTGGCCGAGTGCAATCTCGACTGTGCCTATTGCGATACCGATCATGCCCGCAGTGATGTCTGCCGGGTTGAGTCTGCCCCCGGCTCTTCGCAATTCGATCTGCTTCCCGCCCCTCTGGCGCTGCACCGGGTGCTGCAGATCATGGAGGGGTGGTGCGAGACGTTTCCCGGTGCCCATCATTCCATCAGCCTGACCGGTGGAGAACCGCTCCTGTACGGTGATACCCTGGCCTCATGGCTCCCCGCCCTGCGCTCTGTCCTGCCGATCCATCTTGAAACCAACGGTACCATGCACCTGGCACTGGCTCAGGTCATCGGTTTGCTGGATTACATCAGCATGGATATGAAGCTTCCCTCCACCTCCGGCTGTACGGAACATCTCTGGGATCTGCATCGGGAATTTCTGGATATAGCCCGGGGACATAATGTGTCGGTGAAGGTGGTGGTCAGCAATGAGACCCTCCGGGAAGAGATTGACCAGGTATGCGATATTATCTGTGCGGTTGACCGGAACACCCCCCTCTTTCTACAGCCACTGTCCCGAACGGATGGCACCGGTGTCGGTATCAAGGTCAGCAGCCTGCTGCGTCTGCAGGAGATCGCCTCGGCACGCCTCCCCGATGTTCGGGTAATCCCGCAAATGCACCGGATGCTGGGGGTCATGTGATCATCGAAGAGATGACCATGCCCGAATTTGAGGTAGGGTTGAGCCGCACCCGGACGGTTCTGATCCCGTTCGGATCCGTTGAGGAACATGGACCACACCTGCCCCTTGCCACCGATACCTACGAGGCGGTGGAGGTCTGTCGCAAGGCCTCGCAGATCCGGCCCCTGTTCGTGGCGCCTCCGGTCCATTACGGCAACTGCCGCTCCAGTGCCTGTCATCCCGGCACGATCTCCATCACCACCGGAACGCTGAAAGGTCTGTTCAGGGACATCGTCATCTCACTGCGGGGGCACGGGCTGCGTCAGTTTGTGGCGCTGAGCGGTCACGCAGGGGGGGCGCACAACATGGCGCTCCAGGAAGCGGGTGAAGAGCTGATAGCCACCTATTACGACATTGCCGTGGCGGTGGTCACCGAATACGACCTGGCAAAGGAGGAGGGGAGGGGGCTCATTGAAACTCCGGGTGATTCCCATGCGGGAGAGATCGAAACCTCACGGATTCTCCATACCCATCCTCACCTTGTTAAAGGGAGTGCCCCCTGTGAATACCCGACCTTTCCCCGCGGCATCCTCGTGCGGGACAAGCGTCGCTATTGGCCGGGCGGTGTCTGGGGGGACCCGGGCAAGGCCTCTGCCGACAAGGGGAGCCGCATCGAGGCACTGGTTGTTGCCAAGCTGGTTGCGTTGACGGTCGAGCTGGAGAGGATGAATGGTGTCACAGCCGGATAATCTCATAAAGACCTGCCTCCTTGGCGGCGGCATCCCGGCCGATATCACCGATGCCACGAGCCATTATTTCGGCGGCTATTATCACGTCATTATCCGTATCAGTGCCGATATCCCGGTTATTCGTGCTGCGTTTGAGAGTGATGATGAATATCAGGATGCCGTGCGCCGCCTGGGGGAAACGGTCAGATTTACCCGTGACCTGGAGAAGATGGCGGTCCCGGCGGGTGAAATCGTAGCGGTCCGCAATCATCTGCTGGATTCGTTTGACACCAATGTGCTGCCCTATCTTTCCCGGGGCGATTTTGCCGACAATTTTGTACGGAGCGAGTATCGTCAGTTACTTAGAAAGGGTTCTCCCGGGTACCGGTAAGGGATGAATCTGACCGCCACCATAGACAGCCTGGCCTTCGGAGGGAACGGTGTCTGCCGTCTCGACGGCAAGGTCTGCTTTGTCCCGTTCAGCTGCCCGGGTGATCAGCTCCGGCTTGCCGTAACGGCGGAGAAACGATCATACCAGACCGCCCGGATCACGGAGATACTCGCACCCTCTGCTGACCGGGTGAACCCTCCCTGTCCGGTCTTCGGGAGCTGCGGGGGGTGCAATTGGCAGCATATCGACTACCACCGGCAGTTGGAAGCCAAGCGGCGGATACTTGCCGAGACCTTGTGGCGATCCGCCCGGGTCCCGGCTGAATGTGTCGCGGAGACGGTCCCGTCACCGCTGCGCTACGGCTATCGCAGCCGAGTACAGTTCAAACTCTATGCAACGCCCGATCGCCTGCATATCGGGTTTTACCGCGGCACGACCCATCTGGTGGAAGATATTGCCGACGGCTGTGCCGTGGCACTGCCGGTTATCAATCAGGCCTTGCAGCAACTGCGACCGGTGCTGGAAGCAAGTCCCGGACGCACAACCATTCCGCAGATCAATGTCGAATGCGGCGATGCCGGCTGCGTGGCGATCGTCAATTACATCGGTCCTGACCGGGAGGGAATTGCCGCGTATTTCCGGGAGCAGCGCGACCGCCTGGCAAGCCTGACCGGACTCTGGCTGCAGACCGGTCGCAAGTCGACGCTGACCAGGGTC
Organism: uncultured Geobacter sp.; assembly: GCA_964609805.1. Lineage (GTDB taxonomy): Bacteria > Desulfobacterota > Desulfuromonadia > Geobacterales > Pseudopelobacteraceae > CAIPTY01. The sequence goes on along the minus strand of CAZSTJ010000087.1, from coordinate 7,615 downwards.
TGGGGGGACGAGCGTCTCTACTACCGGTTGCCGTCACCCGGTCGGGACGATATTCTCCTCGGCTTTACTCCGGGGGGATTTTCCCAGGTCAACCGCGATCAGAACCGGACCATGCTGGAGATTGTCAGGGAGATGGCAGAATTGGACGGAACCGGCCACCTCCTTGATTTATACTGCGGCAACGGCAATTTTTCACTGCCGCTGGCCGGATCGGCAGCTTCCGTTACCGGCATGGAGGAGTATGAAGGGTCCATCTGCGAGGCGGAGACCAATATGCGGGCCAACGGCATTGTCAATGCTGAATTTCTGTGCGCTGATGCCGCCGTGGGCGTCAGGAAGCTGGCCGACGCAGGTCGTGTGTTTGACCTGGTCATCCTCGATCCCCCCCGCAGTGGTGCTCCGGGGGTCGCATCTGAAATCCCCCGGTTGCGTCCGGAACGGATCATCTATGTCTCCTGTGACCCGAACACCATGGCGCGGGATTGCGGTGTTCTTGCCGGGCAGGGCTACCGGGTAGAACGTTCGATCCCCCTCGACATGTTTCCCCAGACCTATCATCTGGAAAGTATTACCCTGTTGCGCAGAGAAAACGCTACACCGAATAGCACACCCTAAAGGAGACACCCGATACATGAATTTTCTCAAGAAGCTCTTTTCGTCACGCGGCCCCGAAGATTATCTGACGAAAGGCGACGGATATTTCGCCGCTCACAGTTACTATGAAGCCAAGCATGCCTATGAAGCCGGGCTGGAAGCCTGTCGTGGCAGTGATGGCACCGGGGAGATTGCGGGAATACTGGAATCCAAGCTGACAGCAACGGCCCGGGCCATGGCGGAACTCAATCTGCAGGAGGCTGAACACGCCCTTCGTCTGGGACAGGTAGAAAAGGCGTCAGAGCATCTTGATCTTGTAAAAACGCTGACCGATGATCCGGACTTACGGGAAAAGGCGGATAAACTGCGGTCGCTGCAGCCGGAAAAGAGTAATGATACGGAACCGTTAGTCGCATCCCATTCCTGTGGTTCCTGTTCCTCCGGCTCCCATGAAGAGGTGTCAGACCACCCTGAAACCGAGATTGATTTACCTCTGGCAGAACATTACGACCTGCTGATCCGGCAGTTGCCGGAAGAGGTTTACGATCGGTATGCACAATTGGGAGAGGAATTTGCAAGTGCGTTCATCGCAGCCAGCCGGGACCGGCATCAGGAGGCCCTGGAATTACTTGAAAAATCGTTTTCCGGTCGCGACCGGGATATCTACTGCTATGAAAAAGGGAAGCTGCTGCACCGTCTCGGGAAGGATCGCGAAGCCGAGGCGCTGCTGCGCGAGGCCATCCGTGACAATGGCAGCAACCCCCTGGCCCACCTGGGGCTGGCGCTGCTGCTCCTGGATACCGGGCGTTTCGGTGAGGCGGCCCTGCAGCTGGACCGCATGATTGCCGAAAACCACCTGACCGGCCAGGCACTCATGATGCGGGGCGAACTGCATCAGCATGCGGGCGAAACCGACGCCGCATTCAAGATCTTCTGCGATCTATTGGAAACGCCTCTTGCCAAGGCAGCGGCGGAGAAACTGTATGTCCTGCTTCTGGAAAGCGGTCGTCAGGCGGAAGCGGCTCAGGTCTTCAAGCGGTACCTCGGCTCATGCAAACATTGATCGATAGCTGTTATACAATGAACATATTGTCTTACCCGGAGGATTACCATGAACAAGTCCGAACTCATCGAGCAGTTGGCCGTTTCCAAGGACATCTCCAACAAACGGGCGGAAGAGGTTGTCAATTTGATCTTTTCGTCCATGACCGAGGCGCTGGCTACGGGGGACCGGATCGAGATCCGCGGCCTCGGCAGCTTTGTCATCAAGGATTACGAGTCCTATACCGGCAGAAACCCCAAAACCGGCGACCCCATCACGGTCAAACCGAAGAAGCTTCCGTTCTTCAAGGTCGGCAAGGAATTGAAGGAGCGGGTGCTCGGCTAGTCTTTCCGCCAGAAGTATCCTCACCCCCCTATAACCTCTACGCTGCATCCGGGGAAATGCCATGCCTCTCAGCCTGATTGAAGGTGCACTGGGAGGCATCGGCCTGTTCCTGCTCGGCATGCGTCTGATGTCGGACGGCATCCGTACGGTTGCCGATGTCCGCGTCCGACACATCGTCTCCCTGCTTACCTCAAACCGCCTCTACTGCCTGCTGTTCGGTGCCGCCATGGCCATGACGGTCAATTCCGGCAGCGCCGCGGTCGTCTTTACCATCGGCCTGATCAACGGCGGTGTTATCAATGCCTTCCAGGCCATGGGGGTCCTTGGTGGTGTCCTGATCGGGGCAAGCCTCACCCTGCACCTGCATCTCATTCCCTACAGCCTCATCGCGACACCGCTGATCTTTACCGGGGTGCTGCTGAAATTCTTTGCCAGGAGGCGACGTTACGCCAATGCCGGCGATCTGCTGCTGGGGGTCGGCCTGCTGTTTCTCGGTCTGACTCTGCTGGAGGGAAGTTATCGTCCCATCGATCATCATCCGTTTTACGAGCTATTCAACGGAGTCTTTTACCGGGTGACCGCCATGGCCGCCGTTTTCGGCGCCCTGGTCTCGTTCCTGGTGCAGTCAGCCCCGTCGTCGATCGCGATCATCGTTTCACTGATGAACAACCATTATGTCACCGCCGCCGTCTCGTCGGCCATGGTTGCCGGCGGCGTTGTCGGTTTTGCGGTCATGGGGGTGCTGGCCTCTCTGGGAAGCAACCAGATCTCGAGGAGGGTCGCCAAGCTGTTTCTGGCAATCTGCTCGGCGGTCTGCCTGTTGTTCGTCATCTGTTCCCCTATCCTGGTAAATACGCTTGTTCCCGAGCTGTCTGAAATCACCGGGGTTGATGGTTCCTTTCTTACGGTCCGGCTGTCGCTGCTCCATTCCCTGGCAAGCCTGTTGACCGCCGCCATCGCTGTAGCCCTCTGCGGCCCCGTCTCCCGGCTTCTGGCGACTGCCGATGCCTCGGATCATGGTCAGGGGGTGGACTCGGCCCAGCCGTGCGCCAGCTACCTTGATCTGCGGGTCATCAATACCCCGACCATCGCCATGGAGCAGGCACGCAAGGAGATCGTCCGGATGATGGGGGTTGCCTCCTTCATGTTTGCCGACGTCAGAGAGATCCTTTTCGATTTTGATGCGCGGCGAGCCGAGACGATCCGCCAGCACGAGCGGGTCATGGATTCTCTTAATCATGAAATTACCTCGTATCTGGCGCTCATCTCCCGAACCACCAAAAGTCCTGACATCAGTTACGAGATACCGGGACTTCTGCAGACCGTATCGATCCTGGAACATGTGGGTGATCGTTGCGAGGAGGTGCTGGACGGTATTGTCCAACGCAAGGAGAGCGGGGTTGTTTTTTCGGACGCTGCCATGGAAGATCTCAGGCAGCTGATCGACACGGTGTCCGAGGTCATGACGGTAACGGAAGAGACGGTCAGGAGCGGCGAAGTCGTGGATGCCGAAGAGCTTCACCGGATCAAACAGTCGGTCCGATCACGTTTCGAACTGAGCAAAGAGGCCCATTTCGAACGGATCAGCAGTGGTGTCTGCCCCCCACGCGCCATGATGCTGTTCAATGATATCTCCGCTGCCATCGCAGGTATAGCGGAGTTGTGCTGGGGGATTCTGGCGACCCGGATCAGGAGAGGGGCATGAGCAGAAGGGTTGCGGCAATCGATTTCGGCACCAATACCGCACGGCTTCTCATCGCCGATGTGGCCCCCGATGGCACCTTCGAACAGGTGCGGATCGAACGCGAGATTGTCCGGATGGGGGGCGGTTTTGACCGGACCCGCGGCCTCTCTACCGAGGCAGTCGATCGCGGCATCGCCTGCATGGATCGCTTTGCCCGGGTGCTCGAAGATTATGACGTCTGTCAACTGGCCACGGCTGCCACCAGTGCGGTACGTGACGCGGCCAATGGCCCGCAATTTACCGACCTGATCTACAGCCGAACCGGTATCAGGCTGGATGTAATCGACGGGGAACGGGAAGGGGTCCTTACCTTGGCTGGGGTCATGGCCGGACTGTCTGAGCGCCCTGAAAAGCTGATGGTCTTTGATGTGGGTGGAGGGAGTACGGAATACACCTGTGCCCGGAACGGTCACCCCTGTTTCATCCGAAGCCTCCCCCTGGGGGTGGTGCGGCTGACAGAGGGGAAGATAACTCCGGCGGCCATGGCAGACAAGATAGAGCGGGAACTGGAGGGATTGAAAGCGGCAATGGAGCAGGTTGCCGACTCGGTGCCTGATGGGGATACGCTCCTGGTGGGAACGGCCGGAACGGCCACCACACTGGCGGCGCTCAGCATGCGGATGGAGACCTACGATTATCGCAGGGTTCATAATTCGGTTCTCGAGCTGGAGGAGATAAGGAGGCTCTTTGATCTGCTGCTGCCGTTAAGCCCCGCAGAGAGGTTGAAGATGCCGGGTCTTGAGAAGGGGCGGGAGGATCTGATCATCGCCGGATCCCTCATCACCCTGCATACCATGGAACGCTTCGGTTTCCGAAGGTTTACGGTGAGTGATTACGGGCTCCTGGAGGGGCTTGTTGTGTCGTGCGGCAGTTCAGCGGCGTAACCCGTCAGGGGACGGGAGGTGTCTCGATCCTCATACTCTTCAGTTCCGTAATGCGTGAAGAGAGGGCCTCAGCCTTATGACTCCTGCCGCCGGCACGGTGAACCTCAACGGCCCGTTCAAGATACCCCGCCGCCTCCAGCCGGCGCCCCCCCTTTTCGGCAGTACGGGCCAACTCCTCAAGATCGTTCGACACCTTTGCACTTTTTCCAATCCTCTTGTCGATCTCCAGTGCCTCCAGCAACAACCGTTTCGAATCGTCAAGGCGCTGCCGTTCCCGTGCCGCCATCCCCGAAATCCTCAACCCGTTGGCCGCCTCCTCATCCTGGCCGGCGGATCTGCTCTCCCGGTATCCTGTCCCGGCCAGCTCCTCCGCCTCCGTCAATCTGCCAAGCATCAGGTGAATCCTCGCCGATAGATTGGAGCGGCTGCCCCGTGCGTCACCATTCTCCGCAGCCCGTGCCTTTTCCGCCCAGGGGAGGGCGGTTGCCGCCGAACCGCGGGCAAGCTCCACCAGTGCTTTCTCGTAGTACGCTTCTGCGGCAAGGGGTGAATCCGCATTTGCGATGAGGAGGGCGCGGTCGATGTAATCAGCCGCCTTTTCCGGTTCGCCCCGGAGCCGTTTGAGGCGTGACAGGTTTATCAGGGCAATGGCGGCGCCCCGGGTATCCTCGACTGAGGAACTGAGGGTACGAGACTGTTCCAGGAACTGCTCCGCCTGGCCGTAGTCCCCTTTATGCTCGGCACGAATTCCGCGGGTGAGTGCCGCTTCCGCCTGCCGCTGTGTTTCGGGCAGGGCCGGAACATGCCCCCCCAGACAGCCGGCCAGGGCCGTGATAGCAGCGATGAGTACCGGAAGCTGCAGGACATGACGGTTATTCATGGCTGTCACCGGGTATTAAATTCTGTCGTTTTCCAGAATCAGAGGAGGTCCCCAGCAGCCAGCTGTTCTGGAGGGTGTTGAGCAGACGGTCGGTACTGAACATGACATCCTCGGCCTGGGATAACACGCCGGGAATCTTGGGAAAGGCCTTCTCCGCAAGCAGGCGGGTCTCAAGGGAGATCCGGTTGACGTTGTCGAGGGTGTTTTCGGTCTTGTCCAGCACTGCCGGGATTCGGGCGTCAATCCGTTCGATGGTGCTGTTGATCCGGTTTAAGGTCGGGGTGAGGTCGATACTGTCTATCTTGCCGCGTACCGTATCGAGGGTGCTGTTTGCCCGTGAGGTGACGGTCTGGACCCGGTCATTGGCTGTGACCAGCAGTGTGTCGGCGTGGTGGCGGGTTCCGTCCAGGTTTCTGGTGAGCAATTCAGCGTTACGAATGGTCCTTTTCAGGTCCCCTTCGGGATTGTTGATATAGGAAATGATGTCACGGACCTCGGCAAGGACCGGCTTGACCTTCTCTGCCAGGTCGTCGGCCAGTTCGTCTAGCCCCTTGGTCTTCTCATAGATGACTGTATCCTTATCCTTTACCTGAGGCTTGTTGGGAGATCCTGCCGAAATATCTAGGATCGTGTCGCCAACGAGCCCTTCCTTGACGAGTTTGACCGTTGAATCCTTCCTGATCCAGTTGACATAGTCGGCATCTATCTCGAACGTAACATCGACGGATGCCTGCTTGTTGAGCTTCATGGAGGTGACCCGGCCGATCCTGAACCCGGAAAGTTTTACCGGCATCCCCTTGGTGAAGCCGGTTCCGCGATCGGCCGTAAACCGGAGATGGTATTTTCTGGTGAAGAGGTCCTTCTGCAGGCCGAACAGGATCGCGGCAATTACCATACCGGCAACGGCTATCGCAATGAAGATGCCGAGTTTGCGTTCCAGGTTTCTGAAACGGGGATCTTCGTCGTAAATCATTGGTCCCTCGAAATAGTAGTGGAGTGAGGTGAGGCGGTGGCGAACGATCTTTCAACCGGCAGCATGGCAGCCAGATCAGGATTTGACGTCAGATAGAGCGAGGTCCTCCGGTCTGATGCCGCGTGAAAATCTCCGGCGGTCTTCAGATAGAGCGGCAGTGACGCTACAGGTATATCGTCGAAGCAGTTATTGTAGATGACCAGATCCGGCCCGGTCAGCAGCATCCGCACCCACACGGCAATCCTACGTTCATGGGGGGTGAGCAGGGCCGGCAGTGACATGAGCCTGCCGGTGTAGCCAAAGTGCAAAAACCACTCCTGTGCCGTTCGCTCAGTCTCTGCGGACACCGTGCCGGAGTGGTACAGAAGGGGCAGGGTGATGTTTTCCCAGAGTTTAAGGTTTGAAATCAACCCACCTCGGGGTGGCACCACGCCGGTCCGGCGTCGGTGCATGTTTAGTTCGCTCCATGTCAGACTGGTACTATCCTTGCCTTCAATCTTAAGGGTGCCCGCCGCTCCGCCGGGAATGCCGGTAATGAGACGGGTCAGGGCCATGCCTTCCTCTTCGCTTGACGTGATAATAGCGCAGGCACTCCCCGCTTCTATATCACCCGAAAAAGGAGCCATTATACCGGGGAGTGTAACCCCGCTCAATGAGAGCAGTAGAGACATGGCACAATAGTAGCGGTAATTGTAATCATGTCAATCAGTAAGAGCAGCAACCCCGCTGGCAGGACCGATCTATCCGGATCGACGCTAAAACGGGTTGCGCCGTAGAAGGGGTGCGGTTTCACGGCTTCAAACAAATTGCAATCAGTCCGATGTTTTAGTATAGTGCCAAATCTCGATTTCAAATCCACTTGACCAGGGCAGGAACACGCAACATGAAAGAAATTCTCTCCGGCAACGAGGCCATTGCGCGTGGCGCATTCGAGGCAGGCTGTCACGTTGCCACCGCATATCCCGGTACCCCCTCAACAGAAATTCTCGAAAACATTGTTACCTATAAGGAAATAGATTCCTCCTGGTCCCCCAATGAAAAGGTGGCCCTCGAGGTCGCCATCGGAGCCTCCTTCGGCGGCGGACGGGCCATCTGTACCATGAAGCATGTCGGGGTTAACGTGGCCGCCGACCCGCTCTTCACGCTCTCATAC
>CAZSTJ010000086.1:0-13351 GCA_964609805.1 uncultured Geobacter sp. | reverse complement strand
ATCCGAACAGGCCTCGAACAGCCGATGCAGCAGGTCGGCCACCGGCCCGGGTTCGCGATGGGCAATCCGGCCGCAGACCTGGCCGATTACCCAGGCCACCCGGTAGCGGGCGGCCGCATCGGGCTCGTACAGCAGCCGCTGGAGAAAGCGCAGGGTCTTGCGGTCGTCGTAATACAACTGCACCAGGCCGTCGATGTCGGACCGGCCGGCCATCTCCCGTACCACCTGCTTATCGGCCTTGCGTCGGACCCGCTTGGGATCGAGCACCGGCTCTGGCGGTGGCTCCTCAGATTGCAGCGCCCGCACCTCCGGCGCCTGCTCCGGGCCTTGCCGCTTGGCCTCGAACCGCTCCACCAGTTCCGCCATCTCCTTGTGCAGGCGGACAAAGTACAGCACTCCGCGCACAGCCCGGCCGTCCAGATTACGCTTGGCCACCACCTGGTGGGTGACCTCGTCGTAATTATCGATGACGCCGGTCAGGTAATCGTCCTCGGGAATCAGCTCCCAGGCGAGATCCCAGTTGTCGTTGCAGGCAGTGACCAGGCATTCCACCATGGCTGCGCCAATGGTGTGGCCGGTGGCGTCACTGACATAGACCGCGCCGCACTCGCACCGGCCGGTGGGGAATTCCCGCATCTTGCGCTGGGCGCTCTCGGTCGGCCGGCCCACATCCATGCCACAAAACGGGCACCAGGGCTTGAGCTGCGCTTCAGCCTTGCTGCTCATGGATGCAACAATTTTTGCCGAAGCGCCTCGACAAAACGGGGGTCAACACTGTAGCCCAGTTCCCGGGCCTTTTCCATGTTGCGCTGCGCTTCCTGGAATTCACCCTTGAAATAGAGAGCCACGGCCAGGTTGTTGCGCGCCATGGGCGAATCGGGTTCCAAGGTGACCGCCTGCCGGGCCGCGTCCACGGCCTTGACGTCCTCCTCAACCATAGTGTAGGCCGAGGTCAGGTTGATCCAGGCGGTGAGCAGCTTGGGATCGATCTGCACCGCCTTGTCGTAACAGTCAATGGCCTGATCGACCTCGCCGCGGTGCTGGTGGATGAGACCGATGTTGACATGGGCCTCGGCCATCTTGGGTGAAATCGCCAGAGCCTGCCGATTGAGGGCCAGGGCGCGATCGGTGTCTCCGCGGTCAAAAAAGATAGCCCCGAGATTGATCATGCTCTCCATGGACTGGTTATCCAGTTCGATGGCCTTTTCCAGTTCCGCGATGGCCTCATCGATCCGCCCTGCCTGCCGATACACCAGCCCGAGGGAATGCCGGGCTACGACGTTGTTGGGCTTCTCCGCCACCACCTTTTCCAGATCCTCGATCACCGCCTGGAGATCGGCCGTCTTTTGCGTCTCTGTCATGGAATTCCTTGTTCGTTTCGTCAATTCGGACCCGGCCGCCGCGGACATGCCGCCCGCCCGACTGGGCAAAGTTGTTGTACTATAGCCATGATCGCCTCGGGCGCAAGCAGCATGCCGGAATTTCCTCGCTCAGGCCCCAGCGGGCCGATGGTAGGCGATCAGCCGCCGATGGTGCTCCTTGGCCAGCACCTTCCGGGCCACCTCGATGTCCCGGCGGATCTGTCCCGCCAGGGCGTCCGGCCCGCTGAAAGCGATCTCTCCGCGCAGATGCCTGAGCAGGTTGATGCGCAGGGGACGGCCGTAGATGTCGGCATTGAAATCGAATATATGGGTTTCAGCGACCAGGGCCGTGTCGCCGAAGGTCGGGTTGTAACCAATGTTCGACACCCCACCGTACTGCCTGCCGTCGTAGATGACCTGGGTGACGTAGACCCCCCGCTTGGGGCAGAGGTCCTCCTCGGACACCGACAGGTTGGCAGTGGGGAAACCGAGCAGTTTGCCGCCGCGCTGCCGGCCCCACTGCACGAGGCCGCGTATCTGGTAATAGCGGCCGAGCAACCGACGGACATCACCCATCTTGCCGGCTGCTACCAGCTCCCGGATCCGACTGCTCGACACCAGTTGTCCCTGAACGTAATGGGCTGGCATCACCTCCACGGTGAACCCTTTGGCCACGCCCTGGCGCTGGAGAAAGGCAGTGTCGCCTTCGCGGCCCTTGCCCAGGGCATAATCGTACCCAACCACCAGATCGCGCATGCCGATGTGTCCGAGCAATACCCTGTCGACAAACTCCTGCGCCGTGGTCACGGCGATAGCCTGGGTAAAGGGAATGATCACCAGGACATCGATCCCGGCCCGTTCGATCAGCTCGATCTTCTGGGGCGTGGTTGAGATCAAGCGGATCCCCTTGGGGCTGAGGACCTTGAGCGGATGGGGATCAAAGGTGATGGCGACGCTGGTTCCCCGGTCCTGCCGGGCCCGGGTCACGACCTGTTCGAACAGCCTCTGATGGCCGAGATGGACGCCGTCGAAGTTGCCGATGGTGACATGCGCCCGCGAGAAAGGGATCCGGATGTCGTCGAGGCTTGTATATATTTCCATGGGGCGCCGCATTGGCTTAAAGACGAGCTGACAACAAACGATCGATCTCCTGGTCGGCGGAAATGCCTGATACCATGAAAACGGAATATGTACTCCAATTCGGTGAAACTCGCAAACAGTTCATACCCGCGGCACGGTGAATTGTCCCCGGAAAAAGCGGGCAACCATCTCAAATCATATGGTTTTCATGTCAATAACACACTCTTCAACGCCCGCATTCCACCACCGGCGGGACTGCTCCCACCCTTTTCCTGCCAAGCACTTGGCAGACAACGACAGCCCCTACGGCGTGGGACAGCGCACTCTCGCCGTCATAATCTCGCACCGTCTGCCAAAGAAATGCTTGACAAAAAGCCCACCGGCGAGCATATTGCCCGTCGCAGTGCCGAAGTGGCGGAATTGGTAGACGCGCTAGGTTCAGGGTCTAGTTGGGGTTCCCCAGTGGAAGTTCGAGTCTTCTCTTCGGCACCATCAAAAGAAATCACCCGCAATCTTCACAGGTTGCGGGTTTTCTTTTTCCAGTGGTTGCGGCTGGATTGCGGATTGTTGCGTCACGGTTGCCGCTAGGGATCATGGACCGTACATATTGACCGTCATGCCCATGGTAGAATGGCCTATATGCTCCCGCACGTACTGCAACAACTAACCGTGTGACAGAAGCAAGCTGGTAGAAGTGTGGCGGATGTCATGGAAGCGCTTGTCCCAAATACCGGCCCGCCACAGCATCCGCTTGAACACGCTCCGAAGGCTGTTCTGCGACACCGGTTCCCCCACCTGGAGAAGATCAAGTCTGGTGCATCCCGACGACCTGATGCCAGTGAATCAACGGCCCGCTGCTTCCGCAGTGCCGATAGCACCTGGATGCACTGATACGACAGTCCACCCACCGGCTCTTGCCATTCTTTGGTCGCGAAAATTGCTTGTTTTTAACGACCTCCTGACTTCCAGCCCCCCTGAAGTCAACATCTCCCCACTCCAGAGCGATCAGCCTCGATGTGATCTTGACTGTCCGGCAGGGCAGTAGACGGCGAGTCAACCGGTCACACCAAAGAGCAGGCTCGTTGCCGGCGCCGAAGAACCCGAAGAACAGTCCCAGGAAAGGGCTCAAATCGCTGGGTAATCGATTGTCAGCGCGGACGCCCCCCCCCTGGTCATGACTGCAACTTTGATTGTGGCGCCCGTAGAGGCGGATTCTCTTGTCCGTTCGTTCAAGCTGAATATCAACCCGTCCGCCGGGCAGATTCAGGATCAGCTGCATTCAGGGACTGTGCAACAAATCGGGCTTACCCTGCTCAGGCAGGCGTGACCAGTTCGCCGATGGATGAGGTGATGGTGTAACCGTGCTCCCCTCGATATGGATTGAAGGTGAGCACCGGGCAGGTCGCCCTTTTGATTACCCGGTCTGCAACGCTGCCCAGCATCACCTTTTCAATACCCTTGGCCCCGTGGGTTCCCATGATGAGCAGGTCGGGTTCTTTTTCCTTGACGTACTCGACGATGCTATCGGCAACATCTCCCTTGAGCACCAGCCCCTCACATCCGGAGCTCATGTAACGCTTCACCAGAAAGTGCATCTTTTTTTCAGCGTGGGCGACGATCTCGTCGTCGAGTTGCTCCAATGATGGTGTATAGTCCGAATAATATATCACTTTCTCCAACACATGAAGAAAAGTGACCTTCGCCCCCATTTTGGCCGCCACATCCATGGCAAAGTCGGCGATATCGTCGGTGTGCTGGTGGAAATCCACTGGAACGATAATTGAATTGAACACGCGCATAATGTACCTCCTTTCAGAAGTGATTTATGGTGCCGGGTCGCTTGCTTTTATTGCCGTTGTTATCTGGTTCGCCCTTGTCAAAACAGTCAATGAAAAGGTATTAATTGTAAGATAGGTGCCCCCATCCAGAAGAAGTGGCCGCCCTTGCCAGGTCATCAGTCATGCCCAGTTTTGTCTGATGATAACAAGCCCTGCATTTCCCGGGTAAAGCACTCCGGGCAGCATCCATGGGAAACGGTTAGGCCATGTACTCTGCTGAAATACTCTTCCAAGCCGTACCACCCTCCCCCCCGATCCGTGCTGTGAAAATCATCCCTTATCTTTCTGCAGTACCCACAAATAGGCAGAATTTGTTCGTATATCGAAACCTTACACTGCAGGTCCTGCTTGATGAAACAGTTGAACATTCGGTAGAGCAACTCCTCGATGTCGTACGGCTTCTGGATGTAATCATCGACACCAAGCCGCATGGCACTGATGACACTGTCCATGTTGCCATATCCGCTGAGAATGATGACGATGGTCTGGGGGTTCTTCCTTTTGGCAGCCTGAAGAACCTCCAAGCCACCGATTCCGGGCATGGACAGATCGGTTATGACCAGATCAAAGGGTTCGCTGTTGATTCTGGCCACCGCCTCCTCGCCGCCGCCAGCCAGGGTGAGGAGAAACTGCATGTCTGCCAGTTCTCGTGCTAAGCTCTCGAGAATGAGCAGTTCATCGTCAACCAGAAGAATACGTTTGCTCTGCATGTAAGTCGGCAGGGGTATTGTGCGGTTTGAAGCACTTCTTGGCCAGATCCTGATCGTCACACAATGGACCCAAGGCCAAATTGCTGCAATGCAAAGGGGGAACTTTCGCTCACCCCAGGAAGCGCTCGGAAGTCTTGGTGATCTTGGCCTACTCGACCTTGATGATGGATCGTTTGGTCTTCTCTGTCTTTGGAATGGTCAGTTCGAGCATGCCGTTCTTGAAGACTGCCTTGGCTTCGCTTTCCTTGACAGCTGCAGGCAAATCGATACTCCTCCGATAGGTACCGCGACAAATTTCCTGGCGATAATAGTCGGCCTTCTCCTCTTTTTCCTCTTTGCCCATACTTGCCTCGATGGTGAGGACATTGTTGGCGAGGGTGATGTTAATGTCTTTTTTATCCACCCCGGGTAGTTCGGCTTTGATCAGAATATCGGCCTCGCGATCGATAATATCCACCGAGGGGGTTTTGCCTTCGAACAACAGGCCAGCAGAGGATGTCGCCATACCCGATGGCAGACCGTGGCGTAGATGATGCCACCAGCGTCGAGGCAGGTATTCTTCGAAAATCCTGTCCATCTCTTTAAAGAAACCAGGATCTGAAAAGAAGTCGAATTTTCCAAACGGCGAGGGCAGATCATGGGATCGCAAGGTCGGCAATCCTTGGTTTTCTTCCTGTTTCTTTTTCTCGTTCATAGCCTTTTCTCCTGAGAACTGATGAGTGGGCAATACAAGCACGTTCACAATTCAACGCGAAGTTTTTCTTCAAGCAAGCAATCGCTTCGCCAGCAGCAGCCTTGCTGAACACAGGACGATTGCCCAGTCTGGTAGCAGGGGGTGTTGCCCTCTTTTTCCTGGATGGCACGAATTAACGCTGTCTTGCCAATCTCTTCTGCGTTTATCTCCATTGTTCGGGCAATAAGCTTTACTTCTTTCATGTTCATGGTGTCCTCCTCATGGTGAGTCTGGGTCAGACTTGTTTGGCTTTCTGACAAAAAACTATCAACAATAAAAAGAGAAAAAACAATGGAGCAATATTAAGTGTATATTGGATATTTATTATATGTATAGAAAAGCAATCCGGCAGTATGGTTTGATGACAGAAGGAAGAATGTCAGCCATGAAGAATGGGGACTATTGTCTCCTGCGCATTCGCCGCCAGGATTTGATGAGTGGTACAAGGAAGAGCAAGCAGGCGACGAGAAAAAGAATGCTCGCCACCAGAAGGAGCAGGTCCTGGTTGAGGAGACTTTGCAGGGTGAAAAGGAGAGCACAGGCAATGAACAGTAGCCAGCCATAGAGTTGCAGGCGCAGTTTTGCTGCGAGTCGCTGACTTCTGGAAGGTCGTGATGCAGGCATCGATAGCGTATCCTTCAACCAGCCGGCAGGACAATCCTGAGGCGCCAACGGATGCTTCGTCTCCTCCTTTTGAGCGAAGTAGGCGAGTGAGCCAGCAGGCGCCGTTACATCCTGATTTTCGCTTCTGATTTCATCGGCTTTTTGGCGAGGTGTTGGTAGTGGTTTGATGCGAGGGCGGCAAAACGGCCGATAATCTGGGACAGATCCGATGCATCCCAGATCTGAGCGACTTGCGCCCTTGTCCGCACCTCCTCTGCCAAAGCAAAGGCAGGTTCACCGCTTGGGAGGAGTTCGATCTGCTCCCTTCCCAGCACACCCAGCATCGTCTTGCTGAACAGGGTTTCGATGGTGGCATGGAAGGTATTTCTAATGTCCTCGATTGATTCCGCCTCATTGATCCGTTTTCGGAAAGAGGGGAGCAGTTCATTCTCAATTTTGGCAAAAGATTGCTGTCGCGTCATGGTTCCTCCGTCTACTGGGGGGATGCATCCCCTCCCATTGGTGCGTCGAAATATCAGGCGCCGGTCGCTCGGGGCGCCGGTCGCTCGGATTTGGCGTGTCCAGGCACGCTGCTCTCTGTTGCTTATTGTATAGGCAAAGGCAGGGTCAAGGGCAACCAAGTCTTCTTGGATACTTAACGGAGAGATAATCTATCCATTGAGAAGGGGCAGGAGCGATAATCAGGCGTTGAGGCTCAGGATAGAACTGAGGTTGATTTTCTGATTGGTAAGATCGAGCTTCTTTCTGATATTTTTTCGGTGGATGCTAATGGTTCCCGGGGCGAGATGGAGGATGGCGGCAATTTCTTTGGTGGTCTTGCCCTGCTTGATGAGGTTGGCGACCTGGATTTCAGTCGGGGTGAGCCTGGTCAACGTTGAGGAAAAAGTAGTGGCGAAGGGCGAGGTTAGTTCATTGATATTGGCCCTGAGTATGTCGACGAGCGCCTGCTGTTGCTCGGTGAGCCGACTGGCCTCAAGTCGGTCGAGAAAGGGCTTGACCAGTCTGGCCGTGTTCGCCAGCACCTGCTCCGCGAGGGTCGCCTTGTCTTCTTCCCTTTTTTGGAGCAGCACTTTGAGTGCGATATTGGTTTCGTTGAGTTCAGCGGTCCGTTCCCGTACCCGCTCCTCCAATTCAACCCTAGCCTTGCCGAGTTCGGCCTCCACGGTTTTCAGCCGGGTGATGTCCGTATGGGTGCCGATGATGCGGAGCGCCTGGCCATGCTCGTCCCGGTCGACAACCTGACCTCTGGACAGAATCCACTGCCAGTTGCCGTTGCGGTTTTTCATACGGTACTCGGCTTCGTATCGGTCCGTTTGCCCCTGGATATGGGCCTCACGCAAAGCAAGGACCCTGTCCCGGTCATCGGGGTGAAGCAGCCTGCTCCAGCCCTCTTCACTGCAGATATCGCTGCAGTCCTCGTATCCGAGCGAGTGGAGCCAGTTCTCACCGAAATAGACCTCGCCAGTGCGGAGGTCGCGGTCCCAGACACCGTTGGAGCTGGCGTCAAGGGCAAGGTGAAACCGCTTTTCGCTATTCGCCAGTTGTGCTTCGATGGTCTGGCGGCAGCTGATCTCCTCTTCCAGGAGCGCATTCTGGTGAGAAAGCTGTTGCAAAAGGGATCGCTTTTCCAGGCAACGACGGATTCGAAAAACCAGTTCCTCTGTTTCGCAGGGCTTGAGGGTGAAATCGTCTGCACCGAGGCGCAGAGCATCGATGGCCGATTTCATATCACCGTAGCCGGTGAGGACGATGACCCTGGTCAGGGGGGAGAATTGTTTCACCGCCTTGAGCACTCCGAAGCCGTCGAGGTCAGGCATCATCAGATCGGTGATTACGAGATCAAACGGCCTGGTGCGAAGGGATGCCACCGCTTCGTTGCCACCGGCTGCAGTGACCACCTCAAAGCTCTCGGCCCTGAGCTCCCTCGCAAAGGATTTCAGGATGACTTCTTCGTCATCGACTAAAAGAAGGCGAATGTCAGGCACGCTCTCCTCCGCCATGCAGGCTATCACTCAATGCGCCGCGTTCCCCTGGGGTGGAATGATTTTAACGCATCACAAGGAAACTCGCTGAGACCATCTCTTTATTTGCCGCCATCAATCGGCAGCAGGACGGTAAAGGCCGATCCCCGGCCCTCTTCGCTGGCAACCCTGATCTCGCCATGATGTTTTTTGACGATGCCATGGATGACAGGCAGGCCCAGTCCGGTACCCTTGACTTCGGGTTTGGTTGTGAAGAAGGGTTCGAAGATGCGGCTCATGTCATCCGGATTTATGCCGATTCCCGTGTCTCGAACTTCGAACGCCACTCGGTCTCCTTCCTGCCAGGTGCTGACGGTAATCGTTGCCGCAGGAGTGTGGCAGGCGTCGGTAGCGTTGCTGAGCAGGTTAAGCAGTACCTGTTTGATCTGATCGGGGACAGCGAGAATCTGTGGCAACCGCTCCGAAAAGTCGCGAAGTAGCGAAACGTTCTTGCTCCTTAATTCATTCTTATGGAGCAGCAGGACCGAATCGATGGTCTTGTGCAAGTCCATGACCATTTTCTTGCCGGAGGTCGGGCGGTTGAATTCTTGGAGAGTGTGAATCAATTCCTTTATCCGTACTCCTTCGCCAATGGCCGCCTCGAGCAGGCGCCGGTCCTCTTCGTCCATGACCGCTCTTTTCTTCAGGCCGTTGAGAATGGTGAGAATCCCTTGCAGAGGATTGTTAAATTCGTGGGCGATGGAGGCTGACAGCTTGCCAATAGCCGAGAGTTTCTCAGCATGGAGTAACTGGTGGTAGGTTGCCTGCAATTCCAGGGTGCGCTGTTCGACTTTCCGTTCGAGATCCTTGTTCAAGGCCTCTAACTGGTTCTGAATGAGGATCATCTCGGTAATGTCACGAAAGACGCCGAACGCCTTGGTGCATCGGTCGCCCTTCTTGGCGAACGGATGGATGGAGACAATCACCGGGAAGCATTCACCTGTTTTACGCCGCAGGTTCATGTTGAAGGACTGCATGGATTCACCGGCAGCAAGGCGTCGCGCCCGCTTGGGGATAATGTGCTCATCCCCAGGGGGATAAATCAGGGCAATGGATTGACCGATAGCCTCCTCCTGGCTGAAACCGAACAGTTTTTCCGAGCCAATGCTGAACATACTGATGATGGCGTCTTTTTCACTCAGATCCACGACAACCAGGCCGATGCTGTCAAGGGCGGCAAAGATCGAGGCAAGATTCTCAGCCTGCTCTAGTAAGCGGGCGTTGGTCTGCTCAAGTTCCGCGGCATGCTGCTGGGCCTGATTTTCCAGTTGCGAAATATTCTCATGCAACTTGCCGTTCTGATATGTGAGTTGGAGATGTTTGGCCTGGAAATGGACAAGGAGACAAGAGGTATTGTTCCTGCAGGCAAGGGGAGGCTCCTGAGACAGCATCTCCTTTTTGTCGTTGCTGTCCTTGGAATGTGAGGCGCTGTGCGGGGGTTGTTGGTTCTCCTTGTTCTCCATGCAGGATCTCCTGTCGGTGATGGGAAGGCGAACCAGCGGAGGAGTGATGCCACCCCCGCTCTATTTTAAGGGATGACCGGTAATCGCGGCGACGTATGCGTCGCGCAGGATCCGGCTGGCGGCCATCCGGACGGGCTTGATTCATTGAATAATATCGTACCAGTTCCCATGAGAGCCAACAAGCGGCAAAATCGCGTATTTCCGGGATGAGCGTACGTACGCCAGCACTGAGACGATGCCGTTGGCCGACGGAATCTGGGCAGCCCCGTCATCGACTTTGTAAGGAGCATGAGGCTGTGTCTTTGTGAATTGTCTCGGGTACGTTCAAGTCAATGAGCACGTTGATCGGTAGTGAAAATACGTCACAAACGCAAAAAGTTTGTTTATGTCCCCCCAACCCAACATTGCCCGGCAGGGATCATGCGGCGGTACACATCGACCGTGGAAGATCCCCTTTTCCTCTTGTTTCATTGGCTGCAGATGCTGTGAACTCGGCTCGCGGGTGATACTCCTCGACAAGTCGGCTGAACACAATCGTAAGCAATGGTTTGACATCGGCCGGAGAAGGTGACGGTGCTGTTTCCAGCGCCATTGAGGTGAGCCGGCAGCCGATCAGGCCGCAGGGGATGATCTTCTGATAGGCCCCCAGATCGGGGCAGACATTGAGGGCAAAGCCGTGCAAGGTTACCCAGCGGCGGACGCCGACGCCGATGAACCCGATCTTGCCGCCCGCGGTCCAAACTCCGGTTTGCCCCTCGGCACGGTGTGCGGGGATATGAAACCCGGCCAGGGTGTTGATCAGCATCTGTTCCAAAAAACGGAGCCAGCGGTGCAGGTCGCGACCCCGGCGGCCCAGGTCGATGAGCGGATACCCCACCACCTGACCCGGACCATGCCAGGTGACCTCGCCGCCCCGGTTGACCTGTTCCACCTGCAGGGTGGGGTCGAGGACGTTGCGGCGATCGCCGCCCCTGCCGATGGTGTAGATGGGGGGGTGCTCAAGGAGCAGCAGGGTCTCCTCCTCGGCGCCGGCCGCGATCCCGGCGGCCAGTCGCCCCTGCAGGGCCAGGGCCTCCCGGTACTCGACCAGGCCGCAGTCGAGAATGCGCATTGCCCCGGTATAGCCTCAGTTCAGGCGGGCCATGAGATACCCGGTCATGGCCGCAAGGGTGGACAGCTTGCCGTAGTCCGACTCCGGGATATCCACCCCGGTCTGTTCGTTGAGCCCGACCAGCACCCGGAGGAAGCTGAACGAATCGATGTCCAGGGCCTCGCGGATGTTCTCGTCCGGCGCCAGTTCGGCCGGGTCGCATTCGGGCGCGACCTTCCTCAATTCGGCAAAGATATATGTCTGTAGTTCCTGTTCGGTCATAGGGTCTCCGGCTGTTGAAGATGACGGTTGAGGGCATCAAAGAACAGCGCACCCTGATGGCCGTCGGTGGCGCGATGATCGGCAGCCAGGGTGGCAGTGACGCAACGCCGCACCCCCAGCATGCCGCCCTCGGCCCAGGGCCGTTCACTGATCTTCCCCAAGCCGATCAGGGCCACCTGGGGCGGATAGATGACGCCGAATACCGTTTTCACCCCCCGGTCGCCCAGGTTGGTGACCGATACCGTGGCATCGGTCACCTCCGAACCGCGCAGGCGCTGGGTCCGGGTCCGCTCGATCAGGTCGGCCATGGCCTGCATCAGCTCACCCAGGCGTAACCGGTCGACATGGTGAATGGCTGGCGAGATCAGCCCACCCTTGCGCAGGGCAATGGCAAACCCGATATGGATGTCCGGTTGCACCTGGAGACGGTCATCCTGCCAAAAGCCGTTCAACTCGGGCACATCGCGCAGGGCCTTGGCCGTGGCCTTGAGCAGCAGGACCACCGGCAGGATGCGTTCGCGGATGGATCGCCTGCTGTTTTCCGCCTCCAGCCACAGCAAGGGCCGGCTCAAATCGATCTCGGTTTCCAGATAATAGTGGGGGATGTCCCGGTTGGAGCGGCTGACCGCGGCGGCGATGGCTTGCCGCATCCGCCTTTCCGGTGTGTCCTCAACCCCAGGTTCGGCGACTGCGGCCGGTTGCTCGGGCGGTGCAGCCGTTGCCCCCGTCATTGGTTTAGCCTGGGCCGCTGCCTCAATATCGCCGCGCTGGATGGCGCCACCGGGGCCGGTCCCCTGGACCGTGGCCAGATCCACGCCCAGTTCCAGGGCCAGGCGCCGCGCCGAGGGTGAGCAGGCGATCCGCCCGGAGGGAACCGCCTGCTGGACGGGGATGGTTTCCTGCGGTTTGATGGCTGGGGCCGATTCGATTGTTTTCCCTGAGGCTGGCTTGGTCCGCGCCCCGGCGCCAGCCGCCCGGGTTTCACCGGTTTCGATTCGGGCGAGCACGGCGCCCACCGGCACGGTCTGGCCGGCTGCGACCAGCGGCTCGCCCATGATGCCATCCTCGAAGACCTCGATCTCAAACAGTCCCTTTTGGGTCTCAACCAAGGCGACGATATCGCCCCGTTTGACCCGCTGTCCCGGCGCCACCAGCCATTCGACCAGTTTGCCGGTTTCCATGTCGGCGCCCAGGCTGGGCATGTAAAATTCACCCATGATCCATCATCCTCCTGACCGTGGCCACGATGGAATCCACCTGCGGCAGGGCGGCATCCTCCAAGTGTTTGGCGTAGGGCATCGGCGCCTCGGCGCTGCACAGCCGCGCAACCGGCAGATCGAGATCGTAGAAGGCCTGCTCCATGATCCGGGCCGAAATCTCGGCTGAGAGGCTGCCGCTGCGCCAGCCCTCGTCAATGATCAATACCCGGTGGGTGCGGGCGATCGAAGCCAGATAGGTGGCATCATCCAGGGGCCGCAGGCAGCGCAGGTCGATCACTTCGGCCTCGATCCCTTCCTCGGCCAGGATCCGCGCCGCCTCCAGGCACTTGAACAGGCTGGCGCTGTAGGTGATCAGGGTAATATCGCCTCCCGGCCGCCGCACCCGGGCGGTGGCGATGTCCACCGGTCCGGCATCCTCTGCAAGCACGCCCTCCATGTTGTAGAGGGTGTTGTTCTCAAAGATCAACACCGGGTCCGGATCCTCCAGCGCGGTCCATAACATGCCGCGCGCATCATCCAGAGTGGCCGGTGACAGCACCCGCAGGCCGGGAATGTGGGCGTACCAACCCTCAAAGGAGTGGGCATGCTGAGCGGCCAATTGCCTGCCCGCGCCGGTGGCCATGCGGATCACCAGCGGCACGTTGAACTGGCCTCCGGACATGTGCAGCAGGGTGGCGGCGGTATTGACGATCTGGTCCAGGGCGAGCAGGCTGAAGTTGACCGTCATCACCTCGACGATGGGTCGCATGCCGCCCAGGGCCGCACCGATGCCTGCACCGACGAAGCCGGATTCGCACAGCGGCGTGTCGCGGATGCGTTCCGGGCCGAATTCGGCCAACAGCCCCTTGCTGACCGCATAGCAGCCGCCGTAATGGCCCACATCCTCACCCATGAGAAAGACCCGCGGATCGCGGTGCATGGCCTCGCGA
>CAZSTJ010000085.1:0-13360 GCA_964609805.1 uncultured Geobacter sp. | reverse complement strand
AAACAAGGCGATGGGCAAACAACTGTGACGGTAGACCGTCCTCTGTCTACCGTCACAGTTGTTTGCCCATCGCCTTGTTTCGCTGCCGCTTACCGACCTGCGCAAGGTCCGCGAGGTCCTTCCCGGCCATTTTCAGGGGGAGATTGCCATCCCGGCGGAGGAGGCGGTCTTCGATGCGCTTCCGGCTGCGGATGGCTATCTGGCCCTGTGGGCCCGTCGGGAGGAGATCGCCCGAACCATCGGGATCTTTCAGGAGGCGGGGTGCGAACCACAGGTTATCAGTTCCGTCCCCTTCGGCTGGGGCTTTCTTCCCGGCATCACCGACGACTGCGCGATCAGCGACGGCCGTTCCCTCGCGTTGCTGAGGGGGGGGCAGCTCTCTTTTGTCCGGGCCCTGGACGCCGGTGACCCGGTTCGGGATCTGACGGCAACCCTGTCAGCTCTGGAGCTGTCCGGCACCCCACTCCCGTCTCGCCTGTACGTCTTCGGCGAGCATGGGGACGCCATCGCCACAACGTCCGACCTTCCCCTGGCGGTTGAATTTCTGGAACTGCCGACGGAGCTGGCGGTCATGTTCAGGACCGATGCAGCTTTTCAGCAACTGGCGGGGCTGTATGCCGTTGCCCGGGCCTGTCAGGCCGGGGGGCTGCCCGATTTCCGCCGTGGTGAGTTGGCCTGGACGGCCGGGGATGCGGCCATGGGGAGGCAGCTGCGCCGTACGGCCCTGCTGACGGTCGCGGCACTGCTGCTTCTGTTCGTCTGGAAGGGTATGCAGTACCGGGCTGTGCAGACTGACCTTGCTTCGCTGAACGGTTCCATCGGCTCAATCTACCGTGAGATCTTCCCGGGGCGCACCAAGGCGGTGGATGAACTGGCTGAGGTCAAGGGAGAGATCAGAAAACTGGCGGGGGTCGAGAACGGCGGGATGGTGCTCGATACCCTCCGTAAGTTGGCCGAGGCAAAAGGTGCCACCATTAATGGTCTCTTCGAGGCAGAGATCGAGGGGCGCACCGTGCGGCTCAAGGGAGATGCCCGGTCGGCCCAGGCGGTTAACGATTTCAAGGCGGCCCTGTCCGGTCTGCTGGCCACGGCGGAAGCGGGCGAGGTGAAGAGCCGCCCCGATGGGACGGTCTCCTTTACCCTGACCGGCATGCTCAAGGAGGGTTCCCGATGAACTGGTCAAACCTTCTGAACCTCTGGAACGAGCTTGATCAACGCCACAGACTCTGGTGCGGCTATGCCCTGATCGGACTGCTGGCCGTCGCGCTGGGATGGTCGTTTCTGGCCGCCAGGACCACTGAGCTCGAGCGCAAGCGGGCCGCCCGCGAGGCGGTGCTCAAGGAGCTGCTGCCGCTCAAGGGGGCCTATCTCGCGGCAAAGGGTTCCTTCGATTCCCAGGCCGGCCGGCTGGCGGGTGTCAGGCCCGATGATTCCCCGGCACGTCTGCTGGAGGAGATCGGCATCAAAGGCAAAGGGGTGAAAATCTCGCCGCTCAAGGGAGAGGAACGGGCCGGTTTCATCGAAGATGCCGCGGATGTGCGCATCGAAGGGGTGACTGCCAACGAAGCCGTGAACCTCCTCTACCGGATCGAGAAGGGGAGCCGGCCGGTGGTCCTGAAGAAGGCAAACCTGCGGATCCGCTTCGACGATCCCTCCCGGTTTGACCTGGCCCTGGTCATGGCCCTGCTCAAACCAGCCCCGGGGCAGGCCAAGTGATCATGCCGGCCGGCCGCCTGCGCTGGGCGATGCAGGCAGCTTTCTGGTCCTCGCTGTTCCTGTTCTGTGTTTATCTGTTTCTGCCGACGGGGCGCATCAACGGGATCATCGGCCAAGCTCTTTCGGCCCAGGGGCTGAACCTGTCACCGGCAGCACGCAAGACCCTGCTTCCCGGCCTGACGTGGGAGCGGCCGCAGCTATCCTCCAGCCAGGGGGCCCTGCTCCGGCTTGAACGGCTGGCGGCCAGGCTCCAGCTGCACCGCCTTTTGACTGGCCGCGTCGCCGTCGGCGCCTCGGCTGTCCAGGCGGGTGGCGGAACGGTTAAGCTTGAGGGGGCGCTCACCGGCAAACGCACGGCGGGGGTGGCGGCGGACCGGGTCCAGCTGGGTGAAATCCCCTTCTTCAAGACGGTACTGGGGGCTACGGTCGGTGGCACTCTGCGCTGCGAAGGCTCTGCCGAGGAAGGGACGCGGGGATGGAACGGCGAATTCAGGGTTGAAATCAACGGCCTGGAGTATACTGGTGTCAAGATGGGGAGTTTTCCCCTCCCCGATGCAGCGGGGTTGCAGTCGAAGGGAATGATCAGGCTTGCCGACGGCAAGGCGCGGCTGGAGAGTTTCACCCTGCAGGGGGAAGGTGTGTACATGCGGCTCTCGGGTGATCTGCCGGCCGGATCGAATCCGGTCACTGCGCCGCTCAACCTGACCCTGGAGATCATGCCGAAGCCCGATTTCCTTGAGCGCCAGAAGCTGGTGTTCCTGCTGCTGGCCAAGTTCATGACGTCGCCGGGGGTGTACCGGATTCCGATCACGGGAACGATACTGAACCCCCAGATTATCTAGCACCTCCACGATTCTGGAGAAATGGAAACATGGCACTGAAGCTTGGCGAACTGCTGCTGAAGGAAAATATCATTACCGTGGCGCAACTGGATGAGGCGCTGAGAAGCCAGGTCATATACGGCATCAAGCTTGGCAGCAGCCTGGTGGAGATGGGGTATGTGGACGGAGATGCTCTGGCGCAGCTTCTCAGCACCAAGCTCGGTGTCCCCTGTGTCAGCGGGAAGGAACTTGCCTCCGTATCCCGGGAGTTGATCCGCGACTTTCCCCGCACCCTGGCAGAGACCTATCATGTTGTGCCGTTCAAGCTGGAAGGGAACCGATTGAGCCTGGCCATGGCCGATCCCACCGATTTCAAGGCGCTGGAGGAGATATCCTTTGCAACCGGGCACATCGTACAGCCCTATATCGCCCCCGATGTGGAGATTGCACGGGCTCTGGCAAATTATTACCGTCTCAGCGTAGGGCAGATCCGCTACCAGATGATTGCCGATAAGCGGCGCACGTCGGAAGCGGCCAAGCCGGCCGAACCGGCAACCATCACCATCCCGACCATTACCGAAACCGGCGAGCTGCTCAACGTCACCATTCCAGCAGAGTTCCAGGGCTTCTGGCAGCAGGAAGAGTCGACCCCTGACGACCGTTACCAGATGCCGGATGATCTCAGCCGGTACACGGTGGACCGGGTCTCCATTGATTTTGCCTCCGCCCGGACCCGCGACGAGGTGGCGAATGTCTTCATCAGCTACCTGGGGCAGGAATTCACGGCCGGAGCCCTTTTCATCGTTCGTGGCAACAGTGCGGTCGGATGGCGGGCGGTAAACGGCGGTGAAAAGGTGCCCCGGTTCAATGAACTGCAGCTGCTGCTCAGCAAACCGTCGGTGCTGCGGCAGGTGGTGGAAAGCAAGTCCCATTATCTGGGCGAACTTGCCGGAACCTTTGAGAATCAGCTGCTGCTCAAGGCGTTGAAGCTGCCGTTGGAGACAACGCTCGTAGCGCTGCCGGTTGTCATGCTGCAGAAGGTGGTGGCGGTGGTGCTGGTTACGGCGGATATGGAGGCCCTCGGCCGCAGGCTCGGGGAGCTGCAGAAGCTGGTGCGCAAGGCGTCGCTGGCCTTCGAGATGCTGATCATCAAGAACAAGATCCTGATGACATGAAGATCGGACTGATGGGGGGGACATTCAACCCGGTGCACCTGGCCCACCTGAGGATCGCAGAGGAGGCCAGGGAGGCGTGCGCCCTTGACCGGGTCGCCTTCATACCGGCTGCGGACCCACCCCACAAGCCGCTGACCGGCGGCATCGGTTTTGAGCTGCGCTGCGAGATGGTCCGCATGGCCATCGACCAGAACCCCTTCTTCGAGTTCTCTGACATCGAGGGGGAGCGGGCCGGCAAGTCCTATTCCATCGATACGGTGGAGATCTTTGCCGCTCGGCACCTCGGTGACGAGCTGTTCTTCATCATCGGCGGCGATTCATTCCTCGAATTCGGCTTGTGGCATCGCTACGCCGAATTCTTCGATAAATGCAGCCTGATCGTGGTGGAGCGGCCGGGATGCCCGATTCCCGACCCTCTGGAGACCCTGCCGGTTGCCATCAGGGGGGAGTTCCGGTATACTGCCGCCGCCCGACAGCTGGAGCATCGCTCCGGCCGGAGCGTGCAGATCCTGCGGGGTTGCCCGCTGGATATTTCCTCCACCGAAATCCGCCGCCTGGTTGCCACAGGCCGTTCCATTTCCTATCTCGTCCCTCCGAACGTGGAAGCATATATCAAGAAACAAAGGATCTATACCGAATGCCCGTGAAAAAAAAGCAAGAAGCAGTAACGGAAAAACTGACCCTGAGCGCTGAAGAGCGTGCCCTGAAATGCGCCCAGCTGGCCTTCGACAAGAAGGCGTATGACATCCGGGCGCTGGATATTTCGCGGGTCTCCTCCATTGCCGACATCCTCGTGATCATCTCCGGTTCCTCCGACAAGCAGAACCAGGCCATTGCCGACAACATCCGCACCGGCCTGAAAAAGTTCGGCAAGGTCAACGATATCGAGGGGGCAACGGAAGGGAAGTGGATCGTCATGGACTACGGCGATGTGCTGGTACATATCTTCCAGAACGATCTGCGGCGCTATTACGACCTGGACGGGTTGTGGAAAATGGCCCCGGAGATGGAGCTGCCGGCAGATATACGAGCCGCACACAAAGAATCCGATTTCTAGCCAGTCATGAAACTGAAGGTGCTGTGGGTCGGCAAGAGTCGTGATCCCTGGGTCAAGGATGCCATTGAGGAGTACGCCGTCCGCATCAGGCGCTACTGCCCCCTGGAGCTGATTGATGTCCGCGACGAGAAGGGGGCCGAGGCCGAGGAGATGCGTCGCCGCGAATGCGAGCGGCTGGAAAAGCTGATTTCTCCCCAGGCGACGCTGGTGCTGCTGGATGAAACCGGCGAGCAGATGACCTCTCCCGGATTGGCCACATTTATCGGCAGACAGCGTGACAGCGGGATTGGCGAAGTGGTCTTCGTCATCGGCGGCGCCTACGGCTTTTCCGAGGAATTCCGCAAGAGGGGGCGTCTGCTAGCACTCTCCAAAATGACCTTCACCCACCAGATGGTGCGGTCATTCCTGTTGGAGCAAATCTACCGGGCGTTCACGATACTGAACGGTGAACCGTACCATCATTAAAATACCTATTTGCTCTCACAAAGGCACGAAGTACACAAAGGTAATCTGTTAAAATATATAATCGGTTTGTAACGTTAAGGGCTTAGTTCGTATCATATTGAATTTCTTTGAGCCTTTGTGAGCTTTGTGCGAGAAAGGATTTTTAAATGAAAAAGCCGCTCCTTTTGATGATCCTGGATGGTTGGGGGATCAACCCCTCGCCGATCCATAACGCCGTGGCCCTGGCCAATACCCCCAATCTTTCCGGCTATCTGGCCACTTACCCCCATGTGCCGATCCAGACCTCCGGCATGGCCGTCGGCCTCCCCGACGGGCAGATGGGTAACTCCGAGGTCGGCCACCTCAACCTCGGCGCCGGCCGGATCGTCTACCAGGATCTGACCCGCATCAGCAAGTCCATCGTCGATGGCGATTTCTTCACCAATCCGGTACTGCTCGACTGCATCCGTGCCGCCAAGTCAGTCGGCGGCCGGCTGCATCTCTCCGGTCTGGTCTCCGACGGTGGGGTCCATTCCCATAATACCCACCTCTATGCCCTGCTGGAACTGGCCAAACGAGAGGGGATCACGGACGTCTTCGTCCACTGCCTGCTGGACGGCCGTGACACACCACCCCAGAGCGGCGCCGACTACCTTGCCCAGCTGGAGGCGGAAATTACCCGCATTGGCTGCGGCCGGATCGCCACGGTTATGGGACGCTATTACGCCATGGATCGTGACAATCGCTGGGACCGGGTGGAGAAGGCCTACAACGCCATGGTACACGGCTTGGGCGAGCTGAGCGTATCCTCGAAAGAGGCCATTGAGCAGAGCTACGCCGCCAAGATCTACGACGAATTCGTCGTGCCGACCGTCATCTGCGACGAGGGTGCCCCGGTGGGGCAGGTATTGGACGGCGACGGCTTCATCTTCTTCAACTTCCGTTCCGACCGGGCCCGCGAGATCACCCGTGCACTGGCTCTGGAAGATTTTGACGGCTTTGCTCGGGGGCAGCGGCCCCGCTTGGCCGGCTATGTCTGCATGACCGAGTACGATGCCACCTTCGGCCTTCCCATCGCCTACGGCCCGGAGGAGTTGACGAACATCCTCGGCGGCATCCTGGCCGAGCGGGGGCTGAAGCAGCTGCGCATCGCCGAGACCGAGAAGTACGCCCATGTCACCTTCTTCTTCAACGGCGGGGTGGAAGTTCCCTTTGGCGGCGAGGATCGCGCCCTGATTCCCTCTCCCAAGGAGGTGGCCACCTACGACCAGAAGCCGGAGATGAGCGCCGCCCAGGTGACCGACAAGCTGCTCAAACTGCTGGAGCAGGACCTGTACGATGTCATCGTGCTCAACTTTGCCAACTGCGACATGGTGGGGCATACCGGCGTGGAGGAGGCAGCCATCCGGGCGGTGGAGGCGGTGGATGCCTGCGCCGGCAAGGTGGTGGCCAAGGTGCGTGAACTGGGGGGGGTAACCCTGATTACCGCCGACCACGGCAATGCGGAACAGATGCAGGACGAGAACGGCGAACCGTTCACCGCCCATACCACGAATCCGGTCTGGTTGATTCTGGTGGATGACACCCGTAAGGGGGCACAGCTGCGCGAGGGGGGCCGCCTAGCCGACATCGCCCCGACCATGCTCAAGATGCTGGGGATCGAGAAACCTCGGGAGATGACCGGGGAGAGCCTGCTATGAAAACCGCACGCATCCCCTCCACCAATCAGGAGTTCCCCATCGGCAAGATCGTCTGCCTGGCCCGCAATTATGCCGAGCATGCCCGGGAACTGGGTAACGAGACGCCGGCGGCGCCGGTGCTGTTCATGAAACCGGCTACCTCTGTCATCGGTGACGGCGATGCTGTGACCATCCCGCCATACTCCCAGGAGTGCCACTACGAGGTGGAGCTGGCGCTCCTGATTGGTACAACTGCCCGCAATGTTCCGGAAGCGGAGGCCATGGGTTGCCTGGCCGGTTACGGCGTGGCCATCGACATGACCCTGCGGGATGTGCAGAATTCACTCAAAGCCAAGGGGCTGCCGTGGGAGATTGCCAAGGGGTTTGATACCTCCTGCCCGCTGTCCGATTTCGTTTCGGCCGGTTCGATTGCCGACCCGCACAACCTGAACCTGACCCTGGCGGTCAACGGTGAAAAGCGCCAGAACGGCTGCTCCAGCGCCATGATCAACCGCATCCCCCGGATCATCGCCCATATCTCCTCCATCTTCACCCTGGAGCCGGGGGATGTGATCCTGACCGGCACCCCGGCCGGGGTAGGACAGGTGGTGGCCGGCGATGTGATGGAGGCGGCCATCGGCGGGGTCGGGCAGTTGCGGATTCCGGTCAAATAATTCAATAATTCATATATTGACGAAACCGTTCCATGGGGCTATATCTAATAGTAACAAACTATGGAGGTTCCTATGGAAACGGAAAAGGAATGCCCTGAATGCCAGGGAAAGATGATTCTGATGCCCGGCTGAGGCGGACTCTTCTGGCGGTGCCAGAAGTGCGGACTCAGGCTGCCCTACACGAGCGGAAGCACCCAGCAGTGCGGCTGTTCCTAGGCGGCATCTAAACGGGGCGGATTTACTGCCCCGTTTTTTTTGACGATGGCGGTGGAGACCATGTCCGGCAACTACCAGATAGGCCGAAAAAAGAGACTGTCCCGCATGCTGCGACTGCTGGCACGCATCCGCCCCAATGCCCTGCCGGTTACCTATCACCATAACCGCGTTACCCTCCTCCCCGACGGCCCCTGCTTCTTCCAGTCGCTCTTTGCCGCGATCCGCTCTGCCCGCTGCTCGTTGTTGCTCGAATATTACCTGATCCGCAACGATGACACCGGCCGCCTCTTTGCCGACGAGCTGTCGGCGGCTGTGCGCCGCGGGGTCAAGGTGTTCCTCATCTATGACTACATCGGCTGCATCGACACCCCGTCCGCCTATTTCCGAAGCCTTGCCATCAACGGGATCGAGCTGATTCCGTTCAATGTACCCTCTTTCAAACGGGGTATCGGCTGGTTCGACCGGCGGGATCACCGCAAGATGACCGTCGTAGACGGCCAGCAGGCCTTCCTGGGAGGCTTCAACATCGGCGACGAGTATGCCGGCGGCAGCCCGGAACTGCGCTTTCGCGACACCGGTTTCTGCGTGACCGGGAGTGCGGTACGGGAGCTGATTGCAATATTCCGGCAATCATGGCAGATGGAGCGGGGCCTGGCGTCGGAGGTGCCCGACTGCAGCGACCAGGAGAAGGGGCGTAATCCCGGCCGGGCACATGTCACCATCATCAGCGGCGGACCCCATCTGCGCAGTTCCTATATCCGCAGCGCCTTCCTGTTCAATATCGCCTCGGCGTCCGAAGAGCTGATGATCGCCAGCCCCTACTTCGTGCCGGGCCCCCGTATCATGCGGGCCCTGCTGCGGGCTGCACGACGGGGTGTCCGGGTGCGGCTTCTGATGCCGGCTCGAAGCGATGTGCCGCTGGTGCAGCTGGTGGGGCGCAGTTCCTATGGTACACTGTTACGGGGCGGGGTCGAGATCTACGAGTTGGAGCGGGAGATCCTGCATGCCAAGATCATGCTGGTTGACGGGGAGCGGGCGGTCATCGGCTCGGCAAACCTGGACCAGCGCAGTTTTCACCGGAATTTCGAGATCAACTGCGTGGTAGACAGCGCAGCCTTCGGAAAGCAGGTGGACAAGGTTCTGGAGCAGGAGTTTCTGGCGGCAAAGCGGGTCAGGCTGGATGACCATGAAGGGCGCGGCATCCTGCTCCGGGCCATGGAAAAGGTCGTCAGCCTGTTCGGTTGGTTTCTGTAAGCGATCTTTTGAAAGGAGGATCTCAGATGAGGTTATATGGTGTGCAAGCCGGCATCTTAGTGGCGATGCTCGTCTGTCTAATGCTATTAAAGGTTCCGGCCAGTGCTGCCGGGAGTTTCACTTACATTGATGCTGCTGAGTTGAAGGCGTTGATCGAGCAAAGGTCACCGGGGCTGATCGTGATCGATTCGCGGGGGAGTTCTCAGTACGAGGAGGCCCACATCAAGGGGGCGATCAGTCTGCCGTTGGGCACGATGGAAGGAAATGCTACCCTTCCTGACGCACCGAAGGATGCGCTGCTGGTGTTTTATTGCAGCGGCACCACCTGAAGGGGGAGTGCAGATGCGGCGCGTGTCGCCGTAGAGCGTGGTTTCAGTAAGGTGTTTGTACTCAGGAACGGGCTGCCGGCGTGGCAGGCTGCCGGGTTCCCGGTGGAAAAGGGTGCCCCGGCACAATAGGAGAGGTGTCAGCCTCTGGTAAACCGCAACATGCAGCGGAACCAGACCTTGGTGAGCAGCTGTCCCAGCAGTCCGGCCGCGGGGGATTCGAACAGTGCCTTCAGATTTCGGTTATAGAGCCCGTACCAGCGGGGGGTGACGTCAGCGGCGCCGACGCGGAAGGCGTGGCGCACATCCAGCCAGAAGAAGAGCTGCCAGGCGTTGCCGGCCACATGGCGACCGGTGCGGCGCCAGAAGGAGCGGCGCCAGCTGCGGTCGCGACCGGCAATCAAGGTGCGGATGCCCTCCAGAAGCGGGTGCAGTCGCAGCCGGTTACTGCTGCAGCTGCTGCGGTAGAGACCGGGCATGGCCTCCAGCAGCTCATGCCATCCAGCGGCCACAGCGGCGGTGATGATGGCGTTGATGACCTGCCGTTCGTATAGTCCCTCGGTTTCGAAGCGGCGGGCGGAGGTGGAGATCACGGTGGGGAGAAGCTGCCATGTCCCGCCCTGTTCTACCATCTCGGCCAGTCGTAGATCTTCCAGAAAGGGGAGGGAGGTGTCGAACCCCCCCAGCCGGTTGAAGAAACTGCGGGAAATCAGGAATCCTTGGTCACCGCGAACACAGTCTATCCGTTCGAGAGATGCCTTGCTCTCGTAGAAGAAATAGGCGAGCGAAGGCGTGGTCTCACGACGCCGGAAGCGGAGCCGGAAACGTGCGGCAACTGATTCAGATGGTTTCATCTGCCGGTACGCCGTCAGGGCTGTCTGGAGGGCGTGCGGGTGATCGAAGCGTGAATCGGCATGCAGGAACAGCAGCAGGTCACCCCGGGAGACCTCTGCCCCGGAGTTCATCTGGCGTCCCCGGCCACGGGGCGTCATCACGATGCGGCTGGTAAAGGGGGCGCAACGTCCCAGTTCCCGCAACAGTTCCGGAGAACCGTCGATGGAGCCGCCGTCGCAGAAGATCACCTCGAAGTCAAGCCCCTGCTGGCCAGCGAGGTTCTCACACAGTTCCGGCAGGTCGGCCGATTCGTTGAGGACCGGGATGATGATGGAAATATCGATTGGTTTTAATGACATGGGCGGTGACAGTGTACCCGAATGAAGATGTTTTGCAATCCGAAGATTGGCCGGGGCTGATCGATACCCATTGCCATCTGGACCTTGATCCCCTGTTTCCTCGTGTGGCCACAGTGGTGGCTGATGCACGGGGGAACGGGGTCACCGGATTCGTGGTGCCGGGTGTCAACCCCTCCGGGTGGGAGCGGATGGGCGAACTGGCCCGGGAGTATCCCGGGGTGTACGCCGCGTTCGGTATCCATCCGATGCACGCCGGCCTGGCCAGTGATGAGATCCTCGCGCGACTGGGGGACATCGCCTGCCAGGGTATTGCCATCGGCGAGACCGGCCTCGATCCTGCCTACGAGGTTTCAATGGAGTTGCAGGAGCGGTCGTTTCGGAACCAGATCCGCCTTGCGGTCGAGCGGGGATTGCCGCTGCTGATCCACTGCCGTCGGGTCTTTCAGCGGACGTTGCAGTTATTGCGGGAAGAAGGGGCGCAGCGAGTCGGCGGCATCATGCATGCCTTTTCCGGCTCCCTGGAGATGGCCCGGGAATTTAGCCGGCTCGGTTTTGCCATCTCCATTTCCGGCATGGTCACCCGGGAAAACACCGTCCGGCTGCCACGGTTGGTGCGTGAACTGCCGCTGGAATGGCTGGTGCTGGAAACCGATGCCCCGGACATGACGCCCCAGCGTTACCGGGGTGCGCCGAATCAGCCTGCCTGGATGATAGAGACCCTGGATGCCGTGGCCCGGATCAGGGGACTCCCGGCGCAGGAGGTTGCCCGCCGGAGTCGTGAGACCAGCCTTAAGGTTCTTCCCCGCATTCAGGAACGTTGAATGCTGTATTTTTGCGGATGGCTGTGCTAGCATCCGATGGCTGTGCAAATCTGTTGTCGGGAGATTCTCTCATGAAATATACCCTGCTGCTTGTTGTCCTTTTTATGCTGCTGGAAGGTTGCACCATGTTCACCGCCTGGAAGAGCATACCGCCCCCCGGCGGCTGCGACCAGTGCCATACGGTTGCCATCAGCACCAACTGGCAGGTTTCCTACCATCCGGCGACCGTGGCGGACGAGCGGGGGAGGCAGGCATTCCAGACACCCGAGTACAATATGCCGGTGGGGTCTCAGCAGTCGCCGATTGAATCCAAAAAGGTTGAAGAACTGCAATGCTTTGAATGCCACAAGGCGCCGACCCCGGCCCATCGGGAACGGAAAGGTCGTTTTCATCATTGACGGGGACGACGGTCCTTAAAGTAGAAAAACTTCATCACCGCCAAAAAAAACTTGACACATCGAATATTGCAGGTATATTTGCATATCGATTTGCAAAACCATGCGCATAGCGTTTAAATGGTAAATTAAAAAAAGAGGTGACGTAAATGAAAAAGCTTATCGCACTGACCCTGGTACTCGCTCTGGCTTCCTTCGCCGCTGGCTGCAAGAAGAAAGAAGAAGCTCCGGCTCCGGCTCCGGCTCCGGCCGCTGCTCCGGCTCCGGTTCAGGCTGCTCCGACTTCCGCTAAGAAGGACGCTGCTGCTCCGGCTGCCGCTCCGGCTGCTGCTCCTGCTGAGAAGAAAGAAGAGCCGAAGAAGCACTAATTCGCTCTTGATGCGAAGCGAAAAAAGCCTGCAGGTTTTCCTGCAGGCTTTTTTTTATCTGCAATCAGAAGAGAAGGTCGCAGTGTATGCATGAACTGTCCATAACCCAGGGGATAATCGAGATATGCGAACAACACTCCGGCGGCCGGCGGGTACGCGGACTGGTGGTTGAGATCGGCGAACTGAGCGGGGTCGTGCCGGAGGCGGTGGAGTTCGCCTTCGAGGCCTGCAGCCGGGGTACGCAGTTGCAGGGGGCGCGGTTGGAGATCGTGCGGATTCCGGGGCGTGGGCATTGTCGGGCGTGTGCGGTTGAAGTCCCGTTGGCCAGCCTGTATGATGCCTGCCCGTCCTGCGGTGAGTATGGCCTGACGGTGGTTTCCGGGGAAGAGATGCGGGTCCGCGAGATCGAGGTTGATGACGACTGATGTTTAAAATCTGATCCACGAAGGGCACCAAGAAGATCAATTGATATGTGTGATGGCTCGTGGAGATCAATTACTGTTATTCTTCATTTCATGGATAAAACAAAAAAGGGCTGACCGGAAATAATCCGGCCAGCCCTTTGATGTTTCGGTACTATGAAAGCTTATTCGTTCCATCCCTCGGGATGAACCTCACCGATCTGCTCCCAGTGCTCCGGCGAACGCCAGAGGCTGGAGAGGATCAGTTCACGGATGTGGAGGAATTCCTTGGGCAGCCGGTCGTACATCTTGACGAACAGCTCCTCGTGGGAGATGACCTCGCTCTGCCAGACTTCGCGATCAACGGACATCAGTTCGTTGAACTTCTCACGGGACATCTCCATGCCGTCCCAATCCATATCCTCATAACGGGGCATCCAGCCGAGAGGCGATTCTACGGCACCGGTCTTGCCCTGAACGCGGTCGATGATCCACTTCAGGACGCGCATGTTCTCGCCGTAACCGGGCCAGGCGAATTTGCCGTTGGCATCCTTCTGGAACCAGTTGACGCTGAAGATGCGCGGCGGGCGGGGGATGGAGCGGCCGAACTGCAGCCAGTGGGCGAAGTAGTCGGCCATGTGGTAACCGCAGAAGGGGAGCATGGCGAACGGGTCGCGACGGACGTTGCCAGTGGCGCCAACAGCGGCGGCGGTGGTTTCGGAGCCGAGTGTGGAGGCGAGGTAGACGCCGTAGTTCCAGTTGAATGCCTGGTAGACCAGCGGCACGGTATCCTTGCGGCGGCCGCCGAAGATGAAGGCGC
>CAZSTJ010000084.1:0-13406 GCA_964609805.1 uncultured Geobacter sp. | reverse complement strand
GTGATAACTATTATTTACATATCAGCACAAAATGTCAAATATAATTATCGTTGTCATGGGTATCCCTTGTTATTTAAGGATGCTGCTCAATATATCACTGCAATCGTCACTCGGACTAAATCCGGTCCCGCTTTTCGCAGAAATTGACTCATCAGGCGGCTTGTTGACAGGCATCACGTCACCGCTGGGAGAAACAACCGGCAATGGCTGACCTGCCGTGACTCCATCCATGTTGGCCAGCATCTGCTTTCCGCGCTCAGTTGATAGAAATTGCTTGATCGCCTCGTGGGTGAACGTCGCCTGTTTTCTGCTTTTGCGTAGCCGTTCGAAGGCATCGATAATTTCCGGATCATAGGTGGAAAGTTTGAGTGAGTACAAGGGCACATCACACCCCCTTGGCAAAGGCGAGCGTCTGGAATCCCCTGGCATTGGCATATTCCGGTTCCGGCAGTACAATAACCTCGATGTTTCTGGCAGGCAGGCCGTTCTTCAGGAATGCGGCACCGCCGCCGAACAGCAGGACACGATCAAAATCGGCATGCATCCCGACATGAGCCTGCAACTCACCCTGAATATCACGGATGATGTGCTCAATATAGGCAACGCCAGCTTCCTGGATCTCCCGGGTGACATCGTGCCGCTCGAAGCCGTACTGCAGGTAGCCCTTCTCGATCAGGAAGGCAATTTCCA
The DNA here is from genome assembly GCA_964609805.1 of uncultured Geobacter sp. GTDB lineage: Bacteria > Desulfobacterota > Desulfuromonadia > Geobacterales > Pseudopelobacteraceae > CAIPTY01. Next base: position 12,716 of record CAZSTJ010000084.1, on the reverse strand, counting down.
CGGGGGTGAAGGTGCCAGAAGGCGCGAGATCCTTGATCCGTGGCAGCAGAAAGCTGGTGGCCATCTGGTGGACACCCCGCTTGTTGAGGGTCTTGCCATGGATGATCTGTTTTTTATGAGGTGAGAACAGGGTGAAGATGATGGTGTTGAAGCCGATATCGATGCCGAGAACATTGCCCGTCGGACGCTCCGGAAGTCCGTCAAGATAATCCCTCAGTCCTCCTAGCCCCTGCGGGAATACCGCCACCTCCTTGATTGCCCCACCGGTCAGTGACTTTGCCAAGACCGGCACGGCGCCGCCCGGCTTATGCTGCTCCTGCCAGTAGGAATACGGCAGCCCAACGGCAAGAAGGATGTCACCATCACAGCCAGCCTGTTTCAAGCACTGTTCCACAAATACCGGATAGTAGCGCACAAGCTCTTCCATCGTTTTCAGATAGGAAGAGCCCGACGACATCAGGGAATCTTCCCCGATCAGTAGATTTTCGCCGTTGTAGCTGAACGCAGAAATGATCCTTCCCTTGCGCTCCCCGTAAATCCACTTGGCCGAAGAAAACCCGAGATCACACACCAGCACATTCATATCAACCCCCAGAATTTTTGTAAGGCGAGTACGCCTTCATACAAAATATCTATAGGGGGGGCAGGTACTGGTGGCAAATATGGGGATATATTTGGTGACAAATTTGCCACCTCCGGAACTTGGCGCAAATTTGGTAACAAACTTGGTACCATATATGGCGCAAATACGGAGAAGTGACTATTTGACTCCACTGGCCGGACATAACTCGTTGCCAGATCTGCTGAGAAGCCAGTCAATTCTTTTCACATATTCGTGCATCAGATGCACCGACTTTATGGCGTAGAAAACATCATCCCAGTTCCTGCCACTGGCTTCGATGCCTGGACATTCCGGGACTGTCGCTAAAAATGCTTTCCGTTCCGAACTCCATTCGATCATTAGAGAAGCAGGCTTGGACCGGTATTTTCCCTTTTTCTCTGATTTGATCTTTGACCCATTGTACAGCCTGAGATAGACATCCGGGAAATCTCTCTTCAGCGCCACATGAGCAGCACTCTCTTCCTCACTGTCAGGAGCAGATTTCAGCTCAGTTACGGCCAAATGCGGATCAAGACGCCAACTGAGACACCATCGCCCAAAGGAGAATCCCTTTTGCCGGCAAGCGGTCGTCAACTTTGGGTCGATATCGTATTGGCGGCGGTACTCGCTTCTACCCATAACTGGGACACGGCCAGTATCGCGCAGCAGATTATAGACCGAAGTCACGGTAGTTTTCCTCAGCGCCCTGGTGATCTCAACAACACTGAATCCTCTCGAAAACGCTTCGATGATCCGGCTGTTGAGCAGCTCTTCGATATCTTCAATCTTCATTGCAAACTCCTTGTCGTAATACAAACTTTTCTATTAAGACTTTTCCTTAGAAAAGTTTGTTAGTTGGATTATTTGACAGATTTCCTGCGCTGTTTTTCCATCGACTGACGTTCCAAAGCCGTCAAGGAAAGGTACAGTCTCCGACTCTCTCCCCTGCAGCTGCGCAACATGTTGTAGGCAATCTGACGGATACGTTTGATCTTGAACTCAGGGTACTCAATGTGGAAATAGGTGCGGAGGTTATTGGCAACATCGCGCACCGAGACCCTGTACCTGGGCCCGTTCTCTTTCGGGAGATAGGAATTCAAAATGTAACGCTCGATCTTGCCGAAGCTTGGGAATGCCAGCATCAGCGCTCTCTTGTCTGATTTGAAGGACATGTTCATCCGGGCGACGTACCATTCATCCGACCAAAGGCGGGAAAGCAGGTACAGAGCGTGTTGATTTTTCTCATCCAAAGGCTCGGTCAACAGCCCCTCGCCAACCATTCTTTTCAGAGCTTTCAGTGGTACTGGTTTATACTGCTGTGCTGCCTGTTCCAGGTTCATGGTGCATCTCCTTTCGTGATGGCGTATCTGGTGAAATGTCGACAAAGTGCTTGGGATCAATGCCGCCTTTCTCGACTAGGGTTTTGATCCGGTCGAGTGCTCTACTGAGGATGTCTCTGACGTTAGAAACAACGCATCCCAGCCGATCAGCAATCTCGTAATTCGACATCTGTCCTTCCATGCCGATTCCGAGAGCCCAATAAAGGACCTGTTGCTCTTTTTCCGTGAGGTGATGGCGCACCGACTGGAATATCGCCTCGATATCGGGCTCTTTCTGTCTTCCCCCGGAGCTTTTTTCAGCAACGGCTGAAAGATCGTCAGAACAAAAATGAGAGGGAATCGAATTCGATCCATGGGTCAGAATATCCGGCGCCGGGGTTATGACGCTGATCTGATTTCGGAATATCTTCCAGAAGGCAGCCTCGAATTTGATCTTCTTCTCGCTGTACCGGCTTGCAGCTACGAAAGCAGACTCATAGGCTTCCTGCATGTAGTCGCAATCTTCATATGGTGAGAAATTCCGATACTTGGCGATATACCCTCTGATTACAGCCTCGTGATCTTTTACCCATGCCATAGCCTGCTGAAAGTCCATGTAGGAACCCTCCAGATAAAAAAAGCCGGCCTCGAAGTAGTGCTTCGATGACCGGCTTTGCCTGTGCTCAACTCTGTGAGCTTGGCCGTGCCAGAATGAATATTCGATTTAGCGGCTGATAAGGCCTATGACCAGATCCAGTCGCTATACTGCCCTGGTGATTAACTAATTCAGGGGAACAGGGAGGAATCAGTTACTTCAGCTTGATGCCTAAACATGCTGCTATGCGGATAATGTCCTGCTTCGATGCAGATTTTCGTAAATGATCCTCAACTCTTCTGCGTAGCTTTACAGTATCCATCTCCGCCATGATTCGTGTTCCGCATACCTGAATAGCGCCATCCTCGGTCAGAGACACCGCACCGTCTGCGCATGCCTGTTCAATGACGATGATATTTGGAGTCCCTTTCGCAAGTACAAATGAACCTTCCGAAAAGACAACGGTCTGGCCTGATCGGCGCAAATACGAGACCACTGTTCTCATTGCTTCATCCGGAAATGGGCAGTTCATCGTATTCCTTCCTGTCAATCCGACGCCTCTTATGGTTAAAAATTGGTTAAAAGAAGGTTAGTAGGGTGTTGATAACCTTCTAACTAATCGATTGTTCATTGAAATCAGGACAATGGCGGTCGGCCAAAAGTCATGGTTCGGGTCGGTCAATAGTCAATAGTTCGGTCGGCCAAAAGTCAGTACCGGTCGGCCAAAGGTCAATAGTCAGTCGGTCAAAAGTCAATGTCCGGTCGGTCATAGGTCAATGCCTCCGGACAACCACAACAAGTTCATCCTTCAGATCCCACGCTTCCAAAAAGCCTGATTCCTTGAGAAGTTCGAGAGCCCTTTTCAACTCAGCCTTGAAATGCTTTGCCTGCATTCCGGAGCCGCAGAGCTTCAGCAGAGTCTCGACCTTTACCGGGTATGGTTTCCGGTGGCTGGCCCAGTATCCGAACAGTTTTGAGGCAATTCCGTCGGGCAAGGACCGCCTGGTATCCCACATCACCTTGGTGAGAAATTCCTCGTCGAACAGCAACTGCATCTCTTTGCCGACCCAGACCTGCCATCGGGTCAGGTTCTCGTTTCGCTCGTTCCTGGACATGAACTTCTGGATCAGTGAAATGCTGACGAAACTGTGCAGGCGCTTGGACTGTATGCGCAACGCCGTTGCCTGCATCCGACTCAGGCAATTCCGAAGCCGCTCATAGCTCTGGCCCTTGATGGGCCATCCGAGTGCCTTGATGAACGAATAGGGGGTAAACTCAACGCATTCCCCCAGCGGGCTCTTCTTAATCAAGTGCATCAAGTGCATCCACACCAGCTCGTCATCCTGCCGAAGCTCTTCCCCTCGATAGATGACCTGACCATCGCCAATCACGGCAATCTCCACTTCCTTCATGAACATGCGTGGCAGGTTCCGGTTACGGCAGTTGAATAGCGCCGACCGCAAAATCTCGTTGGGTAACGCCCTGTAGCTCTCCGGCCAATCGGGAAGGTATTTGGGTCTGGCCGCGATGCTCGCCAGCAATTCATGGAATGAGTCAGGTGCTTGCGATTCCTTGGAGTCCGAAAACAGCATGGGTTGAAGATGATCATGCAACCGGGACCTCCCGAATCGGTGTTATTGAAATGATGCTTGTCTCAGGCACTTTTCCGTGCCTCGATCCACGATGCGACTTCCTCAGTTCTCCAGCGTTTGCATCCCATCAGGATGACCGGTTTGGGAAAATCCTGGTATCTCAGCATCCTCCAGAGCGTTGCACGCGATACGTTCATGATTTCCATCAGGTCACGCTGCCTCAAAAGTGCTTCCATTGCTTTTCCTCCGTTCTTGGTGTTTCTCCCTGTCTCTAATATCTATAAGGGGGGCAGGTACAATTCGTGTTCTGACCCGTCAAAATCGTGTAACTAACTAATAGTTCATATGAAAAAAAATTTTGTATTGGAAAAGCCCGGATACAGTGATGGTGTCCATGCCGGGAGGGACCGGCAGGCCGGTGCTGGTCATTTCCGCCAGATTGCTTCCCTTGCTGCCCAGCAGGTTTTTCATCTCCGCCCTCCCTTCGGCCTGACCATCACCGAAGATGTAAATATTCATTCCGCATCCTGATGCTTCCAGCTCACCCAGTAACCTAATCACTTCCCCCCACGATCTTTCCTGAACAGAATCGGATTTGAGCAGATGAGCCAGAGTTGGCGCGTTACCCAGATCAGTGATGGCGACCGCACCTGCCCCCCCTATAGATTATGTGTATGAAGCACACTCCTACTGGAGGCCTATTCTCCTTATGAAATCGCTCAGCATCACCGCACTGGCGTTGATCCTTCCTCTGGCAGCCCATGCCGCAGAGATCCGCCAGCGTCCATTCAGTTATTCGCTCGATGCAGGTACGGCTAAACAGGATGACCAATTCGTTGTCTGTTCCGACTGCCCTGATCACCGGCTTTCACTCCTGCCAGTGAAACCCAAGCTTGCCGTGCGGCTTTCCGACCCGTCAAAACCGGAGCCGCAAGTTTCCCTTGAGACAAAGCCTGTTCAGTCATCCACCCACGGCGCCATTGAGACAGATATTAGGCTCATAACCGTGCAGTTCGATTTCGACAGTGAACGGCTGTCAGGTCATGAGCGTTTGAGATTCGATGGGCTGTTGGCTGGGTTGTCGAAGCAGAGCACGTTCGGACTGAAGGGCTACACCTGCACGATTGGGACGGATGACTACAACGAGAGGTTGTCGATCAGGAGAGCGAATCACGTAGCAGGAATAATGAAATCTAATGGCTTTAATGTGGTGACTGTGGAGGGAAATGGCAAGTGCTGCCCTGTTTCGACCGACAAGCGCCTGAATAGGAGAGTGGAAATCGTGGAATATCGAAAGGAGGAGAAGTGAAGATCATTAACGGCAGGACCATGATGGTTGGCGGAATGATGCTGCTTCTTGTCGCGGTCGCAGGGTTCTCCATGGCGAACGACGACGTGAAGACGGAGAAAGAGAATTTGATGAAGAGTTTCCCGAACCTGAAAATCGACAGTTTCAGAGAATCACCGCTCAAAGGACTCTACGAGATCACCGCAGGCGAGCAGGTATTCTACTTCAGCCCTGAAGGATATCTTTTCTTCGGAGAGATCTGGTCCAAGGACGGCAAGAATCTGACCGCTGAAATACGCGAAAAGGTTGTCGCAGAACGAATCAATGGTCTCCCCCTCGATAAAGCTCTGAAAATCGGCAGCGGACCCAAAAAGGTCATTGAATTCACCGATCCAGACTGCCCTTACTGCCGCAAGGTCGACGACTTCCTTGCAAAGCGCACCGATGTGACGCGCTACGTCTATTTCGTCCCACTCCGCAGAATCCATCCTGACGCCGAAAAAAAGGCCCGTTACATACTGTCCCAGCCTGACAGGGACAAGGCGTTTCACGATGTCTTTACCGGTCAACTGGACGGCAAACCGATTGCCATCGCCGACAACGTTCAGCAACAGCAGCTGGAGGAGATGGAGAAGATCGCTGCCGGGATCGGGATACGGGGAACACCGGCACTCTGGATCGAAGGTGCTCACGTGAATGGTGCGGACATCCAACGGATATCCGGGCTGCTGGACAAGGGAAAGGAGGTGAGCAAGCCGCAATCGCACTGACTCTGTACCACTGTCACCGCAGCACCATCAAGAAATCAGCACAAAGGAGAAATGAATGCACAAACGGAAACTACTTCTGATGACCGCCGTGGCCATGATCGTGACCCTGGTGGCATCGCAGGCCATGGCTCTCGTTGCCCCGGTTGCCGGTTCATTCGGTTTCGAGGCCTACGACTTCTTCATCAACAACATCCTCAAGGGGCCCTTCGGTGCCATTGCCGGTGTCCTGTCGATCATTGCCGGCGTCGTCGTCATGATCCAGCAGAAGATGGTCCCGGCTGTCCTCTGCATTCTGGGAGGGGTGCTTGTCATCAACTCGGACAAGATCGTCACCTCTCTCGGGATGATCATCTGACACAGCAGGGGGGCGAAAGCCCCCCTCACCACCTTGTATCCATGAACGGAGCCGGATGTGACCCGCAAGTTTCCCCAATACCTGACCCAGCCGTTCCAGGTTCTCTGGTTCGAGCCCGACGACCTGGCAATCATGACAGCCAGCTTCATTCTGGCCCAGCAATTCGGCGGGTGGCTCTGGCTGACAATGATCATTGTTCCGTGGGCATACAGCCGCTTCAAACGGCAGTATCCGCGAGGTTTCTTGCGGCATGCGCTCTATTTTCTCGGCCTGGCGCCGATGAAGGGGTACCCGCAGTTTTTCGACAAGGATTTTCTGGAATGACCGCTACAGAGGGAGCAAAGAAGTGAACCTCGATATTTTCCTGCAGAAAAGTTCCAACATCTTCGCCGAGAACCGGCTGCTCAAGTTCGTGGTTGTGGTGCTCGGCATCGCCGTCGTCATCAACACCACAGGCCTGTTCATGGCGTTGAACAGCCAACGGGTCATCCTTGTGCCTCCGGTCGTCAACTCCAAGATCTCGGTTTCCGGGGACAAGGCTTCTGATGAATACCTCAAGGAGTTTGCCCGCTACATCCTGAGTCTGGCCCTAACCTACAACCCGGTAAATGCCCGGTCACAGTTCAGCGAACTGCTGGCCGTCTATGACCCTGCAGAGTTCCAGACATCACGGAAAGAGCTGTACGAACTGGCCGACAAAATCGAAAACACCAAGGCCTCCAGCGCCTTTTACATCCAGTCGATCATCAACAACACCGAAAAACGCCGGCTCGAAGTTACCGGCACCAAGAAGACCTACATGGTTGATCAGAAGGCAGAGGATACCCTGAAGGTTTATCTCATCGAGTACCGCATTGAGAACGGAAAATTCATCCTGGTCCGCCTCTACGAGAAGCCGGCTCAGGGCGAAAGCAAGGGGGCATGATGCGCAGCACGGTTGTGTTACTGGCAGCATTGCTGGTTCCGGCAATACTCCACGCGGCTGATCAATCCGCGATTCAGAAGAAGAGAATCACCGATGACCAGGCCATGGAGAAACAGGTCGAAAGTGAATTCCCGACAGTGGTACTGCCCGAGGCAACGACCACCATTCGCCTGTCCAGTTCGGACCTGAACCGGATCTCCTGCCCGGCCGAGATCCGCGAGGCGCTTACTTCCACAGAAAAAGGGGTAACCATCAAGATCACCGGCAAGGATGCCTTCGTGAAGTTCAAGGTCACGAAAAAAGGGGACAAGCTCTCCTACGCCTCCACGCCAACCGAGCTGTACGTTGTTTGCGGCGAGGAAACCTTCAGCATGATCGCCTTCCCCCAGAGAATTCCCTCCCAGACTATCCGTCTGACGTCAGGCAGGGAACGCAAGATCAAGGAAAACCTCTCGCTCTATGCCGGGCTCCCCTTCGAGAAAAAGCTGCTTCGCGCCATTCGGGATATCTACACCGAGAACATTGCCGATTCCTACACCGTGGTTCGCAAGGACAAGCGGTATCTCATGTTCAGGGAAATTGCCCTGACGCTGAAGCGCACCGTGGATATCGAGGGGGAAGGACTCCGGATCAAGGAGTACGAGGCGAACCTGCGGGGGGAGCCGTCTGAATTCAGGATGAACGAGAAGATGTTCCTGAGAACGGAACTGGCGGAAAACCCGGTGGCGGTTGCACTCGAACGGCACATTCTGCGCCAGGGGGACACCTCGCGGATATTCGTCGTGGAGCAGCGGGCGGAAAAGCAGGAAGGCCGGAAGCTCGCTGGCGACCTGCCGGTCATGGATCGTTCCGGTGCCAGCCAGAAGGTCAAGCAGGAAACCGCCCAGAAACAGCAACCGGCACCGGCTGACCAGGAGGCGGAAGATGAAAAATAAGCTGCTTTCCTACTGGAACGGTCTGACCGGTAACCAGAGACGAATGATGGTCTGGGGGGGCGGCATAGCCCTTTTCGCCCTCATATTTATCCTCGGGAGCATGGCCATGAACCGCGGCAAGTCGGCTCAACCGGTGAGAAACGCGAAACAGGCACCGCTGAGCATTGAGGGGAAACTTCTGGAGAAGTCGCAGTATCTTGAAAGCCAGAAGGAAATCGCCAAACGGGACGACCAGGTTGCCGAACTTAAACAGAAGCTCGATGAAATCACCCGGGAGAAAAAGGGAGAGACGCTGGCAGCTCCCGTGATGCAGCCCGGCACGTCAACTCCCGCAGCGGGTGATGCCCGCATTGTCGCATCAGCCCAGGGCCAGGCGCAAAAGGCCGGTTCCGGACGGTCCGTGCTTGCAAAGCAGCCGCTGCCGCCACCGCCAATTCCGCAAACCAGCTCCATTCCGTTGCCGCCGCCTCCCACGTCCTCGCAGCCGATGGCGGCTGGTCAGCTCACATCACCACCGGAAACCGAGATTGGTGACATCGCCGTTGTGTCATCAACCGGGACAGGAAAACAGGCCAAGGTCGAACCGGAGGATAAAAAAAAAGACGCAACAGCAGGTTCAGTCTATCTGCCTCCTTCCTTTATGGAGGCGACCCTGCTGAGTGGCCTGGACGCACCGACCACTTCGGAAGCAAAAGGTAATCCGGTGCCGGTGCTGCTCAGGGTCAAGACTCCGGCAGTCCTGCCCAACAGCGTGAAGGCCAATCTCAAGGGGTGCTTTGTCATTGCCGACGGCAAGGGGAACCTTGCCACCGAGCGGGCCGAACTGCTGCTGGTCTCACTGTCATGTCTCGACCGTAAGGGGCAGGCGGTGGTGGATCAGAAGGTCAAAGGGTTCGTCGTGGACGCAGACGGCAAGATCGGGCTGCGGGGCCGGGTCGTGGCCAAGATGGGTTCCATGATCGCGAGGAGCATGCTGGCCGGATTCTTCGGCGGCGCCGGTGACGCCATCAAGGCATCGGCAACAACCCTGGCTGTCAGTCCTCTCGGAACTACCCAGACCGTAGATCCAAAGGATATTGCCATGTCCGGAGTCGGCTCGGGGCTGTCGAGCGGCTTCAAGGAGATCCAGAAATTCTACATGGAACTGGCCAAACAGACCATGCCGGTTATCGAGGTGGGAGCCACGAAACCGGTGACGCTGGTGATCAGTGAAGGGATCAACCTGGAAATCAAAAAGATCGCCAAGGGAGGCGGAAAGTGAAGAAATCACTGATTCTGGCGGGAATGCTGCTCATGAGCGGCTGTGCCCTGCTCAACCCCTATGAAAGCAGTTTCAGTTGCCCGGAGAGTTATAACGGGAAATGCGTTTCAGTCCAGACGGCCTACAGCGAGTCGTCCGGCGACGCTGTCAAAGCAAAGGATGCGGTTGCTGACCCCTCCCATGAGAACTGCGGGCCGGAGTCCGAGAATCCCGGCGCTTGTACCGAAAGCAGGATGGAATCGGCAGGTGCCAATCCCTCGTCGAAGGAGAACGGTGTCTTAACGAAATACCGTGCGGCTCTCTTCGATAAATTCACCGGCCTCCTCAAGGAACCGGTCAGCCCGGTCGTCGCTCCTCCCAAGACCATGCGAGTCCTGCTCTTGCCCTACACCGGACAGGATAACGAATTCTACATGCTGCGCTACGTCTACTTCTTTGTCGATGAGCCGCGCTGGCTGCTGGGTGACACCGTGTCGTCCGGTGAGGAGGAGTAGCGCAATGGGGATCATGTCCGCTCTATTCGGCAGGGACGGCGGGGTTACCAAGGGAGAGCTGGAACGGTTGTCCAGACGTGAGAAGTTCTCCGATTACTTCCCCTGGATCGCGTACGACGACCAGAAACAGATCTATCTCAACACCGACAACACCTTCGGAATGATGTGGGAGTGCGCTCCACTGGCATTCGCCTCGGAGACGAGCATCAGGACCCTGGAAGGTCTCTTTCGTGTCAACCTGCCGGAAGGATCGGTCATGCAGTTCATCCTGTTTGCCGACCCGGATGTAGAACCGATTGTCAATGCATACGGGGCTCAGAAGATGCGTAACAGCAAGCTGGTCCACGACGTTTCCGACAATGTCTCCCGGTTCTTCAAGGAAGGCGTCGAAGGTCTCGGCTGCCTGAGCGGCATTCCGGTGCGCACATTCCGGATGTTTTTCACCGTAAAGTTTCCGGTGAAAGATGTCGGTCATGTGAATCTGGATGAGGTCTTCGGCACCATCCAGGAAGTTCTGCGTGGCGCCGGACTTGCCCCGGTCGTGGTGGGACCGGGCCGCTTGCTGGACTGGCTGCGGCGCATGCTGAACGAAGATCCTTCCAGCAATTCGACCCACTATGATGACCGGAACATCATCCGCAAACAGGTATTGCTCGGCACGAAGATCGAAAAGCGCTTTACCTCCCTCAGATTTGATAACAGGCACTTTCGCTGCGTAACACCCAAATCGTTCCCCCTGAATGGCGACCCGATCCAGACCAACCAGCTCTTCGGCGGGATCATGGGGATGGCGAGCGACTCGGATCAGATCCGGACGCCGTTCTTCTTCACCCTCAACATCGTGCTGCGCAACCAGAAGAACAAGCTCCACACCAAGTGCAATCTGGTCCTGCAGCAGCAGGGGGTGGGCAGCTTCGCCCCGTCGCTGGCCCGGAAGAAAGACGAGTACCTCTGGGCGGTTGATGAGCTGGAACGTGGGACCAAGTTCTACCGGATTATCCCGATCATGTGGGTCTACGGCAGCGACGAGTGGCTGGTGAATGAGTCAGTCACCCGGGCCAAACGCGTTTGGGAGGGGCAAGGGTACGTCATGCAGGAGGACAAGGGAATTCTTCCCATCCTGTTCATCTCATCACTCCCCTTCGGCCTCTACGACAACGGCAGCAACATCGACACCCTCGACCGCGACCACATCATGCCGGTGGATAGCATTGCCGTGACCCTGCCGATCCAGGGGGACTTCTCGGGGCTCGGCAAGCCGGTCATGCTCTTTGCCGGGCGGAAGGGGAACCTGTTCGGCCTCGACATCTTCAACAAGGGGGTCAACAACCACAACGCCATGGTCTGTGCCTCCAGCGGCGCCGGCAAAAGCTTCTTCATCAACTACCTGGTCTACAACTACTTTGCCATGAACTCCAAGATCAGGATCATCGATATCGGCGGCTCCTACAAGAAGATGACCAAGCTGTTCGGTGCCCGCTATCTGGATTTCAGCGAGGATTCCCAGGTCTGCCTGAATCCCTTCACCAACATCATCGATCCCGAGTACGACATCCCGGTCATCGCTCCCATCGTCGCCCAGATGGTGTTCTCCACCGGCAAGACCATCCCCAGTGAAACCGAGATGACCCTTATCAAGGGGGCTGTGCGTTGGGCCTGGCAGCAGGAGGGGAATGATGCCGGCATCGACACGGTCTACGAATACCTGGCCAACTTCGACCGCTATTCCTCCGAAGGGGGCGAGATCAAGGAAGCAGCCTCCCGTTTGGCCTTCAATCTGGCCGATTTCCGGAGCGACGGAGCCTTTGGCCGCTTCTTCAACGGCAAGAGCAGCCTCGACATCTCCAACGACGAGTTCGTGGTGCTGGAACTGGAGCATCTCAAGTCCCGCAAGGAGCTGTTCCGGGTTGTCACCCTCCAGGTGATCAACGCCGTCACCCAGGATCTCTATCTCTCCGACAAGTCGGACCAGCGGCTGATTGTCTTCGACGAGGCGTGGCAGTTCCTCGGGGAGAGTTCGACTTTGAAGGAGGTCATCGAGGAGGGATACCGCCGAGCCCGGAAATACGGCGGAAGCTTCACCATCATTACCCAGTCGGTGCTCGACATGAAGCTCTTCGGCGGCGTCGGCGACGTGATCCGGAACAACTCCGCCTTCAAATTCTTCCTGGAGTCATCGGACTTCGAGAAGGCGCTGGATGAGAAGCTCCTGGACTACGACGACTTCACCATGCGGATTCTGAAGTCAACCAAGAGCAATAAGCCCAAGTATTCGGAGATCTTCATGGACACGCCGTTCGGGGCCGGCATCGGCAGGCTGGCCGTCGATCCGTTCTCCTATTACGTGTTCACGTCCGATGCGAGCGAGATCGCTGAGATCGAGGCAATGGTTGATGGCGGTGTGAGTTATGAGGATGCGATCCGTGAGATGGTCAAGAAATACCGCAGCTAGTCTGACAATGGCCCTGGCGCTCGCGAGTTCGAATGTCTTCGCCGTTGATGGGAAGACCGCTGGCCAGAGCGCCGGTCAGACGGCACTCTCCCGGTTCGGCACGAAGAACGGTGTCAACAGCAACATCTC
>CAZSTJ010000083.1:0-13470 GCA_964609805.1 uncultured Geobacter sp. | reverse complement strand
TGGATATTTCGGCGACCCGGCTGTCTCTGTGAGACCCTGTAGGCTTTCCGTCCCATTCTTGCGAATGGTTTAGTATTATCGTTTTCCAATATATGGAGTTCTCTAGTGTCCGCGAGCATATTTCTCTCAACAGGGGTGATTGTCAAGAAAAATTTATTACTTAGGGGGTGGCGTATGCTTGTCAACGTATGACGTGACCCCGTTTCGGCGGCAGCAACGCAAATGCCTACCAGAAAGACTCTGATAGGCACTTGTTAACAAAAATGATAAAAGGTACTGGTTAGAACGGAATGTCATCGTCCTGGAACGGCGGCTCCTCGTATGATCCGCCTGCCGGCTCAGAAGTCACGTCATTGCCGCGGCGACCTTCTCCTTTGGGAGAAAGCATCTGCATCTTTTCGCCGACGATCTCGGTGGTGTATCGGTCATTGCCACTCTTGTCCTGCCACTTCCTGGTCTGGAGACGTCCTTCAATGTAGACTGTTTTACCCTTGGAAAGATACTCACCCGCGATCTCAGCCAGTTTTCCCCAGAGGGTGATATTATGCCATTCGGTTCGCTCTTCCCATTCGCCCGATTTTCCTTTGAACTTTTCGCTGGTGGCCAGGGAAAAACCGGTGACAGCCTGCCCTGAGGTGGTGTAGCGCATCTCCGGATCCTTGCCGAGATTTCCAATCAACATTACTTTGTTAAGGCTTGCCATATGCCCCTCCCGTATCCTTGTCCTGACTAGTCGCGCTCCGTGGAGGCGCCGATTCGTGGGGCAGAGAATACATGATCTTGCCAGTCAGGGCAAGAGTCGAAGCTGGCCGGCTGATAAAATATATCTTGCATGATCCGCCTACATTTGTTATACGATTATCTCTTTGGTTTCATTTGCGCTCGTAGCTCAGCTGGATAGAGCAACGGACTACGAATCCGTAGGTCGGGAGTTCGAATCTCTCCGAGCGCGCCAATTAATTCAAGGGGTTACGGCTAGTGCCGTGACCCCTTTTTGTCTTTTTTCGCTACCTAATGGTGGGTAGCGGGCGGTTTTGGTGCATCAATCCGTATGGGTGTTAGGCAATTAGAGGGGGGGATCACGCCATGCTGGAGAAGATTTCGTCGAATTTCAAGGTGTTGCCTGCAAAGGCCGCCAAGACCTTTGGGTCAAAATGTTCCGGCCGCGTCCTGCCGTCTCCCTCGGTGATGATCCTTACAACGGTATCATGGTCGAGTGCCGGCTTGTAGGGACGTTCGCTCCGCAGGGCTTCATACTGGTCCGCAAGCATGACGATTCTGCCTTCAATCGGTATGTCTTCACCTTTCAAGCTACGGGGGTAGCCCGAGCCATCCCAACGCTCGTGATGGTTGAGTGCGATGGACGACGCCAAGCGGATATGCGCGTAGGAAGAACCGGCCAGGATCTTGTTGCCGATGACCGTATGTTCTTTCATCAGTTCGAATTCCGCCTTTGTAAAGCCGCCAGGTTTCAGCAGGATAGAATCAGGTATGCCAATCTTTCCAATGTCGTGCATGGCACTTGCAAACGTGATCTCGTCGATGAATTCGTCCGACATGTCCATTAGTTCTGAAAGGTGTTTTGCGTACAGACCGAGACGGCGGATGTGGTTTCCGGTCTCATCATCACGGTATTCGGCGGCCACCATCAGGCGCAGGATCATCTCCTTGCTGGCTTCATTGACTTCTCGAGTCCTCTGCTGGACCGTTTCCTCCAGATTTCGTTTGTAATCCCGCTCCATCAACACCAGTTTGCGATAATCGACAGCCTTTTTTATGGAGTGAACCAGTTGCACCGGGTTGAACGGCTTCATGAGAAAATCGAATGTCCCCTTGTGGATTGCCTCTACGGTCATATCCAATACCGCACAGCCGGTCATCAGAATGACGGGGATATCGGGGAAATGTGCCCGGATGTCTTCGAGCAGGTCAAGTCCGGTCATTCCCGGCATATTGATGTCCGACAGGACGGCATCGATCTCTTCACGGGCGAGTATGGAAAGGACCTTGTCGGGAGCGTTACTGGAGATGGACGGATATCCGCAGGATGACAGCAGAGCTGTCACCATGTCGAGGACAGGGGGATCGTCGTCGACGACAAGTATCCGCGGGACCGATTCCATGAGGCTGTCATTCTCCTTCGTATTGCCATTTGATCGAGGCTTCTGGTTATGTCAGCGCCATCTCCGGCATTACCATACATATCGGTCTGGGGCGTCAATTCTTTAGAAAATAGTGGATGAGGTTCCGTTACATAAAACGGCCAAAGCAAGATAACTATATTAAAATCATTTATGTCAATTTCTCCGGGGGACGGCCGATATACATATATGTGGAAGTCAATGCGGTGCCTTACGGGGGAACTCATGAAAAATAAATTGATCTATCGGGTCCTGGGGATTATCGCGGCAACAATGATGATTGGATTCGCCGCGATGGGAGTCATAACGATATGGATCGAGTATCGGGCAACCATGGACCTGCAGACTCATAACAGTCGCAATCTGTCGGCCATTGTGACAAAGCATATCAATGATGCGATGATGAAGGGTGAAACGCAGGAGATAGATGAATATATAAAGGAACTCAAAGGCAAAGGGTTCGTCCGTGACCTCAAGGTCTACAACGCGGAAGGAAAGGAAGCCGCTGCGTCATCGTCCGAAGCGAACCCTTTGATTGTCAAGGCCCTGGCGGCCGGCACTACCCTCGAGCATGTTACGAGCCGGCAGGGAATGCACACGCTGGTGGCGGCAATTCCGCTTCCGAATGAGGAACGATGTAAGAAATGCCACGATGCCGGCCCCAAATTCCTCGGTTCGCTGCTTCTCGATACCTCCCTCGAGGAGGGGTATGTCAGTGCCAGAAATCTGACCATTCTCCTTTCCGTCGCAGGTTTTTTCTTCTTTTTTGCGATCCTTGCCAGCATGTATTTCTTTTTCAAAAGAACGGTCGTCAAGGATATCGTTGAGTGCGCCCGAATGGTTGAAATTCTTTCGCAGGGCGAGGGAGACCTGACGGCACAGATCCCGGTCCGTTCGTCTGACGAGATCGGACAGCTTGCACGCGGCATCAACAATCTAACCGGAAAATTGCGCGGGATAGTGGCAGATCTCTATGGGCAGGCGGAGCATGTTGCGGTCGCGGTCTGTACCATCAAGAAAGAAAACAGCGGTGCAGTGGCGGCCGCTGGGCAACAAAAAGAACAATCGATGTCGGTTGCTGTTGCTGCAGAGGAGATGTCTGCGACCTTGAACGATGTGGCAGCGAACACCCAGAATGCGGCCCGCCTGTCGAGCCAGGTTGATGGCGCCGCCGGAACGGGTATGACAGCTGTCGGGGAAACGTTTGACTGTATGGAGACCATCAGCGGCAGTGTGGAGGAAACCCTTGGCACCGTGGAAAGGCTGACCGTGTCGACCGGCAAGATCGGCGAGATCATCACGCTCATAGAGGATGTGGCCGATCAAACAAACCTTCTGGCGCTCAATGCCGCTATTGAGGCGGCACGGGCAGGAGAGGCCGGCAGAGGATTTGCTGTGGTTGCCGATGAAGTGAAGAGTCTTTCCGCGAAGACCGCGGCATCTACCAAGGAGATCGCCACCATCATCCGCTCGATTCAAGAGGAAAGCCGTGCGGCAATGTCTTCAATGACCGTCGAGAAGGAGCGGGTTGGCGAGGGGGTGCAGAAGGCAGTGGCGGCCCGGGAATCGCTGGCGAATATTATGCAGCTTGCCGGCGAGGCGACCGACATGATCAATCAGATCGCCTGTGCAACTGAGGAACAGAGTGCTACCACGGAAGAGATATCGGACAAGATTCACCAGGTATCTGATGCCGCGTCTGTAGTCTATTCAAAGATGGAGGCCAATGATGTGACCTTCCAGGGATTGGCCGAGGTGGCAGAGAATATATTTACCACGGTGGGCAAATTCAGTGTCGGTAATTATCATGATGAAATGAAGCGCAATGCGATTGATCTACGCGACCGCGTTACCGCTGCGCTTGACGATGCACTGGCAACAGGCAATGTTACCATCAACGATCTGTTTGACCGGAGCTATAAGCCGGTACCCAATACCTCGCCCCAAAAGTTCACAACCAACTTTGACCGACTGTTCGACCAGGTCGTTTCGCCCTTGCAGGAGCAGGTTCTCGAAAAAAACAGCAAAATGGCCTTTGCCATCTGTGTAGATGATCGCGGATATGTTGCCAGCCATAATCTGCGCTACTCCAAACCGCTGACCGGCGATCCGGAAACGGATAAAATCCATAACCGGACCAAGCGTATCTTTGATGATCGCACCGGAATCCGTGCGGCCCAAAACAGGGATAAGTTTCTCCTGCAAACCTATATGCGAGACACCGGGGAGATTATGAATGATGTCTCAACACCGATAATTATCGGTAACCGGCACTGGGGGGCCGTGAGGGTGGGATACCAGGTGTCGAAACAGGACGTTTAGAATTTCGCGGAGACGGCGTGAGCCGTCTCCGCGAACTGTGAAGTAATTACTTGATGTGGCACCCTTTGCAGTTTGTTGGGCCTTTTTTCATTTCAGCGTGGCACTCTTTGCACTTCTTGTGAGCGACATCCTTGCCGAATCCGGCGATCTTCCCCCCTTTGTCCGAGTCATGACATTTTTTGCAGTCCTTAAGCGTGTCGGCGTGGGCCTTATGCTTGAATGTCACCCCTTTTTTCAACTCCATGACATCGGCGGCGGATGCCGCTCCAGTTGTAAGACATACGGCAATCAGGGCTGCACAAAGTTTTTTCATCATGTTTCTCTCCTTTGGTTTGATCGTCTGCGACATGTGCAGACGTTAAAAATGGGACAACATGATCAGGCTTTTTTGTGACAATCACGACATGCTGCCGGACCGGCATGCTTCATGGCATGACATGTTCGGCACATTCTATGGGCGTTGTCCTTGGCGAATCCCTCAATGTGTCCGTTGCTGACCTCTTTGCGGTGGCAGTTTTTGCATTCACCCTTCAGATTTGTCTGGTGGTTTTTGTGGGGAAACGTCACCCCGTTCCTGAGTTTCAAAATATCCGGGTTTTCCACGGCGTAGGCAGTTGTCGCAGAGAGCAGGGCAAAAACAAGGATTCGTTTCATAGTAAACCTCCATTCATGGGTGAATGAGTCAGATTAATGCCCGCCCCCGCCAAAAAAAGCGATAATCATGAGCAGCAAGAGGCTGAGTCCTGTGAAGAGCGCAATGAATCCGAAACCTTTTAACAGGAAATCATACACCACACCGCTGGTGACCGTGCAGGCAAACTCCTCGGTCCGACCCTCCTCCTCATAGCGCCGCCACTGGTCGGCGCGTTCCTCCAGCATCTCCTCTTTGCCGATCTGCCCGTTGAAGATGACAAAGTCCATTGGGAACTTTTCCGGTCGTCCATGGGTATTGAAAAAATGGACCGTAAAGATAAACCCGGTTGCCAACAGTGCTTCATCCGAGTGGACGATCGTAGCAACGTTGAATGCCCAACCAGGGAGGAAGGTCCCGAAAATCTCGGGGAACCAGAGCATCAACCCAGATCCTCCGATGGCAAACATCCCCCAGAATACGGCGACAAAGTCGAATTTTTCCCAGTAGGTCCAACGATCAAAGGCCGGTTTGGGCCCCTTAAAGAAGAACCACTTGACCATACCGGCCACGTCCCTGATGTCTCGCAGGTTGAAACAGAGCGAGTCAGGTCCGAACAGCCGCTGAAGCGGATTTCCCTTGATATCTTTGCGGATGAAGAGGAAGTGGAAGCTCATGGCAAGGGCTGCGCCGAAATAGATGAAGGTAATAACGGCACCGATCCGGTGCAGGAGCCCGGCGTTTGCCGTGCCTCCGTATATCTTCATCATGGTCATGGCCCAAGGCTGGGTGCTGAACTTGAGCGGTAGGCCGGTCAGTGAGAGAAGCAGAAAACTGCTGATCACCAGGATGTGGAGGAAAATATGCAGCCGATTGAAGCGGCGATACTGTTTGTGGGCATTGGGAACAAGGTGATGGGTACCGGCGGCAAGTTTTGCGGCTTTCTCGCGGTTTTCCACGAATCCCCGGAACATCCAGAGCAGGGTGTGTATCCAGAATACGGCGAATGTTGACAGAAGGAGACCGGTCATGCCGACGAACGTGTAAAAAAGGATCGGGTATTTGTGACGGTCGGTCATCTCGCCGTGTGAATAAAATCGGGTAAAGAGTGATGTTGCACCCTTGTGGCACTGGCTACAGGTCTTGACCAGATTGCCCGGATTGACGCTGGAGGCTGGATCGTTTTTTGGCAGCACCGAATGGGCGGTGTGGCAGTCAGCGCAGCCGGCAACCTTTTCCGGGTTGTCAAGGCGGTAGTTTTTGCCATGATAGCTCTCCATGTAGGTGTGGACAGCAACGTTGAAGACCTTGTTCTTTTCCATCATCTTCTCGTTGCTGTGGCATGACATGCACACCTTGGTGTGCTGTTCGCGATTGATGTGCTCCTTGTGGCTCCCGACGGTTTTGATTGCATGCAGATTGTGACAGTCGTGGCAGGCGGCAGAGTCCATGTTGCCTGCTGCCACCGCTTTGCCGTGGATGGAATTACGGTAAACCGACTCCTTATCATGGCACTGGATGCATTTTGCTACCGCAATACGTTTGTCCTTTTTCCAGTAGGTATGGGTGTGAATATCGGTGTGGCACTGGGCGCAGCTGACACCCTTTTCGGCATGAATGCTGGCGTAATGCTCAGCATTCTGTTTTTTGTGACAGCGTTCGCACTGCACCTTCTGAACAACAATATCCTTTTTCATATGCTTGAGAAGGTCAGTTATGTCGGTGTGGCAGCTGGTGCAGGCATTTTTGCCATGGACCGAGGCTGCGAAATCCTTGATAGAATATTTATCTCCATGGCACCCCAGGCAGGTTGCCGGGTCGATGGCCATCCCCTGCTCGGCAACGGCAGGCGATACGGTGCAACAGATCATCAGAAGCAGGCAGCAGAAGATGCTGCGCAATCGGAATAGCATAGACGCGATCCTCCAACTAAAAATAATGGCAGTGGTTACAGATAGGCAGGTAACCGTTGTTTGGCAATGGTTCTTGGCCTCTGTACCCGTTCATGGAAACTGCGCTGACAGATGAATGTACTAGAGTGTTACAGGGGGAGCTCTGCTGGGTGAGGCGCTGGTAACGTGTGTGGTAACAGGAGGGGGCGGGACTGCATAGACAGTAACTTTGGTCAGGGGACTGTACTTTGGAAGTTGAACCGGGAGAACAAGACAGAAATCAATGGAAGTGCAGATTTTTTTTGCGATGGAGGTCGATACGCTGTGGAAGCTGTCGTGATCGTCGTGGATGGAGTAGGTGTGATGGTGATGCAGTGCGAAAGCCAGCTGCAGCATCAGGAACAATGCCGGGCAGAACAGCAGGAATTTGCTTGTAGCTATGCGCTGTTGCATGATTCAACCTCGACATGCGGAAGAAACGTGTTTCCAGTCAGGTATGGGGAGTGTATATACCACCTGTTTTCAATAGTGCAATCGATAAATTTCATAAGATCTTTAAAACCCCATGAAAAATTGGGTGAAAATAGTCGTGGATATGTGTTGATGGTTTCGGGGACGTACTGATAAATATTTGACTCCCCCAGCGAAAGAACGTACATTAAAGCGATTTTTTCAGGAGTTTGACCATGCTGCGCGCGTACCTGTACCTATCTGTTTTTATTCCGCTTACCGCCCTGTTTGCCATAAGTGCAAGCATCTTCACCCTGTTCGATGCCAGCGGCCGGTCCTATGCGGTCCATGCCCGTCTCTGGGCCCGTTTGGCTCTTGCGCTGAACAATACGCCGGTAACCCTGCAGGGTGCGGAACATCTGCCGGACGGGCCGTTTATCATGATGAGCAACCACCAGAGTGGTTTCGACATCCTGTCACTGATTGCCGCGGTGCCGCGACGGATCTACTGGATAGCTAAAAAGGAACTGTTCGATATCCCGGTTTTCGGCCCATCCATGCGTCGCGGCGGCTATATCCCCCTGGACCGGAGTGATGGCCGCAAGGCCTTGAAAAGCATGGATCACGCCGCCTCGATCATTCGCCAGGGGAGCAGCGTGGTCATGTTCCCCGAAGGGACCCGCACCAAGGATGGCAGGCTGCTCCCGTTCAAGCGGGGCGGCTTCATGCTGGCGGTCAGGGCCGGTGTACCGGTCATTCCGGTTACCATCAACGGCAGTGGAAGGGTGAACCCCGGTGGATTGATCCGGTTGTACAGCGGTGGCATTACGATCACCCTCCACCCCGGCATCGTCATCCCCGAGGGGATGAAAAAGAGCGAGGCGGAAGAGTGGCTCATGGAAAAGGTGCGGGAGTCGATCGACTCCTGTCTGGAGGTCTGAGATGTCTGCGGGAATCATGTATCTGCCACTACTGATCGGCGGGCTTGCCGCCATAATCTGGGGGCTGCCCGCTGCCCATCGTCTGCGTGCGCCCTTTGATATTGCTGCCGCCCTGGTGGCTCTGGCCGGCGTCATTGCCGCCGCCATGGGTGTCCTGCTGGTTGTTATCCCCGATTTTTTCAGGTGAACCGATGAAAGAACGTGTCACTGCCATAGCTGTTAACCTTGCCGTCATCGTCCCGATTGCACTGCTCCTGTTTTTCGCCGGTACCTGGTGGCGGCTACAGGCCCAGTACAGTCTGGGAGAGGAGGCCTACCGCCGGGGTGATTTCACCGGGGCGGTGGCAGGGTACGAATCGGCTGTCCACATGTACATTCCGTTCCATCCGACGGTAGAGAATGCCGCCGCGAAGCTCTGGAAAATAGCACAGGAGCATGAGCGCCGCGGCGATGTCAACCGGGCGATCATCGCCTATCGGGCACTGCGCAGTTCCTACTACGCAGCCACATGGCTGGTCACGCCGGGCAAGGAGTGGATTGCCCGCTGCGACGCCAGGATCGCGGTACTGGTACCGCTCCAGAAAGCAAGGTAATCCGTGGCTAACGACTCAACAGCTGCATTGCAGATCATCCCGCTGGGCGGTCTGGGTGAGATCGGTATGAACATGATGGCCTACCGCTGCGGAGAGGATATCTTCGTTGTCGATTGCGGGCTCATGTTTCCCGAACCGGACATGCTCGGCATCGACTATGTCATTCCCGATATCAGCTGGCTGCGGGAGCACAGCGCCAACCTGCGGGGGATCTGCCTGACCCACGGCCATGAGGACCACATCGGTGCCCTGCCGTTTGTCCTGGGGGAACTGAGCGTGCCGGTCTACGGCACCGCCCTGACTCTCGGTTTCGTCAACGAGAAACTCAAGGAATACAAGCTGGATGACCGGGTTGATCTGCGGACCGTCAAGCCCCGCGATGTGATCGAACTGGGCTGTTTCAGCATCGAATTTCTCCGGGTGGCCCATTCTATTGTGGACGGCTGCGCCCTGGCCATCACGACCCCCGAAGGGGTGGTGATCCATACCGGCGACTTCAAGATTGACCAGACCCCGGTGGACGGGGAACTGACGGATCTGGCATCCTTTGCCCGCTACGGTGAGCAGGGGGTCCTCGCGCTCCTGTCCGATTCCACCAATGTGGAGCGGGAAGGCTTCACCCTGTCGGAGCGGTCGGTCGGCGAGGCCTTCGACGAGATCTTTCCCACCTGCGAGGGGCGGATCATCGTGGCCGCTTTTTCCAGCAGTATCCACCGGGTCCAACAGGTTGCCGATTCCGCTGCCCGCTGCGGCCGCAAGATCCTGCTGAACGGCCGCTCCATGATCGCCAACGTCCGCATCGCCCGACAGCTGGGGTACCTGCACATCCCCGATGAGCAGTTCATGGAGCTGCGTGAACTGCCCCATACCCCGCCGGAACAGGTCTGCATCATCAGCACCGGCAGCCAGGGGGAACCCCGCTCATCCTTGATCCGCATCGCCATGGACGACCACAAGCAGATCAAGCTGGAGGCGCGGGACACGGTCATCCTCTCCTCCCGCGTCATCCCCGGCAACGAACGGACCATCTCCGAACTGATCAATCATCTCTACCGGCGCGGTGCCGAGGTCTACCACGAGAAGACCTCCGAGGTGCATGTCTCCGGCCATGCCTGCCAGGAAGAGCTCAAGCTGATGCTCAACCTGACCCGCCCCCGTTTCTTCCTGCCGATCCATGGTGAGTACCGCCATCTGACCGTCCACTCCCGGCTGGCCCGGAAGGTCGGCATCCCCCCCGAGCGCTGCCTGCTGGCCACCAATGGCGATGTGGTTACCTTTTATTCAGATACGGTCTGCATTGAGGAAAAGATCGAGTCGGGACGGGTCTTCGTGGACGGCAAAGGGGTCGGCGATGTCGGTAACGTGGTGCTGCGGGATCGAAAGCATCTCTCGGAAGACGGCATGGTGGTGGTCATCATCGGCATGAACAAGACGAATGGTGAGGTCGTCTACGGGCCGGACATCGTCTCACGCGGTTTTGTCTTCGAGGATGAGAGCCAGGAGTATCTTGAGCAAACACGGGAGGTTGTCACTGCAGCACTGGGTGAGATCAACGAGGAGATGCGCTGCGACTGCGAGGAGGTCAATACCACCGTGCGTCAGGCGCTGCGGAGGTTCTTCAAGAAGACGATCGAGCGGCGGCCGGTGATCCTGCCAGTGATCATGGAGATGTAGCGGCCGGTTCCGGATCAAGCAGGTAGAGCAGTGTTCAAAATATAAAAGGGGCGCCCCGTAGGGAGTGCCCCTTTTGCGTGTAGATGAACTAAACCGCTCAGGCGATAACGATCCGTGCAAACCTGCGCTTGCCGATCTGCACGATGTACTCGCCGTTAGCGCTCAGCTCCAGGTTGATGTTGGAGACCTTCTCCCCGTTGAGCTTGACACCGCCCCCCTCGATATTCCGCTTCCCCTCGCCGTTGGACTTGGTAAGCCCGGCATCGGTCATGGCCTTGGCCAACAGAACGCTGCCGTCGCTCAGGGAGTAGCTGACCTGGGGCATCTCGTCCGGAATCTCGTTCTCCTTGAAGCGCTTGACGAAGTTCTCCTCGGCAATCTCGCCGGCGCCGGCGCCGTGGAAACGGGAGACCAGTTCCCGCCCCAGCGCCTTCTTGGCGGCCATGGGGTGCAGGGACTTGTCCTTAAGGTCGCCTTTGAGTTTTTCAAGGTCGGCCAGCGTCATGTCTGAGAGCAGTTCGTAGTAGCGGATCATCAGGTCGTCGGATATTGACATGACCTTGCCGAAGATCTCGTCGCCAGGTTCGCTGACGCCGATGTAGTTACCCAGGGATTTTGACATCTTGTTGACGCCGTCCAGACCTTCCAGAAGCGGCATGGTCAGGATGCACTGGGGCGCCTGTCCCCACTCGCGCTGAAGTTCACGCCCCATCAGCAGATTGAACTTCTGATCGGTGCCACCCAGTTCCACATCCGATTTGAGCGCCACCGAGTCGTAGCCCTGGACCAAGGGATAGAGAAACTCATGGATAGCGATCGGCTGCTGGGAGGTAAAGCGCTTGTGGAAATCATCCCGC
This sequence comes from uncultured Geobacter sp., assembly GCA_964609805.1. Classification (GTDB taxonomy): domain Bacteria; phylum Desulfobacterota; class Desulfuromonadia; order Geobacterales; family Pseudopelobacteraceae; genus CAIPTY01. The sequence continues at coordinate 1,969 of CAZSTJ010000083.1, read as the reverse complement.
TCCAGCATACGGGCCATGGTGCATTTGGAGGCCAGGGCGATCATGCCGCCCGAACCCAGTTCGTTCAGCCAGGTGGAGTTAAAGACGACCTTGGTTTTTTCCGGATCAAGGATCTTGAAGACCTGTTCCTTGTAGGTTTCAGCGTTGCGGAGCACATCCTCGCGGGTCAGGACCTTGCGGGTCTCGGACTTGCCGGTGGGGTCGCCGATCATGCCGGTGAAGTCGCCGATGAGGAAGTTGATCTCATGCCCAAGCTGCTGAAACTGGCGCAGCTTCTGGATCAGTACGGTGTGGCCCAGGTGCAGGTCCGGCGCAGTAGGATCGAAGCCGGCCTTGATCTTCAGGGGGACGCCGCTTTTGAGCGACTTCTCCAGTTTTTCCTCCAACTCCTTCTCGATCAGGACTTCCACGGTGCCGCGCTTGATGACGGCCATCTGTTCGGCTACGGACATATCACTACTCCTAAATCTGTTGAATAACACAGAGCAACGGAGCAACAGAGAGAATCAATACGAATTCAATCATCAATAAACCCGGAACGGACGTAAAGTTATTGAAAAAGTATTTCTGGTTTTCTCCGTTGCTCTGTTGCTCCGTGTTTCAAATGGTTATTACAATTAACAGCTCACAGAAATGCGTTCGATGCCGAGTGCCTTGCCGCTCTGTTCGTCGACCGCGATGACGACACCGTTCAGGCGGATGTCCTTCTTGGGGATCTCGAACTTGACCGGTAGCTGGGTCAGGAATTTGTGGATTGCCTCATCCTTGCCGATACCGATGACCGAATCGAAGCTGCCGGTCATGCCGGCATCGGTCATGTAAGCGGTCCCCTCTGTCAGGATGCGTTCATCAGCGGTCTGGACATGGGTATGGGTGCCGACTACCGCGCTGACCCTGCCGTCCAGATACCATCCCAGGGCGGCCTTTTCCGAGGTGGCCTCGGCGTGGAAATCAACGAAGACGATCGGCGTTTCCTGCTTCAGGCGTTCGATCTCGCAATCGGCAACCCTGAACGGGCAATCCAGGTATTTCATGAACACCCGCCCCTCCAGATTGAGTACCGCCACCTTAACCCCGCCGGGGGTGCTGATGATGGTGCTGCCGTTGCCCGGCACACCGGCAGGGTAGTTGGCCGGTCTGACAATGCGCGGGTCTGCCAGCACCAAAGGGACCTGCTCCTTCTTGTCCCAGATATGGTTGCCGCTGGTGATGCAGTGCACCCCCAGGTCGAAAAGCTCACGGGCGGTTTCCTGGGTCAGGCCGAAGCCGCCTGCGGAGTTCTCTCCGTTGACGATCACCAGATCGATGCAGTGCCGGTCAACCAGGCGGTCCAGTTCCCTGGAGAGCGCCTGACGTCCCGGCTTGCCGATGATGTCGCCTATGAAAAGGATCTTAACGGGCAAATTCTACCGCCCTCGTTTCGCGAATCACGTTAACCTTGATCTGGCCCGGGTAGGTCATCTCCGCTTCTATCTTCTTGGCAATGTCGCGGGCCATAACCACGGCGGTCTCATCGGTAACCTGTTCGCTGGAAACCATGACGCGGATCTCGCGGCCGGCCTGGATGGCGAAGGATGACTGGACGCCGGTGAACGAGGTGGCGATACGCTCCAGATCTTCCAGACGCTTGACGTAGGTTTCCATCATCTCGCGGCGGGCACCGGGGCGGGCACCGGAGAGGGCGTCGGCAGCCTGCACCAGGATAGCGAGCACCGAATTCGGCTTCTCATCCTCATGATGGGCCATGATGGCGTGGACGATTTTGGGTGATTCACCGTATTTGCGGGCCAGGTCTGCACCGATGACGGCGTGGGATCCTTCCACCTCATGATCGACCGCTTTGCCCAGGTCGTGCAGGAGACCGGCACGCTTGGCCTGTTTGACGTTGATCCCCAGCTCGGCGGCCATAATGCCGCAGAGGAAGGCGACCTCCAGGGAGTGCAGGTAGACGTTCTGGGTGTAGGAGGTG
>CAZSTJ010000082.1:0-13494 GCA_964609805.1 uncultured Geobacter sp. | reverse complement strand
CACCTGACAATGCCAAAAGCATCATTGTGCGCCTGAAAGTAACCCAGGGGGGGACCATGAACGTAACAATTGACGGCTCCGGTTCCCAGGCCTATGACCTTGCCGTCGGTGACAACATCGAATGGAAGGCCGACCGCACCATCACCCTTGAGCTGTCCAATGCCGGCGGGGTTGAGGCCGAACTGAACGGCAGGCCGCTTAAATCATTCGGACCGGCTGGCAAGCCGGCCTTTGTCATACTGGATTCTGAAGGGATCAGACCGTAGCCCGCCCCCATTCTTTCCCCGTAAAGATATCTGGCAACTTCCCCCCAGCACCAGATATAATATTGGTACCGGCTGCTTGACAGCCACCTGCTGCATGCTAGACTTCGTACTACATTCCTACAGGGGTACGAAGTGGCATCTGAGATGAAACGTATATTGGTGGTGGATGACGAGGAGAATGCACGTATTGCTCTCTCCAAGATTCTTGCACGTGAGGGCTATGACGTCGCCTCGGCCGGCAACGGCTACGAAGCGCTGAGCTATCTGCGCGGGCAGGAGGTTGAACTGATCATCACCGATATCAATATGCCGGAGATGAACGGCATGGCATTTTTGCGGGAGCTCAACCGCAGCCACCCGGCCAGCAATGTGATTATGATTACGGCCTACGGCGAGGTGGAATCGTATATAGAAGCCATGAATCTCGGGGCATACGAGTACATCAACAAACCGGTAAAACTGGAAGAGCTTAACAGGATCATCAATAAAATATTCAAACAGAACAGTGAGGGGCCACCCAAGGAGTCGCACCATGAAACCATTTGAGAAGATTCTTACCGCCATAGATTTTTCCGAATGCTCAGACCACGCATTTGACTATGCCCTCACCCTGGCGACTCAATTTCAGGCTGAACTTACCCTTATTCACGTCATCAACGAACCGGTTGATCTGCGAGGATTTTATGTCCCGCACATCTCATTCGAGCAGTTGGAAAAGGAGATCGAAGAGGGCGCCGTAAAGATGATGGAAAAATTCTGCGGGGACAGACTGGGGGATTTTACAAATTACAAGACCGCCATCATGACCGGTATACCGTACGAAGAAATAATCCGTAAAGCCCAGGAAACGGACGCGTCTCTGATCGTCATCGGCACCCACGGCCGCACCGGCATCGACCACCTCATCTTCGGCAGCACCGCGGAACGGGTTGTGCGTGGGGCCGCATGTCCTGTCCTCACTATCCGTATGCCCGTCACTGCCGACTAGCAGACATCGGCAGATGACGGAAACAGTTCCTCCAGATTACAAGGCAACGATCGTCGTCATTGATGACGACGTCAATATTCTTGATCTTACCTCGCTGATCCTCTCCAGGCGCGGCTATCGCGTCCTCACCTCTCCCTCTGCCAGGGATGCCATGGAAATTATCGCCGCGCATCCCCCCGAACTGGTACTTCTGGATTACATGATGCCGGGTATGGACGGACTTACGGCCCTGCGCGAAATCCGTACCCGCTTCCCGGACACCTATGTCGTCATGTTTACCGGCAAGGGAAGCGAAGAAATCGCGGTCGAGCTGATGAAGGGGGGGGCATCGGAATATATCCTCAAGCCCTTCAACAATCGTGACCTGGTCGAACGTCTGGACAATGTCCTGCGCATCCGGGAGATCGAACTTCACAACCGGTCGCTGCAGCAGGAACACGTTCGCCTCCTGGAGGAGATCGAAACCTGGAACCAGGAACTGCAGAAACGGGTCCGCGAGAAAACCGATGCGCTGCAAAAGGCCCAGTCAGAGATCGCCCAGGCGGAGAAGCTGGCAGCGCTGGGATATCTTTCGGCCGGCATGGCCCACGAAATCCGCAATCCGCTCAACTCCATCTCGCTCTTCATCCAGCTGATGCGGCAGAATACCGCCGACCCAGAACAGCTCGATTACCAGGGGAAGATACTTAAAGAAATCGACCGGATCGACGCCATCATCCGCAAACTGCTGGATGCCTCCCGCCGCAGCCGTACCATCAAGAATGATATCTCCGTGGAAAAGGTGATCGACAACGCCCTGGAGGTTTTTTCCCCGCAAATAGAGACCGGCAAGATCAAGGTGACACGCACCGCATCCACCGTCCCTCCCATCAAAGCCGATGCCGCAGAAGTCGAACAGATCTTCACCAACCTGTTCCTCAATGCCTTTGATGAGATGTCGGAAGGAGGGCAGCTCGATATCGCCATCAGCGAAGAGGACAATCGTGTCATCATCAGGGTTGCGGACAGCGGTGGCGGCATTCCGGACGAAACGCTCCCCTATATCTTCGATCCGTTTTTCAGCACCAAGAGCCGCGGCACCGGCATGGGACTACCGGTAGTTCAACGTATTGCCCGGATTTACGATGGAAATGTCCGCGTAGAAAAGACCTCCCCAACTGGAACCGTGTTCAAAATCGACTTCCCTGCGTGCGCCTGAAGCTCATTCCCCTTTTCTTTTTAATGCTGATTGGTGTAAGATTAGAACCTATCTCTTTTACTGGGACAGTTCATGCAAACGTCACCCGGCTCCGTCCTGATCATTGATGATGATCCCTTCTTTCTGAAAGTACTCGGGGATGCCTTTACCGAATTCGGTTTCACCGTCTTCTCCGCCCATGACGGTATCGAAGGAATAAAGGTGTTCCTTGAAAAGGGGCCTGATGCCGTGATTTCGGACCTGGTCATGCCCCGCATGGGAGGTGTCAGCACCTGCCTTGAAATCGCTCGGCTGGCGGGAGATAACCCGCCGATCATTGCACTCCTTACCTCCATGTTCCAGGAGGCCCCCCACGAGCACGAGGTACCAGAAATGGGGGCAAAGATCCATATCCCCAAATCCACCAAACCGATGGATGTTGTCATCCTCATCGAACAACTCCTGGCACGGAAACGCTACCAGCAAACCTGACCATCGATGCCGTTCATTTACCGCAATCTCGCTGTCCCTCCTCAGGTCGACGAGTGTGATCTGCCGACGCAGGCAGCACTCCTCATCGGTCTTCCCGTGTCTGCTCTTTCCGCCTTCCGCATCATTCGCAAAGGGGTGGATGCCCGCCGCAAGCCACGCGTCAAGCTGATCTACACTGTTTCGTTCACCGTTGCCGACAAGGAGCTGCTGCTGGCCAGGATGGCCCGGATTGAAGGGCTTGAATGGCAGGAGGAACCGCATAAGCCAGCTCTCTCTCGCGTGAACAGCAGCCAGCACATCGTCATCGTAGGCAGTGGCCCCGCCGGGCTGTTCTGCGCCCTGCGCCTCGCCGAGTACGGCCTGACCGCCACCCTGATCGAACGTGGCCAGCCGGTGGAACAGCGAGCACTGGATGTGCAGTCCTTCTGGAAAGACGGCAGCCTGGATCCGGAAAGTAATGTCCAGTTCGGTGAAGGAGGTGCAGGTACCTTCTCCGACGGCAAGCTGACCTGCCGCTCCAAAGATCCGCTGATCCCCTGGATTCTGGAACGACTGGCCGACTTCGGCGCCCCCTCCGAGGTGCGTTACCTGGCCAAACCCCACGTCGGCACCGACCGGCTTCGGTTGGTGATCAGCACCCTCCGGAACCATCTGCTGGAGCGCGGCTTCACGGTCCGCTTCGGCTGCCGCCTGGACGATCTCACCCTGCGTAATGGCGCTGTATCCTCCGTCATCGTCAACGGGGGGGAGGAAATTCCGTGCGACCGGCTGGTACTGGCAATCGGGCACAGCGCCCGCGATACCTATGAAATGCTGAACCGGCACCGTCTCGCACTGGAGCGGAAGCCCTTTGCCATGGGGCTGCGGGTCGAGCACCCCCAGGAACTGATCGACCGTATCCAGTACGGCGGGGCGCGCCACCCGAACCTCCCCGTTGCCGATTATGCGGTCACCTACAACAACACCGCCAATGGCCGCAGCGCCTACTCCTTCTGTATGTGCCCCGGCGGGGTCGTCATCGGCGGTTCCTCAGAGGCTGGAGGGGTCGTCACCAACGGCATGAGCGGTCAGCAGCGCAACTCCCCCTTTGCCAACAGTGCCCTGGTGGTCAACGTCACCACGAGTGATTTCGGCGGCGACGATCCCCTGGCGGGGGTACGGTTCCAGCGTCACTGGGAACAGCAGGCCTACCGGGTCGGCGGAGGAGAGTACCGGGCACCGGCCCAGAATCTGCTGGCCTTCCTGAAGCAGCCGGGGGGACGGGGCATCTCCAGCACGTATCGACCCGGCATTGTCGATGCCGATCTGGAGCAGGCACTGCCGGAGTTCATCACCCACACCCTGCGGGAAGGCATCCCGGAGTTCGGCCGCAAGCTGCGCGGTTTTGTCACCGCCGACGCGACCCTGATCGGCATTGAATCCCGTACCTCCGCCCCGCTGCGGATCCTGAGGAATGAACAGTTTGAATCGCTGAACGTACCGGGACTGTACCCGGCCGGCGAAGGGGCCGGGTATGCCGGCGGCATAATGAGTTCGGCCGTGGACGGCGTCCGGATCGCCGATACCATCGCCGCCAGGCTCGGGGCAGAATTGTCAAAATCTTGAAAAGCCTTTACCACGGAGGATGCGGAGGTACACAGAGGAATATCGAGAATGCTCGATCAACAGAGACGAATAAGTGATGGCATGCTGATTTTGTGGTGTTACCCTGATCTTGGATTTGATCCGCTTCTTTAATCCTGTTTTTGACTTTCCTCCGTGTCCTCTGTGTCCTCTGTGGTGTAAGCATTTCTGTCTAACAACGTACGTTCCAAAGGAGTATATCGTGGCAAAACAATACGTAGCAGAGATCAAGGACCGCGACACCGTCGCCGCCGTTTTTCTGGTCAAGGACAAGATCATGGCCATGGCCAAGAACGGCAAGCCGTACATGAACCTGCGCTTCATGGACAAGAGCGGCGAGATCGAGGCCAAGGTCTGGGACAACGTGGACCTGTTGGACAAGCAGTTCGACAAGGACGATTTTGTCCAAGTGCGCGGCAAGGCCTCGGTTTACATGAACAAGATGCAGATCGTGGTGGTCGAGATCAACAAGATCCCCGAAGAACAGGTCAATCTGGCCGATTTCCTCCCCGAATCGCCCCGTGACAACGCCGAGATGCGGCAGGAACTGCGGGGGGTGGTCGCCGCCCTGACTAATCCGCATCTGCGCGGGCTGATGGAGGCCTTCCTTGCCGATGAGCCTTTCCTTGACCTGTACTGCACCGCACCGGCCGCCAAGGGGATGCACCATGTCTATCTGGGAGGCCTGCTGGAGCACTCCCTCTCCCTGGTAAAATTGGTCAAGACCATTATCCCGCTCTATAGCGGCATCAATGAGGATCTGCTGGTTGTCGGGGCGCTGCTGCACGATGTGGGGAAGGTCCACGAGATGAGCTACGAGCGGGCCTTCGATTATACCGATATCGGTAAACTGCTGGGACATATCACCATCGGGGTCGAGATGGTAGAGGACAAGATTCGCCTGGTGGACGGATTCCCGCGCGAGCTGGGCATCCTGCTGAAACACATGCTGCTTTCCCACCATGGCCAGTACGAGTACGGCTCGCCCAAACGGCCCAAAACGGTGGAGGCCACGATCCTCAACTATCTGGACGACATGGATTCCAAGATCAACGGCATCCAGGCCCACATCGCCAAGGAGAGTGTCAGCACCTCACGCTGGACGGCCTATCACCGGCTGTATGACCGCTATTTCTTCAAGAGCAACGGCATGGAAGAAGAGATTGAGGTGGAGCGGGTGTGCGATGAGAGCTGTGAGCAGCCGCAGGAGGAAAGGGCTGCAGAGCCAAGAGCGGAAAAACAGGAGCGGAAGGACTTCGGCAACCAGCCCTTCAAGAAGCTGGAAAATCTGGATCTGTTTTAACAATAAAATATTTGAAACACGGAGCAACGGAGCAACTGAGAAAACAGATTAGATTTGTAAATAATCCTTTGTTTGTTTTATCTGGAGTAGTAACCAATAATTTCATACAAAGATTTTGATTTCTCCGTTGCTCTGTTGCTCTGTGTTAATCGGACTGTTTATTACAATTACCCCACCAACCCCCGCAGTATCCCCAGGTTCACACCATCCATCTCGTCATTGTCCCCCTTGGGGGTTTCCAGAATCTTGGGGATCTTCGCAAAACGCGGATCGTTGAGGATGAAGCGGAACGGGTTCAGCCCCAGCGCCCCCTGACCGATGTGCTCGTGTCGGTCCACCCGCGATCCAAGTCCCTTCTTTGAATCGTTGAAATGGAAGCACTGCAGGCGCTCCAGACCGATCAGCCGGTCAAACTGCGCCATGGTATCGGCGTACCCCGCCTCCGTGGCGGTGTCGTAGCCGGCAGCGTAGGTATGACAGGTGTCGAAACAGACCGCGAACTTATCGGGAAACTTCGAGCCGTTGATGATCGTCGCCAGTTCCTCAAAGGTCCGCCCCAGGTTGGTCCCCTGGCCGGCGGTGGTCTCTATCAGGACCTTGCCCTCGAACTGCGGCACCTCGGCAAAGAGTTGGTCGAAGGCGGCCACCACCCGTTCCAGGCCGACTTCGGGGGAGTCGGTGGTGTGCGAACCGGGGTGCATGACGACCTTCCCGATGCCAAGCCGGGCGCACGTCTCCAACTCGTCGCGGAAGGCTGCCAGGCTCTTGTCGCGGGTTTCCCCCGGCGGTGCCGCCAGGTTGATCAGGTAGATGTCATGGGAGACCACCTCATGCAGACCGGAGGCGGCAAACTTCTCACGGAACAGGGCTACATCCGCATCGGAAAGCGGCTTCCCCTTCCACTGGTTGGAATTGCGGGTAAAGACCTGCAGCACGCCGCAGCCGGCGGCAACGGCCCGGTCGATGGCGAGATGCACCCCGCCGGAAATGGACATATGGGCGCCGAGATAATCATTCATATCAAAACCCTTTCTCTCACAGAGGCTCAGAGAAATACAAGAATGCGAGTTTGCATATTTGAATTTCGTTGGAAAATGATGTCTGGTTCAAAGTTACTCTGTGCCTCTGAGAGCTCTGTGAGAAACGCTCTTATTCCAATTCTATATGATTCCCGTAAAAATGGACATCCACCTCGGCGCCGGCGGCAAAGCTGGTGCTGTCGGCCGGCAGTACGGCTATCGCCTGGGCATCAACCATGGTCCGCAGGATGGCGGTCTGCTGGTTGCCGGCCGAGGTGGCGTACCAGCGGCCGTTTTCCTTCTCCAGCCGCAGACGGATGATCTGTACCTTGCCCGGCTTCTTTTTGACCGCCTCACGCAGAGTCGCCTTGAACAGGGGCCGCAGCACCTCTCGCCGTCCCTGCATCCGCAGCAGGGCCGGGCGGACAAACTCCTCAAAGGTGATCATGGTGGAGACCGGGTTGCCCGGCAGGGAAAAAACCGGTTTGTTGCCGTGCTGGGCAAAGGCGGTCGGCCCCCCCGGCTTGATCCCCACCTTCCAGAACAGCTGCTTCGCACCCAGCACCTCAAGGATTTCGCGCACCAGGTCGCAGTCGCCGGCCGAAACGCCGGCCGAGGTAATCAAGGCATCGGCCTGAAGCCCCTCCGTCAATTTCTCGATGTGACTCTCCCGATTATCCCGGGCTATGCCGATGATCCGCGGGATGCAGCCGCACTCTGTCACCGCCGCCGCCAGGGAAAGGGTATTGCTGTTGATGATCTCACCCGGCCCAGGGGTACGCCCCAGTTCCACCAGTTCATCGCCGGTGGAGAGGATGGCCACGACCGGCCGGCGGTAGACCGGCACCAGCGCCAGGCCGAAACCGGCCAGCATGTTGATCTCCGGCGGACGAATCAGGGTGCCGGCACGTATGAACGTGGCCCCGGACGGTACATCCTCACCCCGTAGTCGGATATGCTGCCCCTCCTTGACCGGCTCCTGCAACGTGACCTGCTCTTGTCCGTTGTCGGTCTCCTCCACCGGCACCACGGCATCGCAGCCGGCAGGGGTCGGCGCGCCAGTCATGATCCTGATCGCACACCCCGGCTCCACCGTCACGCCATCAGCACGGGCCCCGGCCGGGAGGAATCCAGTGACCTGCAGCTGGCAGGGGACCGCTGTACAATCCGTCGCACGCACCGCATAACCGTCCATGGCCGAATTGTCCCACGACGGCATGTCCCAGGGGGCGTTGACATCCTCCGCCAGGATCCGGCCGGTGGCCTCCAGAAGGTGAACCCGCTCCGAACCGAGCGGTTGGATATTTTCCAGGATGATCCTGCGGGCATCCTCAAACGAAACCATTGCCATGCCTCCATGAATTCATTGTTATGGCACCACCATAGCGGTAACATTCAAAAAAGACAATATCGATTGCCAAGAGTTGAGCGATGGGTATAATGCGGGGACTTGCCGAGGGGGCACCTGATATGAACGACTCCGCGCCGAAAAAACATATCCATGTGGCCTGTGCCCTGATCGAGCGCGACGGGCTGGTGCTGGCCGCCCAGCGGGGCGCGGGGATGACCCTGCCGCTGAAGTGGGAGTTTCCCGGCGGCAAACTGGAGGCGGGCGAATCGCCGGAGGAATGCCTGCGGCGGGAACTGGTGGAGGAGATGGGGGTTGCCGTTGTCGTCGGGCATGCGTTGCCTCTGCTGACCCACCGTTACGACACCTTCACCGTTACCCTCTACCCCTTCATCTGTACGCTGAAATCTGAGCAGATCACCCTGCACGAACATGCCGCCATTGTCTGGCTGCCGCCCGACAGGCTGCACACCCTGGACTGGCTTGAGGCCGACCTGCCGGTACTGGAAGCGTATCACCGGCTTGCCGCAGCACAAACCTGTTAGGAGTCGCTCGACATGACCAATCAGACACTGCTCAAGCAGTTCCCCCTCTTCGACAGCCACTTCCACATCATCGACCGCCGCTTCCCGCTGACCCCCAACCAGGGGTACCTGCCTGATGACCTGACCTGTACCGACTACCGCAAAGAGATGACAAACTACGACCTACGGGGTGGGGCCATCGTCTCCGGTTCGTTCCAGGCCTTCGACCAGTCCTATCTGCTGGATGCCCTGCTGGCCCTGGGTCCCCAGTTCGCTGGAGTAACCAACCTACCGTCGACCGTCACCGACCAGGAGATCATCGACCTGGACCGGGGCGGGGTGCGGGCGGTGCGTTTCAACATCAAACGGGGTGGATCCGAGGATGTGCGCCACCTGGAGGCCATGGCGCGGCGGGTGCATGATCTGGTCGGCTGGCATGTTGAGCTCTACGTGGATTCAAAGGAGTTGGGTGACCTGTACGAGACCTTGGTCAGCCTCCCCTCATGCAGTATCGACCACCTGGGGCTGTCCCGGGAGGGGTTCGGCACCCTACTGCAGCTGGCGGAAAGGGGGGTACGGGTCAAGGCCACCGGTTTCGGTCGGGTCGATTTTAACGTGCCGACGGCACTCAGGGAACTGTACTCCGCTAACCCGGCCTGCCTCATGTTCGGCACTGACCTGCCATCCACCCGCGCACCGCGCCCCTATTGCGATGAGGACTTCCTGCTGGTGGCCGACACCTTGGGGGAAGAGGCGGCCCGGAAGGTCTTCTACGACAATGCGGCCCGCCATTACCGGGTAGCTCAGATCTAAGCGCCCTTGCACGAGGTTCCCCATGTACCCTGATTCGGATGATATTAATGACTATCTGGTTTCCGATACCATCGTCGACTGGCAGACGCCAGAGGTTCGACTGAAGGCCCTGGAACTCACCTCCTCGTTGTCAGATGAGGTTGCCAAGGCCCGCTGTCTGTACGAATGGGTACGGGACGCCATCCCCCACACCGATGATGCCGGTCTCGAGGTGGTGACCTGTACGGCGAGCGAGGTGCTGCAGCACGGCACCGGTATCTGTTTTGCCAAGAGCCACCTCCTGGCGGCACTGCTCCGGGCGACCGGCATTCCGGTCGGTTTCTGCTATCAGGTATTGCGCATGGATCCACCGCTAGACAACGAGCCGGTCCTGCACGGCCTCAATGCCATCTACCTCGCCTCCCTCGACCGGTGGATCCGGGTCGATGCACGGGGCAACACCAACGGGATTAATGCCCAGTTCAGCATCAGCAAGGAGCAGCTCGCCTTTGCCATGGATCCGCAGGCGGACGAGTTCATCTATGAAGCGATCTTTGCCGCGCCGGTGCCGGTCGTGGTGGACAGACTTAGAAGGTACAGAACCAGAAGCCAATTGTGGCAGGACTTACCCCAATCCCTCTAACGCGGCGGCAAGAGACAGCCGCTCCGCACCTGACGAATAAAGCACTAAATAAACCACATAAAGGAGCCGTACATGAACCCGAACTGGAAAATAGAGACCGTTGCCGTACAGGGGGGCTGGGAGCCCCAGGCCGGTGAGCCGCGCATCCTCCCCATCATCCAGAGCACCACCTTCAAATACGACAGCGCCGAGCACGTTACCAAACTGTTCGATCTGGAGGCCGCCGGCTTCTTCTACACCCGTCTGGCCAACCCCACCACCGACGGTTTCGAGCGGAAGATAGCCCAGATGGAAGGAGGCGTGGGGGCCATGGCCACCTCGTCCGGCCAGGCGGCCACGACCCTGGCGATTATGAACATCTGCCAGGCGGGGCAGCACATCGTCACCGCCAGCACCCTCTACGGCGGCACCTACAACCTGTTCGCCGTGACCCTCCCCAAGATGGGGATCGAGGTAACCTTCGTCGATCCGGAACTGCCGGCCGAGGAGATCAAAAAGGCGTTCAAGCCCAACACCCGCTGCCTCTTTGCCGAAACCATCGGCAACCCGGGGTTGAACATCCTCGACTTCGAGAAGTTCGCATCAATCGCCAACGAGATGCAGGCGCCGCTGATCATCGATAACACCTTCGGCACCCCCTATCTCTGCCGCCCCTTCGAGCATGGCGCCCATATCGTCATCCACTCCGCCACCAAGTACATCGACGGCCATGCCACCAGCGTCGGCGGGGTGATCGTGGACGGTGGCACCTTCGACTGGAACTGCGGCCGTTTCCCGGAGCTGACCGAGCCGGACGCCAGCTACCACGGCCTGGAGTACGTCAAGACCTTCGGCCCCCTCGCCTACATCATCAAGGCCCGCGTCCAGCTGATGCGCGACCTGGGGACCCCGCCGGGACCGTTCAACTCGTTCCTCTTCAACCTGGGGCTGGAGACCCTGCACCTGCGTATGCAGCGCCACAGCGATAACGCCCTGGCCGTGGCGAAGTTCCTGGAGTCCCACCCGCTGGTGAGCTGGGCCTGCTACCCGGGCCTGGAAAGCCACCCGACCCACGACCGGGCCAAGAAGTATCTGCCCAAAGGGTGCAGCGGCGTGCTGACCTTCGGCATCAAGGGGGGCGCCGAAGCGGGCAGGAAATTCATGGAATCCACCAAACTGATCGCCCTGGTGGTTCATGTGGGTGACGCCCGCAGCTGCGTGCTGCATCCGGCCAGTACCACCCATCGCCAGTTGTCGCCGGAGCAGCAGGAATCAAGCGGCGTCAAACCGGACCTGATCCGCCTCTCCATCGGTATCGAGGACGCCGGTGACATCATCGCCGACATCGACCAGGCACTGCAGGCGAGCCAGATCTAAAAATAATCAGAACCCTTGAAATAACACAGAGCAACGGAGCAACTGAGAAAGCAAACCCAAAAAAGCTCGATTCTCAGATTTTGCTCCGTTGCTCTGTTGCTCCGTGTTTCAAAAGCATTTAAAGGATCACAACAAATATGGACATCCTCATCGGCACCTTCACCATGCGTCCCTACGTGTTCGCCTTCTTCGCGGCCTTCCTGCTGGCCTGCGTCCCCCACGTGGGGTGGCGACGAACCCTGTCGTTCACTGCAGTCGGCTACCTGATCGCCTTCACCTCCGAGTGGCTTTCCATCAACACCGGCTTCCCCTACGGCTGGTACTATTACATTGACGTCACCAGCCACAAAGAGCTCTGGATCGCCGGGGTGCCGTTCTTCGACTCCCTCTCCTATGTCTTCCTGGCCTACTGCAGCTATGCTACCGCACTGTTCATCCTCTCCCCCCTCAAGGTCTGGCGCTGGAACCTGGCGACTCTGGAGACCCGCCGCATCAGGCGCTCCCTCTCGGCCCTGGTGCTGGGAGCGTTCCTGCAGACCTTCCTGGATATCGTCATCGATCCGGTAGCCCTGCAGGGGCGGCGCTGGTTCCTGGGGCAGATCTACGGCTATCGGGAGCAGGGGATCCACTTCGGCGTGCCGCTCTCCAACTATTGGGGGTGGCTCTTAACCAGCCTGTTCCTGGTTGGGGCCTTCCAGCTCATCGATGCCCGCAGACTGGCCGAACCGCCCAAAGGGGTCTGTAATCTCCCCTTCCGTTCTCTCCTGGGGCCGATTCTCTATCTGTCGGTTTTGATCTTCAATCTGGGATTGACGTTCTGGATCGGGGAGCCGTTCCAGGCTCTGGAGGGGATACTGATGTACACGCTGCCGGTGCTGATCGTTTTTATACTGGCGCTGCGCAGGGTCAACCGCTATACAAAGGACGAGATGGGGGAGCATATGAAGGATTACCCCTGGTCCCCGGCGGGCAGCTCGCTACATAACGGCCATTAACTGCCTAATGGCCCTGGCCAGACTGTCGGCGGCAACCCGGCTGTTGCCGGCCAGGCGAATCAGTTGTGGAATGATACGGGGCTTGCGGGCGATTGTCAGCAACACCCGGGGGATGCGGATTCGCATCCGATCGTCGCAGAATTCATCCAGGGAAAAACCAAGTTCCTCATCGTGGGGATCACTGACCGTGCGCAGCCCGATAAACGGGATACCGTGCGCGGCGGCGACCAGGGCGATGGCCCCGCTCTCCATCTCCACGACCGGGAATCGGGCCTCAGGCGGCAGCATGCCGGCAAGCTGCCCCTTGGCCATGATGACCCGGGTGGTGGCGAACAGGCCGTTTACCAACCGGCATTCTCCGGTAGTATGCACCTCAGCAAAGCGGCGCGCGGCATCATGAACGTTGACCGGCACCTCTTCTATGCCATCGGCGGATACCACCACCAAACGTTCCGCCAGCACCCCGTCCCCCACCCGGAGACCGTCCCTGATCCCGCCGCAGAAACCGGCAGAGATCAACAAATCGGGGTGAGTTTCCGCCACCAGCCTCATAGCGGCCTCCGTGGCGTTGGCCGGCCCCATACCCCCCTCGGCAATCACTATCTCGTGTCCTGCCTGATTGGCTCTATATCTGACCGCACCGCCAGTGGATGTAGTTTTTGTCCCGCCAATGGCCGTGATTATTGCCCGGGTTTCTTCGGGCATGGCGGTGATGATGCCGATTTTCATCTCGTTCTCCCTGGCGGGAACTGTAGCATCATCCTGCCTCCATTTCAAAACATAGGAAAAGCTGGACAAACGTTTTTGCTTGAATTATAGTAGCAATTCACTTTTGCGGAGAGATGTCCGAGCGGTTGAAGGAGCACGCCTGGAAAGCGTGTGTACGTTAATAGCGTACCGAGGGTTCGAATCCCTCTCTCGCCATTTTTTTTGGCTTTTGTTCTTTTACTTGCAGGCACAGATGATAG
>CAZSTJ010000081.1:0-13504 GCA_964609805.1 uncultured Geobacter sp. | reverse complement strand
CAGCAGGGTCCAGATCAACAGGTAGATGCCGGTCCGCCCTTCCTCGTGGTGCCGGTCACGCCAGGCCCTCACCAGAGCGCCGGGGATGAAGAATGACCAGGGGAGCATGGTCCCCAGCAGCACCGGCAGAAAGAACCAGAAGGGCTGGTAGCGGCCGTGCACCGTGCTGGTGAATCGCTCGAAATGTTCATGGATAAAGAAGAAACGGGCAAACTCCGGGTTGCGCATTGAAACCGCCACGAACCAGGGGGTGGTCACGGCCAGATACAGCAGGAGACCGCTGAAAAGCCGCATCTCCTTCAACAGGTGCCAGCGCCGGCTGACCAGCAGATAGAGAAAGATGATACCGCCAGGAAAAACGATCCCGATCAGCCCCTTGGCCAGGGTTGACAGGGCACAGAACAGATAGAACAGATACCAGGGAAGCCCCTGTGATCGACGTCCCTCACGCTGTGCCGCCACGATGAATGCGCCCAGCGCCCCCGTCAGGCAGAAGGTCAGCAGCATGTCGGTCAGGATGATGCGGGACTGGAGTACGAATCCTGCCGAGGTCCCCAGGATCAGGGCAGCGATGATGGCGGCACGGCGACCGTAGAGACGGCGGCCGATGATATAGGTGGCCAGCACCGTCAGGAGACCGCAGAGGGCCGAGGGAAAACGGGCGGCAAACTCGTTCAGGCCGAAGATCTTGAGGGAGGCGGCGTTGATCCAGTAGAGGAGCGGCGGCTTCTCGAAGTATTTGACGTAGTTCAAGGTCGGGGTGATCAGGTCCGCCCGTTCCAGCATCTCCCGGGGAATCTCGGCGTAACGCCCCTCGTCCGGGTCGATCAGCGGTAATTGCCCCAGGAACTGGAAGAAAGGAACCGCCAGAACGGCCGTCAGCAGGAGCAGGTCCCGCAGCCAGCCGTCGGAGGCGTTTCGCGCATAGGCCTTAAAATCTCTCATGTTGACTTCTCCCGGCGGATCAGGTCAAACGGTTCGACCGGAAAATCGAGGACAAGTGCCACGGTCTGGTTCGGGTGCGCCACCGTAACCTCGCTGCGCTCCTCTGCCGACAGCAACTCCATGGCACCGAGGACGAACCGCCCCGAGCCCATGGAGGGACCGAACAGCTCCAACTGATCGCCGACCGAGATACGGTTGCGTACCGCCACGACGGTCCGGCCATCCGGCAACACCTCCTGCACCACCCCGACAAACTCGTGGCTGCGGATATAGGCCGATTCGTACTCCTGACCAACGGCCCGGGGCTCACCGAAAAGGAACCCGGTGGTGTAGCCGCGATGGCTCAGTTTGGCCAGTTCCTCCAGCCATTCCGGACGGCAGCGCCACCCCGCCGGGTCGGCCATGTAATCGTCCAGGGCCCGGCGGTAGACCCGTAACACCGAGGCCACGTAGTTGATCCCCTTCATCCTCCCCTCGATCTTCAGGGAGGCGACACCGCTACCCACCAATTCCGGCAGGTGCTCCAGCAGACAGAGGTCGCGTGAGTTGAAGATAAAGGTGCCGGTTTCATCCTCCACCACCGGGAAGTACTCCCCCGGACGCTGCTCCTCTACCAGATGATAGCTCCAGCGGCAGGGATGGGTGCATTCCCCCTGATTGGCATCCCGGCCGGTGAGCATGCTGGAGATCAGACAGCGTCCCGAGTAGGAGATGCAGAGGGCACCATGGACAAAGGCCTCGAACTCCATACCGGGGACGGCGGCAACCGTCTCGCGGATATTGTCCATGGTCATCTCCCGGGCCAGATTGATGCGGCGGACCCCCTGGCGCTGCCAGAAACGGGCACTATGCAGATTGATCGTGTTGGCCTGGGTGGAGAGGTGTAATTCCCGGTCGGGCGAGAGGGAGCGCACCATCTCGATTACCCCGGGATCAGCGACGATGTAGGCGTCGAAGGGGAGCGGCGCAACCTCCTGCAGGTAGGTCTCCAGGGCCGTCATCTGATCGTTGCGGGGGTAGCTGTTGACCGTAAGGTAGGCCTTGACCCCCTGGCGATGACAGAGGTCCAGGGCGACCCCCATCTCCTTCAGGGAGAAATTATCGGCCATGTTGCGCAGGCCGAAGGAGTGCCCCCCCAGGTAGACGGCATCGGCCCCGTAGTGCAGGGCGATCTTCAGTTTTTCCATATTGCCGGCCGGGGCCAGCAGTTCGGGCGTAGTCACGTAGAGTTTCCGCTTCGGTTACGACAGATCTCAAGTTACGAAAGGGGGAGAATAGTAGCACAGTACACGAGTCAATCAAACCGAAACATGACACCCGCCGGACGGCGGGCAAAACCATCGATCCGGTAAGGGGTTAAAAGCGCCGCCACCTTAGCCTGAAGGCAGCTTTCACTTGACAAATAACGGGTTATCGCTTTAATTGTGAAAAACAATTATTTATTATGGGGGAAATATGGTATCCGGCAGCAGATGGATTGCATGGTGTGTCTCATGTCTCGCGCTGACCGGGTGCGCCTCCAACGACCTGTTGATCAAGCGTCAGACCGAAACCGAGGCAAAGGTCGAGCACCTGCTCCAATCGGCCAAGAAAAGCGAGTTGCGGACCAACGAACTCTCCGATCAGGTACGGAGCCGGGATGACCAGTCCAAAGCGGCCTCGGCACAGATCAAGCGACTTGAAGAATCGGTCAGGGATCTCCGTAAGGAGCAGGACGAGCTGAAGGCCCGGCTCGCACTGGTTGCACAGCAGAAGGCGACCCCCAAGGTGGAGGTTGTCAACCAGGAACCCCTGATAAAGATCAGGGACAATGGCCCCCCTGCGGAGTATCTCAAGGCGTTCGGCCTCTACAGTGCCAATAATTTTGCCGAGGCGGTCACCGCCTTCGAAACGTTCATGAAGAACAACCCGCAGAGCGACTACACCGCCAACGCCCTGTACTGGATCGGCGAGTGTCACTACAGCATGTCGGATCTCCCGAAGGCCAAGGACATCTTCTTCAAGGTGGCAGGGAGTTACCCGAACAGCCCCAAGGCACCCGACGCCCTGCTGAAACTGGGCTATACCCTGAGCGCCATGAAGGAGAAGGAAAAGGCGACGGCAATCTACGAAAGCCTGATCAAGTCGTACCCGAGCAGTCCGGCCGCTTCCAAGGCCCGGGAGCGGCTTACCGCAAACTGATGTCCGCAGCCTGTGCTGCCGTACCATATCTCAACAAAGTGATGCACTGAGGTGACCATGAAATCCAGATTGAAGCTGCTGCTGTTGCTGGCACTGTCCCTGGTTGTCCCCTGCCTTGCGGTTGCGGCCGAGCAGGATGAGCCGACCATCTATGTCATCAAACAGGGCGATACGCTCTGGGGGCTGTCGGAACGTTTCATCAAGGATCCCAAGTACTGGCCGAATATGTGGTCGAACAACAGCCAGATCACCAACCCCCACATCATCTATCCGGGCCAGAAGGTCCGCGTATACCCGGACCGGCTTGAATTCGTTCCCAAAGATGAGCCGGCAGCGCCGAAAAAACCGGTAGTCACGGCATCGGGAGCCACCGTCGCCACGTCGGAAACCCTGGCGGAAGTAGCCAAGGAACGGACCTACTCCGTTCTGGGGAGCGAGGGATTCATCCTCGAGAATGATGCCAAACCGGCCGGCACCATCATCAGCATTCACAATAACCGCAATATTAGCGGCGACGACGATATTGTCTACACCGACATCGGCAGCAAGCGGGGCGTCAAGGGGGGCGAGAAGTTCTCCGTGTTTCGCAAGGACGGCAATGTAAGCCACCCGGTCAGCAATGAAATCCTCGGGGTCAAGATCACCCCCTTGGGGACGATCCAGCTGACCGACATCGAAAAGGCATCCTCCCGGGCCATCATCATCAAGACGAATCAGGAGATCACCCCCGGTTCGTACCTACTCCCCGCCCGGGGCGACAAACGACGTGAAATCCCTCTCAAGATGGCATCCAAGGAGCTGAAAGGATATATCGTCGACAGTTACAGTGGCATCAGTATCATTGCCACCGGTGATATCGTCTATATCGATCTGGGCAGCGCCCATGGCGCCGAGCCGGGCAACATGCTCTACGTGGTCCGTGACGTCACCATGGACGGGACCGCAACCACCGGTAATAATGAGAAACTCCCCCAGGAGCTGCTCGGAGCGCTGGTCATCCTGGAAACAGGTAAAAGGACCGCGACCGCTCTGGTCGTCAAGAGCATCGACGCCATCTACCGGGGTGACCGGCTGGTGAGCAGCCCGAAGTAACTTCATCTTTTCCCGTACAAAAAAGACCGGCTGCAGGCCGGTCTTTTTTTATCCACAAGCAGGAGAGCGAATCTACCGATGAGTGATCGATACTGGATAGGGCTGAAATCCATCGCCGGCATCGGCAATGTCACCTTCCGACGCCTGCTGGAACATTTCGACACCCCTGAAGATGCCCTCTCGGCATCGGCAGCGAGACTCGGCGCCGTCAAAGGGGTCACCGGTGCCACGATAGAAGCGATCACCTGCGGCAGGTGGCGCACCTTTGCCGAAGATGAGTGCGCCCGGCTCGCCGCCAGCGGCGCCCGCCTGGTGACCTTCACCTCGGCAGAGTACCCCAAGTCACTGTTCGAGATACCGGACCCGCCCCCCTTCCTGTACGTCCGCGGTGAATTGAAGAGCAGTGAACCCGCTGTGGCGATTGTCGGGTCACGGCGCGCCACCGCCTATGGTCTCCAGACCGCTGCCCGACTTGCCGAAGCGTTGACCCGCCATGGTGTTACGGTTATTTCCGGCATGGCCCGCGGTGTGGATACCGCCGGCCACAAGGGGGCACTTGCCGGCGGCGGTCGCAGCATCGGTGTCCTGGGATGCGGTATCGACAAGATCTATCCACCGGAGAACCGGAAACTGTTTGAAGAGATGGCCGAAAAAGGTGCCCTGGTTTCCGAGTTCCCCTTGGGCACCCTGCCGCTGGCCGAGAACTTCCCCCGGCGCAACCGGATCATCAGCGGCCTTTCGCGTGCGGTGCTGGTGGTGGAGGCCGCAGAAAACAGTGGATCCCTGATCACGGCCCAGTTTGCCCTGGAGCACGGCCGGGACGTTTATGCGGTTCCCGGCAACATCAGCTTTGCCACCAGCCGCGGCAGCAACCGCCTGATCAAACAGGGGGCCAAGCTCGTGGACTGTGTCGACGACATCCTGGAGGATATCCCCGGGCATGCCGCCTCAGGTGAAAAAGGCCAGGCGGATGCTAAGGTCCGCACCTTCTCCCTGACGCCGAAGGAGGCGGCCATTTATGAACTATTGGCCCGCTCCCCCCTGCACGTGGATGACATCATTACCCAAACTGAATTGACAGCCGGAGAGGTTTCCTCTATGTTACTTCACCTTGAACTCAAGGGGGCGGTGCAGCCGCTTCCCGGCTCCCATTACTCCATCAGCTGACACCACGCTGAATCACTAAGGAAACCCGATAGATATGTCGCACAACCTGGTTATTGTCGAATCGCCTGCCAAGGCTAAGACCATCGAAAAATTCCTCGGACCGGATTACAAGGTCCTGGCCTCCTTCGGCCATGTCCGCGCCCTCCCGAGCAAGCAGGGTTCGGTGGATATCGAAAAGGGTTTCGAGCCCAAGTATCATGTGCTCCCCGAGAGCAAGAAGCATATCGACGCCATCAAGAAGGCCCTCAAGGACGCCGACCGACTGCTGCTGGCAACTGACCCCGACCGCGAGGGAGAAGCCATCTCCTGGCATCTCCTGGCGGCCCTGGGACTGGACAAGAAAAAGAATGATCTCGAGATTCAGCGGGTGGTCTTCCACGAGATCACCAAAGATGCCATTATCCATGCCGTCCAGAATCCGCGTGCCATTCTAACGGAACTGGTTGATGCCCAGCAGGCCCGCTCGGTACTTGATTACCTGGTCGGCTTCAACCTCTCCCCCTTCCTCTGGAAAAAGATCCGTTACGGCCTGTCGGCCGGCAGGGTCCAGTCGGTTGCCCTGCGCCTCCTCTGCGAACGGGAAAAAGAGATCCAGGCCTTCGTGGAGCAGGAATACTGGACCGTGGCTGCGCGCCTCGGGGTCGCCCCGGGGCAGGAGTTCAAGGCCGGACTGGTGGAGGTCGGCGGGAAGAAACTCGGCAAGTTCGACATCCCCTCGGAGGAGATTGCAGCCGGCCTGAAGGTCGCCTTGCAGACAGGGCGCTACTCGGTGGCCAGAATCACCAAAACCGAGAAAAAACGGACGCCTGCCCCCCCCTTCACCACCTCGACCCTGCAGCAGGAGGCATCGCGCAAGCTCGGTTTTTCGGCCAAGAAGACCATGTCCACGGCCCAGAAACTCTACGAGGGGGTGAACATCGGCGAAGACGGCACCGTCGGTCTGATCACCTACATGCGTACCGACAGCGTCAATCTCTCGGCACAGGCGCTGAAGGAAGCCCATGACGTCATCTCCGTTGCCTACGGTAAAGAGTATGCGCTGACCAAGCCCCGTTTCTACAAAACCAAGACCAAGAACGCCCAGGAAGCCCACGAAGCGGTCCGACCGACCTACATCGCCAAAACCCCGGCGGAGCTGAAGAAATATCTGACGCCGGACCTCCATAAGCTGTACGAACTGATCTGGAAGCGCACCGTGGCCTGCCAGATGGCTGAGGCCCTGCTGGATCAGACCTCCGTGGACATCGCCGCAGACTTGGCCACGTCACCGGCGGGTGGCCCCTTCGCCGCTGCACAGCGTTGCGGCCTGCGCGCGGCCGGTACCGTCATCCGCTTCCCCGGCTTCATGAAACTGTATATCGAGGGGCTGGACGATCAGGACGAGGAGAAGGAAGGACTGCTGCCGGCCATGACCGAGGGTGCTCCGCTGAACCTGCACGAGGTCCTGCCGGAACAGCACTTCACCCAGCCCCCCCCCCGCTACACCGAGGCAACCCTGGTCAAGACCCTGGAGGAGTACGGCATCGGCCGCCCCTCTACCTATGCCTCCATCATGAACACCCTGGTGGAGCGCAAGTACGCCCGCCTGGAGAAGAAGCGCTTCTTCCCGGAGGACGTGGGGATGGTGGTCAGCGATCTGCTGGTGGCCCACTTTTCCCAATACGTGGATTACAACTTCACCGCCGGACTGGAAGAGGAACTGGATCAGGTTTCCCGTGGCGAAAAGCAGTGGAAACCGCTTCTGAAGACCTTCTGGGAGCCGTTTATCTCCCTGCTGAAGCAGAAAGACGGCGAGGTCAGCAAATCGGACCTGACCACCGAGGCCACGGATGAAAAATGCCCGGAATGCGGTCAGCCGCTGGTGGTCAAACTGGGCAAGCGCGGTAAGTTCATCGCCTGCTCCGGTTTCAAAGAGGGGTGCAAGTATACCCGCAACATCGAGCAGGAGAACGCACCGGAAGCGGCCGAGCCGGTCGTATCCGAGGAAAAATGCGAAAAGTGCGGCGCCCCGATGTTGATCAAGGATGGCCGTTACGGCAAGTACCTTGCCTGTTCCGCCTATCCCGGCTGCAAGAATATCCAGCCGCTGGTGAAGCCGAAGGGGACCGGCGTGGTCTGCCCCGAATGCAAGGAAGGGGAGCTGACCGAGAAGAAATCCCGCTACGGCAAGATGTTCTACTCCTGCAACCGCTATCCCCAGTGCAAATTCGCCCTCTGGGATCTGCCGGTGGAGCAGCCCTGCCCGAAATGCGGTTTCCCGCTCGTCGTCAAGAAGGTCTACAAGAAAAAGGGTGAGTTCCTGAAATGCCCGAAAGAAGGTTGCGACTGGCAGAGCGAATAAGCATTATCGGCGGCGGCCTTGCCGGCTGCGAGGCGGCCTGGCAGCTGGCCCGCAGGGGGATTCCGACCGTTCTGCACGAGATGAAACCTGACCATTATTCCCCGGCCCATCATCTGCCGGGGCTGGCAGAACTGGTCTGTTCCAACTCCTTGCGAGGTGATGGCCTGGCAAACGCCGTGGGACTCCTCAAGGAGGAGTTGCGCCGCTGCAATTCACTGATCATGGAGGCTGCAGAGGCGTGCCGTGTCCCTGCCGGCGGGGCGCTGGCGGTCGATCGCCAACTGTTCTCAGACTTCATTACGGCCAAGATTACCGCAGAACCGCTCATTACCCTTCAAAGGGGCGAATGCAGCAATATCCCTGCCGATGGGTTCGTCATCATCGCCTCCGGCCCCCTGACCAGCGACACCCTGGCCGAATCCCTCGGCCGGCTGGTCGGTGACCGGCTCTATTTCTACGACGCCATTGCCCCCATTGTCTCCGCCGAATCACTCGACATGAGCAAGGTCTTTGCCGCCTCCCGCTACGGCAAGGGAGATGGTGCCGACTATCTCAACTGCCCGATGAACGAAGAGGAATACACCCGTTTCGTCGATGAGCTGAACCGGGCCGAGAAGGTGCCCAGCCGCGACTTTGAGAAGGTCATTCACTTCGAGGGGTGCATGCCGGTGGAGACCCTGGCCGAACGCGGCATCGACACCCTCCGTTTCGGGCCGATGAAACCGGTCGGGCTGCCCGACCCCCGCACCGGACGCGATCCCCATGCCGTGATCCAGCTACGGGCAGAGAATCGCGAGAAGAGCATGTTCAACCTGGTCGGTTTTCAGACCAAACTGACCTACGGCGAGCAGCGTCGGGTCTTCCGCACCATTCCAGGCCTCGAAGGGGCTGAATTCGTCCGCCTCGGCTCCATGCACCGCAACACCTTCATCAACTCCCCCGCCCTGCTTCTGCCGACCCAGCAGTTGAAAAGCGATCCGCGGGTCATCTTTGCCGGCCAGATCACCGGCGTCGAGGGGTATGTGGAGTCCACCGCCAGCGGCTTCCTGGCCGGTATTGCCGTTGCCCGGCTGGCACAGGGAGAAACACCTCTGCTGCCACCGCCTGAGACGGCCCTCGGGGCACTGGTCGGACACATCACCAACGCCGATGCCCGGCACTTCCAGCCCATGAACGTCAACTACGGGCTGTTTCCGGAACTGCCCGGCAGGGTTAAGAAAAAAGAGAAGCGTCAGCTGCTCGCCGAGCGCGCCCTGGCAGCCCTTGATCCGTGGAAGGCAGAGATTGCTTGATCCGGCAGGGTTAACGGAACGCTATCATACCAGAGGAACACTGACTGCTGCAGAGATCAGGCGGTTCCGCACCAGCATCCTGAACCATTATCACACCCACCCCCGCCCCATGCCATGGCGGGAAACCAACGATCCCTACGCTATCCTTGTTTCCGAGATCATGCTCCAACAGACCCAGGTGGAACGGGTGCGGACCAAATACGCCCTGTTTATGGCGGAATTCCCCGACCTCGCAACTCTTGCCGCGGCACCGCTGGAGCTGTTGCTGCGGACCTGGCAAGGCTTGGGCTACAATCGCCGGGCCATCGCCCTGCAGCGCTGCGCCCAGGAGATTGTAAACCGGCATAACGGGCTGTTTCCCGCATCCATCCCCGAACTGGTGACCCTGCCCGGCATCGGCCCCTACACCGCCAGGGCCGTGGCAGCTTTTGCCTTCAACATTGCCGAACCGCTGATCGAGACCAATATCCGCACCGTATTCATCCATTTTTTCTTTCATGACCGGGAAGGGATCAACGATCGCGAGATCATGCCGCTGGTCGCCGCAACCCTGGATGCACAGCAACCGCGCCAATGGTACTATGCCCTGATGGATTACGGGGTACATCTCAAAAGCCTGCATCCCAATCCGGGACGGCGCAGCCGGCACCATGTCCGCCAGTCCCGTTTTGAGGGATCGAACCGCCAGTTGCGCAGCCGCCTGCTGCGCGAGGCGATGGAACATCCGGGGTTGACGGCCGCAGAACTGGCTCTGCGGGTTGACGGGGATCTGCATCAGGTGAGCAGCAACCTTGATGCCATGGAACGGGAAGGATTTCTCACCAGCGATTCCACCGGCTACCGCCTCACCGGCACCGCATAAAAAAAGGGCAGCGCTTATGCGCTGCCCTTTTGGTTCGACCGGTATCACCGGATTACTTCTTGTGGCACTCTCCGCACTTGGTGGGGCCTTTGCCGCCTTCGGCATGGCACTTCTTGCAGGTGTTATGTGCCCAGTCCTTGCCCAGTTCGGCAATCTTGCCGGGGGCTCCGGAATGGCACTTCTTGCAGTCCTTCAGCATTTCCTGGTGTTTTTTGTGCGGGAACTTGATGTTGCCGTTCTTAGCAGGCAGATCAATCACGTCAGCGGCAAAAGCGGTGCCGGCGAAGGCTACCAGGGCAATCAGGGCGATAACAGTCTTTTTCATTACGTTCTCCTTGTTGTTGGTTGTTTCTGCCCGAAGGCAGGTTTGGTTATATACTCAAAATCGCTTGCTTGTAAACATTTCACATCCTGTGCCAACCGGCATACTCAAATCAACACATTGTATTCATTCGATTTTTTAATTTCTAAACTCATAATCATCCCTAACACTACCGCAATTGGGGCAACGGCTGGTTCTTTTGCGATAAATTGTGTGAGGGCGAAAACCCTTGTCCCTCCCGGACCCTTCATGTAACATTCATCTCCTCGAATCATCACACCAACGGAGGACTATTCCCGATGAAACGGATCACTAACACTAACGGTTTTACCCTGATCGAAATCATGGTGGTTATCGTCATCCTGGCACTACTGGCGGCCCTGGTCGGGCCGAAGCTCATGGGACGAACCGACGACGCGAAGGTTGCCGATGCCAGGGTCCAGATCAAGAACATCGAGACCGCGCTCAAGCTGTTCAAGCTGGATAACGGCGTCTATCCTTCTACAGAACAGGGGCTGAACTCGCTGATCACAAAGCCGACGGTCGGAGCCATACCGAAGAACTACAAGGACGGCGGCTACCTGGAAAGTAAAAAGGTGCCGAAGGACCCCTGGGGAAACGACTACCTGTATGTCTCGCCGGGCGAGCATGGGGACTATGATCTCTTTTCCTACGGCTCAGACGGCGCCAAGGGGGGCGACGGCAAGAACGCCGACATAACCAGCTGGGACACAAAATAAGATTGCTGCAGTGATGAATATTATGTTGTCATTTTTAAAATCTGCGCTATAGTCTGACTCCGTAACCTGTTATTTTTACTATGAATAAACGTTTTTAGCGAGTGTAAAGCGCTCAAGCGTTATCTACGACAGAGGAGGCAGTACCATGGCGCAGAAGTTTGTGTATTTCTTCGGGAATGGCCAGGCAGAGGGTCGGGCCGATATGAAAAACCTGCTGGGCGGTAAAGGGGCCAACCTGGCCGAGATGTCCAGTATCGGCCTGCCGGTCCCGCCCGGTTTTACCATTACAACGGAAGTCTGTACCGAGTTTTACAAGAACAACCAGCAGTATCCCGCCTCACTCACCGCCGAAGTCGCTGAAAATCTCCAGAAGATAGAAAACCTGATGGGCAAGAAGTTCGGTGATGCCAGCAATCCGCTGCTGGTTTCCGTCCGCTCCGGCGCCCGCGCCTCCATGCCCGGCATGATGGATACGGTCCTCAATCTGGGCCTCAATGACACCACCGTGCAGGGGATCATCGCCCAGAGCGGTGACGAACGCTTCGCCTACGATGCCTATCGCCGTTTCGTACAGATGTACTCCGACGTCGTCATGGGGATGGAAAAGGACATCCTGGACCACCTGCTGGAGCAGAAGAAGGAACAGAAAGGGGTCCATCTCGATACTGACCTGACCGCCGCCGACTGGAAGGAACTGGTTGGCAAGTTCAAGGCCGCCGTGTTCGAGGAGCTGGGCAAGCCCTTCCCTGACGATCCCCAGGAGCAGCTCTGGGGGGCGGTAGGCGCCGTGTTCGGTTCCTGGATGAACCAGCGCGCCATCACCTACCGCAAACTCAACAACATCCCGGCCGAATGGGGCACCGCCGTTAACGTCCAGTCCATGGTCTTCGGCAACATGGGTAACGACTGCGCCACCGGCGTGGCCTTCACCCGCGACCCTTCCACCGGCGAAAATTACTTCTACGGCGAGTTCCTGGTCAATGCCCAGGGCGAGGACGTCGTGGCCGGCATCCGCACACCCCAGCCGATCAACCGCGTCAAGGACAAGGACGGCAAACTTCCCTCCATGGAAGAGGTCATGCCGGAATGTTACGGCCAGTTGGTCAAGATCCGCGAGATCCTGGAAAAACATTACAAGGACATGCAGGACATCGAATTCACCATCGAGACCGGTGTGCTCTACATGCTGCAGACCCGTAACGGCAAGCGCACTGCACCGGCCGCTATCAAAACCGCTGTTGACATGGTGAAGGAAGGGCTGATCGACGAAAAGACCGCTGTCCTGCGTGTGGCCCCTGCCCAGCTGGACCAGCTGCTGCACCCCTCTCTGGATCCCAAGGCCGTCAAGACCATCATCGCAAAGGGCCTGCCGGCATCCCCCGGCGCCGTTTCCGGCGAGGTTGTCTTTACTGCCGACGAGGCCGAATCAGAGGCCAAGATCGGCAAGAAGGTCATCCTGGTCCGTATTGAGACCTCGCCCGAGGACATCCACGGCATGCACGCCGCTCAGGGGATCCTCACCGCCCGCGGCGGCATGACCTCCCACGCAGCGGTCGTTGCCCGCGGCATGGGCAAATGCTGCGTGGCCGGCTGCGGCGATATCAAAGTAGACTACAGTGCCGAGACCTTCACCGCCAAGAATGGTGTCGTCGTCAAGCGTGGTGACATCATCACCCTGGACGGTTCCAGCGGTGAGGTCATGCTGGGTGCGGTACCGACCGTACCGGTGCAGCTGACCGGCGATTTCGGCATCCTGATGGGATGGGTGGACAAGTTCCGCACCATGAAGGTCCGCACCAACGCCGACACCCCCCACGACTCCAAGGTTGCCCGCGAGTTCGGGGCCGAGGGGATCGGCCTCTGCCGCACCGAGCACATGTTCTTTGACGCCGAGCGTATCGCCGCCGTACGCGAGATGATCCTTTCCGAGGAGCTGGAAGGGCGCGAGCGCGCTCTGGCCAAGATCATGCCGATGCAGAAAGGCGACTTCATCGGGATCTTCCGCGAGATGAAGGGGCTGCCGGTCACCATCCGCCTGCTGGACCCGCCGCTGCACGAGTTCCTTCCCCAGGAGGAACGTGATATCGAGGAACTGGCCAAAACCATGAAGGTAACGGTCAACTCGGTGAAGCACAAGATCGAGACCCTGCACGAGTTCAACCCCATGCTCGGCCACCGCGGCTGCCGCCTCGGCATCACCTATCCGGAGATCTACGACATGCAGGTGCGGGCCATCATGGAGGCTGCCTGTGAACTGGTGAAGAACGAAGGGTACTCCATCGTACCGGAGATCATGATTCCGCTGATTGCCACGGTCAAGGAACTGGCGGTACTCAAGCAGAATGCCGTACGCATCTGTGATGAGACCATCGCCCGCTACGGCGTCAAGGTCGAATACCTGATCGGCACCATGATCGAGCTTCCCCGGGCCGCCCTGACCGCCGACGAGATCGCCGGTGAGGCGGAGTTTTTCTCCTTCGGCACCAACGACCTGACCCAGACGACCTTCGGCCTCTCCCGCGATGATGCCGGCAAATTCCTGCCGTTCTACGTGGACAACGG
>CAZSTJ010000080.1:0-13796 GCA_964609805.1 uncultured Geobacter sp. | reverse complement strand
GCCTGCCGCCCCTACCCCGACTCCGGCGGCAAAAGAGGCCGCCACCCCGGCGGCGGCCCAACCGGCACCGGCCGATGCACCGGCTCCCCCCGACAAGGCCGAACTGGACCGCCGGAAGCAGGAGGTGGCGGCCATGATGACCGAGGCGATCACGAAAAAGGATCCGGAGCTTTTGAAGAAGGCGGCCGAGATGCAGAAGGATCTGGCGGCGGTGCAGCGGAGTGCGAAACAGGCTGATGTCTTGCAGCAACCGGGTGGCGGTTTCCCGATGGTGCTGATCCTGCTCGTGCTGGTGGTGAGCATCCTGATCATCGTGGCCAACTGGATCATCTTCGAGCGGGCCGGCCAGGCCGGCTGGAAATGCCTGATCCCGATCTACAACATGTACATCCTGATGGTGGTGGCCGGCAAACCGTGGTGGTGGTTTCTGCTGCTGTTCGTCCCGCTGGTGGGTGCAGCCATCTACCTGCTGGCCATGCTCTCCCTGGCCAAGCGCTTCGGACGCAGCGAACTGTTCGGGGTGGGGATCTTCCTGCTGCCGATGATCTTCCTGCCGCTGTTGGCCTTCAGTGATTCGCAGTACCAGGGACAGCCGGCCGGGGCATACTGAAGCCCGATCCCGGAATACAGCAGATTACGTAACCCCAGTTACTCATCGATTGGAGTGCCCCCGTGGAGCAGGTAACCTTCGGCTTGATCTGGTATGTCGCCTTTCTCTTTTCCACCACCTGTCACGAAGCGGCCCACGCCTTTGCGGCGCTCAAACTGGGGGATCCCACCGCGTACCACGAGGGGCAGGTCAGTATCAATCCCCTTCCCCATGTGCGCCGCGAGCCGCTCGGCACCGTACTGGTGCCGCTCATCTCCTTCTTTGCCGGCGGCTGGATGCTGGGCTGGGCCAGCGCCCCCTATGATCCCTACTGGGCGGAACGGTATCCGAAACGCTCGGCACTGATGTCACTGGCAGGCCCGGGGGCCAACCTGATCCTGGTGCTACTGGCGGGGATAGCCATCCGCGCCGGATTGGGACTCGGCTACTTCAACCTGGCGGAGGAGATCTCATTTTCGCAGCTGGTGGTGCCGATGGCGAATGGTTCCCTGGCCGGCTTCACCACCCTGCTCAGCATCATGTTCACCCTCAACCTGCTCCTGCTGGTGTTCAACCTGCTGCCCCTGCCCCCCCTCGACGGGAGCGGCGCCCTGCCGCTGCTGCTGCCGGAGGACCTGGCATCCCGGTATGTCTCCCTGCTCCACCAGAACACCTACCAGTTCCTGTTTCTGCTGGCAGCGTGGCGAGCCATGGATTACCTGTTCAGCCCGGTATTTTCCAAGGCGCTGGACCTGCTGCTGGTCGGTGTCTGAGGCCTGTGTCTATATCTGACTTGTATGAAGCTATCGATGACTGTAACCATAGGAGGAAATCATGAGTAATCTGGAAATCAATCTGCCGGACTCAAACAAGCTGATCGATAAACTGAAAGGTAAAGTAAAATATCTGATCATCTTCATCGTCATCCTCTTCGCCCTGCCCCTGGTGCGGGGCCTGCTCTTCTCCTGGAAGGTCATCGAGCCGGGCTACACCGGTATCAAGATCAACCGCCTGGTGAACAAGGGGATCACCCGCGAGAACATCGTCACCGGCTTCATCTTCTACAACCCGATCCAGTCGTCCATCGTCGTCTACCCTACCTTCATCCAGCGGGTCGCCTGGACCCACGACAAGGCAGAAGGAAAGTCGGTCAATGAAGAGCTGACCTTTAACACCAAGGACTCGGTGCCGGTCAACATCGACGTGGCCGTCAGCTATCAGCTGGATGCGACCCGGGTTCCGGAGTTCTACACCAAGTTCCGCGCCGACAACATCGACAGCTTTACCCACGGCTTCCTGCGGGACACCACCCGCAACATCGTCGCCAACATCGGTTCCGAATACAACTTCGACGACATCAACGGCTCCAAGAAAGAGGAGTTCCTCCAGCTGGTGGGAAAAGCACTCAACGAGAACGTGCGTCAGTTCGGGGTCAACATCCAGCAGTTCGGTCTGATCGGCTCGCTCCGCCCGCCCCAGGCACTGCTGGAGGCGGTCAACGCCAAGACCCAGGCGATCCAGAAGTCTATCCAGGTAGAGAACGAGGTGCGGGCCGCCCAGGCCGAGGCCAAGAAGAAGATCGCCATTGCCGAGGGCGAGGCCGCCGCCAACCGGGCACTGGCATCCTCCCTGGAACCGCGCCTGCTTGAGTGGGAACGGCTGAAGATCATGCGCGACCAGATCGCCAAGTGGAACGGCAAGATGCCCGATGTGCTGACCAGCGGCAACAACCAGGGGCTGCTGTTCAACATCCCGACGACACACGCCGGGGAAGGGAAGAAATGATCCTCTGGAGAGAGCTATGCGACTGATAACGGCAGTAGTTTCAGCAAGCTTGGCAGCCGTTGTGGCGTGCAGCGTCACGGCCCGTGCCGAGACCTATCACTGGACCGACAGCCAGGGGATCATGCACTTCAGCGACAACCCGGTCAGCGTCCCCCAGTCGAAGAAGGTCAAGGTGCAGCGCCGGGACGACATCACTACCCTTAACCCCGAGGTGCGGGATTCGCTGGAACAGTCCCGCAGGCATCTGGCTGAGTTCGAGCGGGAGGAACGGGATCGGGCCCGCCAGCGGCAGACCGTCGAGTTCAGGGAGGCGCAGGAACGCAGAGTCCGCGAGGTACAGGAGCGGGTACAGCGTGAAGCGCAGCTGAAGCAGGAGCAGCGGGAGGCCCAGGAGTTGAAACGGCGCCTGTCAACAGCACCGATCCAGTCCGCGGCCGGCATTGTCGGGAGAGGCTCCACCTGAAGAACCCGTTCCCGTGGTCCCGTGAGGACCCGATAACGAGACAGCGACAGAACAGAGTCTGCGACGAAGAGATGACGGCTGAGTTACAGTCTGCAACCTCCATAATTACCGTTAAAAGAAAGGTAACCGGCTATGCGATGCCCTAGCTGTGGATATATCCGAAAGCAGGAGGACATCGCCCCGGAATGGCAGTGCCCCGCCTGCCAGGTGGCCTATGCCAAGGCATCTCAACGCTCCGTTTACCAGGGCGCCGCACCACCTGCGCCCCCCCGCAGGACAGCGGGTTCAGGTGGTTCCTCGCTCCCCATCGGCACCATATTCATTGCCGCCCTGATCGCCTGCATCGCATATTTCGGCTACTCCTATGCCAAGGGCAACGCGGCGTTCAGCTCCATCGGGATATCGGCGGAGAACAATCAGGAACTGATTGCCAACAAGAAGGCAGAGCTGGCCGCATACGAGCAAGGGCTCCAGCAGGTCGAAGAACAGATCGCCCAGGCCCGGGCCAACGTGGGTACCTGCGCCATCACCGGCCAGCCGAACCAGTTTATCCTGAACCAGGACCCGCGGCCTGAACTCCTGACAAAGATCGACCAATTGAAGGCAGATATCAGGAAACTTGAGGGCAAATCGTGACCGGCACATTATGAGGGATGAGGGATGAGTTTCAAGATTCACTCTTCACCCCGAATAATTGCCGTCCGATTCATTTCATACTTCATACTTCATAATTCATACGTGATTCTGTACACGGTGAGACAACAGACCCCGCAGAGATACGGAGGACGAACATGTTTGCTACAGTGAGGCGCTATGAAGGGGTGAAGGACCAGGAGGCCGCGGCGAAAAAGGTGGATGAAATCTTTGTGCCGCTCATATCGGCACTGCCCGGTTTCATTGAGTATCTCTGGATCGATCTGGGAGACGGTGCGATGATGTCCATCACCGTTTTCAAGTCGCTTTCCGAGGCGATCGCTGCCAACGAGAAATCCAGGGTGTGGGTAAAGGCCCACCTGAGTTCGGTGCTTTCCCCCTCGGTCCGCATCGAGGCTGGAGCAATCGTCGCCTACAAGCGAAAGTGACGGATCGGACCTACAGGTCAGGCGAGGCTTACCAATTGAACCTTAAGGAGGGCAGATGAAAACCACATCCATTATATCGAGCATTATCCTCGCGGCGCACCTCTCAGCCATACCGGCACTTGCCCTGGACCTGCAGGCCGTTCGCATGAAGGGCGAGTGCGAGAAGTGCGATTTCTCAAACGTCGACTACAAGGGTGCTGATCTTGCGGATGTAAAGCTGGACGAATCCAGCTTTATCAATGCCAACCTGGCAGGGGCCACGATCAATGATTGTGGTCAGTGCAACTTCACCGGGGCGAACCTGACCGGTGCGAACCTCGAAAAGGCCAGCATCGATGAGGCGGTCATGGACAAGGCCGATCTGACCAACACCCGACTGACCAAGGCCTACATCCACAACGGCCGGTTCAGGGGAACAATCTTCAACAAGACCGATATGTCCCGGACCAATGTCAACAAGGGCAGATTCACCGGCGCCACCATCACGGATTCCAACTTTTCAGGCGCCAAGATGGTCTCCGCCGCCTTCGCAGGGGCGACGCTGAAGAACGTGGACCTGTCCTATGCCGACCTTTCCTATGCCGATATGTCTAATGTCGCCCTGGAGGGGGTCGTCTTTCGCAACGCCAAGCTCGATCAGACCAATTTTGTCGATGCCAAGCTGGCCGGCGCAGACTTCAGGGGGGCAGATGTACGGCAAGCGGCGTTTACCATTGGATCTGGCTTTGACATCACGACACAGCGGTACGGCGAGATCAGATTGTCGCTGACCTGCGACGCCCTGAAGCAAAAGGGTGCCATTGTCGACGAGACGACCCTGTGCCCGGGTAAGTAAGTTACATGGCTGAACTGACGGAACAACAGAGGCTCGACCGGGCCCTCCGCACCAGACTGCGGGATCTCTGCGCCACAAAGAGGCAGGATGCGCTCCTGTTTGCCGTCCTGACGGTGCTGCTGACACCGCTGGCGGTGGCGCTCTTCATCATCATGCTGCTCTTTGCCCTGGCGCTGGTCGATCTGCCGCTGATCGACCACCTGGGCTACCGGCTGTCGTTTGTCACCGGGGCCAACCTCTGTCTGGCGTTCATGGCGGCCTCATATTTTCTGCGGCCCAAGGATCAGTATCTACAGCAGGACGACGGCACCACCTGGCTGCTGGTAGCCGGTGGTCTCTTTTGCGGCATCCTTACCCTCTCCTATGCCACGCCGCTGGCCCAGACCCACCCGGGGTGGTTCTGGCCGCTTTATCTTCTGCTGGCCCTGGGGATGCTGGGCTGTGTCGGCCACGCCTACGAGCCCAGGGACGATTACTACCTGGGGTGGACAGCCGGGCCACTGTTGATGGATGATCCGTTCACCATCCGGGACGACATTGACCGGGCCCATATCGGTCTCGGTTTTGCGGTGGCCTTTGCTCACCTGATCCTGGACTCCTACGGGGCAATCTTCGGCAGTAGGTGGCTCTGGCACGGCCTGCAGGAAGCGGAGCTAAGCGCCTCGGTTGGGCTGCTGCAGGGGCTGGCTACCCGTGATGCCTCTGTAGTGACATCGCGCATGCGGGCGCTGGGCAGGGTGCAGGCCGCGGACAGTGTCCGGGCACTGGTGAAGTTGGATTTGGTTGTTATGGAAAAGGGGCGACCGAAGCTCAGTTATATGGGGAGAGAGTTTCTTGAGATGAAGGCATGGCAGTAACATGAGAGTGGCTCTGCGAATGAGTTGAACTATTAAATGGGGGAAATGTCCCTAATTTAGTCGAAGCTCAGTTATATGGGGAGAGAGTTTCTTGAGATGAAGTCATGGCAGTAACAGGGGAGTGGCTCTGTGAATGGGTTGAACTATTAAATGGGGGAAGTGTCCCTAATTTAGTCCAAGAACGTAAACATGCTGTAATCGACCTGTACATCGAATAGACGTCCAACCAGTCAGTTTGACACCGCCTGCCCGAAAAAGCCGGGATGGCGGGTCAACTGCCGAAACGTTATGCATAAAAAGGCGAATATGAAAAGACCCACTGTTCAGCCTCATTTCGAATCAGTCAGAAATAGAAAAACTTTTGACGAGGCATACGCCTCAATCGTCGAAGAACCTGGAAAGATATACCAAACACCAGGCGGCAAAGATTTCACGGCCAACTCCGCAATCACTGGCAAAGGTCCAAATTCTGGTAAAAAAGTCATAATTTTTAAGCAAGCAGGAAAAGAAATGGCGCGTGCTTACCCATGTTGCTGGGGGAAAAGAACAAACTGCAACAAAACCTATATCGATTCATACACCCCAAATATTTAAAAAGGAAATATGAGATTGATAGAAGAAATATTGACGCACTATCGCAATGAAGTGCATCTCGTTACGCAAAGTTTTTACGCATGGAAGTCGATTAACAATCTTGCTGCTGAGGACAAGGGCTATCTTTCCGCGCTGAACAAGACCCCGTTGTCATGGCGGGTTATTACACACTCACTTCAATGCACATTTTTCATATGCTTAGGCCGCATATTTGACAAAGATAAGGATTCATTCTCAATCTATAACTTGTTGAAGGAATGCAAAGAAAATATAGCGGAATTTTCAAAAACAGCGCTTCGCGTCCGTAAGTGCGGAGGTGGGTCTGAGCCTGAATGGCTTGACGATTATATAGCGAGCGCATACGAACCTGATGCAGATGACTTCGCTTGCCTCGAAACAGAAGTTGTGAAGTGGGAAGAAATTTATAGAACCATTTACAAACCACTACGTCACAAGATATTTGCCCACAAAGACCTCAAATATATTGAAGACGCTAGCCTTCTCTTCAGTAAGACAAACATTGGAGAAATTGAGGAAATGCTTTGTTTCCTTCACGCAATAGAGAGATATGTTTGGGAGTTACTGCACAATGGCCGTAGATATGATCTGACCGACTTCAAACAAGAAGAAGAGGAAAGAGTTCGGCAGGACGTGCTGTCTTTACTTGAATCTTTAAGGAAGCAGCCGGAAGGCATGGCATATCCAGGTCGCTAAACCTGATCGAAAACCGTCAGGTCAGCGCCCAACTCGTTGAACATGAAAGGAAATTATGAAGATTTTTGATCAAGGATTCTGGGATAAATTGGATTTGCCTGATTGGAGAGCTCGTTTTTTTGTAGAATCGTTTAGCGAAGCTTTATCTATATATACTCCACATTTCTATCAAGCAAGATTGATGGGTTTTACCAATTTAGCTGAGGAAGTGATTGAGACAATTGAAGAATATGAGAAGAGTGACAAGGGGAAAGGATATTTAGTTTCTTCGCTTGTTGAATTAAAACAGTCATTTGACAATGATGAAATTGCAAAAGATGTATTTAAGGACGTTAAGCAAATATTCGATAGCTGCGCAAAGAATTTTACAACAGATAAATTTCCAAAGTCACTCATTTATAAAATGTCAGTTTTATGCAAACGTATTGTTTCTGGAAAAGACAAATATCTCGAAAATCTCATCGCTGCTTTAAGAGATGCAATTATTGGTGGCAGGCAAATAGACCAGAAAGACAGATTAACAAAAGAAATAAATTCTCTGACACGCATATATGTAACACACCTACTAAGTCTTGGGTACTCACCAACATTCCTTTACAATAAAATGGAGATGTTCACCAGACCTAATAATTACAATGGCAAAACATTCAATCAACAATTTGACTTCTTTCTGAAGTCATTAGACTGCAAAGAAAGGAAATACAATGTTTTCTTTGCAGTAAGAACCAACAAGAAAGCAACGTTGAATACTTATTGTACATTCAAGAATATAAAAATTTTAGATGGTATACCAGATAAACATTTCACAATATCAACAAAAACATTTTCACAGTTTGAACCTGATCTTTACTTTAAACTCACAATAGATGCTTTAGACTATGTGAGCGCAGCATGGAAAGCTAGTGATGACCTCGAATCTGAAATTGATTATTTATTAACATTATCCCCAAATATTAGAATTGATCTGTTCACAAGTTGTTATGTTGACTATAAAGCTAATGGGCAAACTTTTCAGAGAAGCATAAGAATAAACCTGTTAAACAATATGTTAACATATGACCAAAGAGGTGACTCACTTGCCAAACTGTTATATGTAAACACCTCAGAAAAGTTAATATCAGACTCTAAGAAAAGGCTAGAAGGTGCGTTAAAAAACATCAGAATAGCAAGAGAAACAACCAGAATTGAACAGAAACTTATTAGTTTATGGATTGCTTTGGAGACCCTAAGCTACTCAACAGACGATCAATCAATCATATCAGGAATAGTTAATTATACTCCTAAAGCTTATGCTATAAATTCAATATCAGATCGACTGCGATATATTCTTGAACTATTGTCAAAGGCAAAAACGGAGGTGCCAAAAGAAGTTTCAGATGTTTTTGGAGAAGACCATAATTTTGCTGACAAAACTTTTACCATCGAACAGTTATATGACATTATATCTAATAAAGACCATGCTGTAGCGATTTACAATGCTTTAAAAGAATATGATCTAATAAAATTTAGATTAATTTCATTACATAATGAAATAAAAAACAAAAGCGAAGTAAAATCAAGAATTGAGAAGACACATGGAGATGTCGAAAAACATTTATACAGAATATATAGGTACAGAAACAGCGTCACACATAATGGTTATGTTAGAAATCTAAGCCCATATGTTATTAATCATTTAGCCGATTACGTTCATACACTGCTATCAATAATATTAAATAATTCAACAAACTCAGCTCACCTTAAACAAATATCTTTAGAAGACATCCTTCTTTCTTCCCTTCTTGTAATAGAAAACAAATATGAGGCCATCAAGAATGATAAGTTCGAGAAATTCTCAGATCTCGCCCCAAAAATTATTATATAAGCATTGAAATATTGAATAGTTGCAATGGCCAAACATGCTCATCAATTAGTAGTCCAACTAGGCGGCGGCAGACGGACTGCGCTTCGCTTGCCGTTGCGCCCCCACGACGTTATACAGACTAAAAACATAGAGGTGCGGAAATGGATAAAATCAATAATCCCGCAGAAAGACTTCTTCAAATTGTTAACAATGGCAAAAATCATAACGGAGGCAGACCCGTTATTGATATATGGAGCGAAATACTATCAACATCTGCATCAGACTATTCATTACTAATTAGAAGAATAGGTTATGTTATGGATCTGCCATCACAAATAAAGCTAAAAATCGAAAGTCTAGGAGAGTACGATCCAAATATCTACCTGAAATGGCTACCAAATGTTGAAAACGCCTTTAAATCTGTTCACTTTCAGATGCAGTGGAGTCAATTTATAAGTAATTTTGATGGTACAGTAATGTACGGGCTAGAAGTTTCATCAGACCTACTATCAAGGAAAAGTCCTGAACCAACAGCAGATAATAAAACATTAAATTCAATTTTGACTGACTTGGAAGATTTAATTTCAAAAAGTATACAAGTAGATGCTCCGCCAATACTTAAAGATATTATCCTGGAAAATTTAATTAAAATAAAACATTCCATTGAAGAGTATTCCATCAGAGGCATTATACCAATACAAAGAGAATTCAATAGCTTTTTAGCTACAACCGTAATGCAAAACAATATGGATTGGAAACCTCCATCAGAAGACCCTTTTTGGGAAAAATTTTGGAAAACTATGGCCAGAGTTGGAATAATAGTATCCATAGCTGCTTCAACTATTTCAATTGGCAAAGATACGGTAAAAGCAATTGAATATATTAATAAAGCCCAAAGCAAACAACATCATAAAAGTAATGGCACTCATAAAACAGTTATTGATGCAGAGGTAATTGAAACGTAATTATTTCTTTAGGATGTATGCGAATGTGTATAACCAGCCGGTTGCACGCGCTCCGCCCGGAGAAACTGGGCGAAGCGGGCGAACCGGGCACCCCGTTAATTTTGCAAACTGGTCAGCTAGTCACAATAGAGGTCACACACAGACCAGCCAAGCTGGTCAAATCCATCGGAATATGCATCTTGCAGCATTTATCCGGATAAGCGAAAATAGGTGCATGTTTCACAGCGCTTTCAATGGAGGTTTGCCATGTTACCCATATTCCGCTCCGTAATCGCCCTCATCGCTCTCACCCTCCTGTCCCTCTCCTCCTTCGCCCACGCCGAGGCCCCCAAGGTAGGGACCCAGGTGCCGGGCTACTACCGGATGATGCTGGGACAGTTCGAGATCACCGCTCTTTATGACGGCGCCATCGAACTGGACACCAAACTGCTGCACAACACCACCCCGACGGAACTGAACAAACTGCTGGCCCGGATGTTCGTCGGCAACCCCAAGATGCAGACGGCCGTGAACGCCTACCTGATCAACACCGGCAAGAATCTGGTGCTGGTGGATGCCGGCGCGGCCCGGCTCTTCGGCCCCTCCCTCGGATTCATCCTGCAGAACATGAAGGCCGCCGGCTATGACCCGTCCCAGGTCGATACGGTGGTTATCACCCACCTGCACGCCGATCACGTCGGGGGGATCACCGGTGCCGACGGTCAGCCAATTTTCCCCAAGGCCACGATCATGGTGGCCAAAGAGGACCACGACTACTGGCTCTCCACCGAGGTCGCGGCCAAAATGCCGGAGAAGATGCAGCCGTTTTTCAAGATGGCCCGCGATGCAGCAGCCCCCTACCAGAAAGCGGGCCGGTGGCAGACCTTCACAGCCGGTAGCACCCTGGTCCCTGGCATCGTGGCAGAGCAGGCCAATGGCCATACCCCGGGTCATACCGCCTTCTGCGTCGGCTCGGATGGTAAGTACCTGCTGATCTGGGGCGACCTGGTGCATGCCCACGCGGTGCAGTTCGCCAATCCCGGGGTCTCCTTCGAGTACGACGTGGACCAGAAGAAGGCCATCGCCACTCGCAAGCGGATCTTCAAGCAGATGGCCGCCAACAAGACCCTGGTGGCCGGGATGCACCTCCCCTTCCCCGGCCTCGGTCATGTCCGGGCGGATGGCAAGGGGACGTACAGCTGGGTGCCGGTGGAGTTCAGCCCGCTGCCAGCACCCAAATAGTGACGAGAGAGTTGTCTTTAGTCGGTGGCAATGCAGGGTCAGTAAGGTGGCGGGGGTACCCGGGAGACAGGAAGGATAGTTCAGAAACGAAGGGCAACCTCCAGCAGGTGCATGTTGAGTCCGGGGTTCGATGAGTACAGGTCGCCGTTGGACATGTGCTGGAAGCGGTAACCCACCGTGGCCTGAGAACCGACGAAGAAACTGATCCCTCCGTCCTCCATTGCCTGGAAGCTGCCACCGAAATCGTTCTCCCGCAGCAGCCGGTGATCCAGGTATGCGATCCGTCCGCCGCCATAGACCCGGGCAACAGTGCCTATATCCAGCCAGAGGTCCGGACCGAGGGAGCCGATGAGGTCATTGTCATGGTTGCTGTTCAGAAAGCCCAAAGCCCCTTCGATGCGGAACCCCAGACGGAGGTTTTTGGACAGTTGCCACTGCCAGGGGAGATCACGGCGGAGAAAGAACTCATACTCCGCGACATCCTTTCCCTTGGTGGCAAAGGTGTAGCCGGCACGACCGCCGATTTCCCAGGCAGGCCTATCCGCGCTGTAACAGGTGAGGGGAATGATGAGTAATAGCAGGAGTACGACACTTGGCAGCAGGAGCATTCGTTTCATCGCAACCTCGTCAATGAAAGTTGTATTCCTATACCACTGAAATCCGTCGTGGTCCAGTCGGCATCTTATCATTAACCGCCGATCCGGCTCATTTTGGTGACAGGGTGAGCAGATCAACCCCGGCAGACGGGAATGTCATAGAGGAAAACTGCACGCTCCGCCAACAGCAGCGACAATCAGCAAGCGTTCCAGAGATAGCAGCTCGTCCGTGATTCGCATTACACAAGATGAAGATCGTGAGGCAGCCATGTTCATGAGGATATTCATCACCAGCGGTGCCGTCGTGCTGTCCCTCTGTGCAGTCGCAGCGGCGGACATGTATTCTATCAAGAACCCGGCAGAAAAGATCAGCAACCCGGCCGACACGATGTATAACCCGGCAACCAAGGTCGATAATCCGGCGGGTAATATCTATAACCCCGCAACCCGGATGAAGGAGCCGGATCCGCTGTCGCCGCCGACCCAGGCGCAGCCCGTACCCAAGCCGGTCGCCGCAGAGACGACCCCGCCGGCACGACCAGCGACAAAGGTCGCACAACAGGCCCGGCCCAAGCCGGCCATCCCGCAGAAGGACTACAATTACAAAACGGCCAGGGCCTATATCAACGCCGCAAAAAAGGCCTTTTCCCGGGATGATTTTGTCGAGTTCGTCGCGATCGCCGAGGATGCCGTGAGGCGGATGAATTCCGGAACCCTCAAGACCTCCAAAAAGAACCGGCAGCAGTTGGTCAACTACACGGTATTCGGCTACGGACTCCTGGAAAAGAGCATCGAATAACATCCTGTGCCACAATTTCGTTGTTACTGTGCAGCCTGGTAATATGACGAACGCGTATCCGACCTTACCGGCAGGTTTCTCCTGCCGACCCGCCCCCGGGCTGTTCAAGATGCAAAAAAATGATAGACTTGGTCAGCTACCTGCCTCCGGAGGATACGAACCATGAGTTTCATCCTTGCCCTTGACCAGGGGACCACCAGTTCCCGCGCCCTGGTGTTCGACCGTGACGGCACCGTTCGCGGCCTGGCCCAGAAGGAGTTCCGCCAGTTCTTTCCCGCCCCCGGCCTGGTGGAACACGACGCCGAGGAGATCTGGGCCTCCCAGCTGGGGGTGGCGGTGGAGGCCATCGCCCGGGCCGGTCTGACCGCCGCCGATATCGCCGCCATCGGCATCACCAACCAGCGGGAGACCACCGTGGTCTGGGACCGCGCCACCGGCAGGCCGATCCACCACGCCATCGTCTGGCAGGACCGGCGCACCGCCGGCCAGTGCGACCTGCTCCGGTCCCAGGGGCATGAAGCCGTCTTCCGGTCCAGAACCGGTCTCGTGCTGGATCCCTACTTCTCCGGCACCAAGCTGGCCTGGCTGCTGGATCACGTGCCCGGTGCCCGGGCCCGGGCCGACAAGGGGGAGCTGGCCTTCGGCACGATCGATTCCTGGCTGGTCTGGAACCTGACCGGGGGCGAACGCCACCTGACCGATGCCAGCAACGCCTCGCGAACCCTGCTCTACAATATCCACGACAACTGCTGGGACCCGCAGCTGCTGGACCTGCTCAATATCCCCCCTGCGATCCTCCCCGAGGTGGCCGACTCCAGCCAACTCTATGGCCACACCGCCGCCCGCTTCCTGGCAGCGCGGGTGCCGATCGCCGGTATTGCAGGCGACCAGCAGGCGGCCCTGTTCGGCCAGCTCTGCGACCGCCCCGGCATGGTCAAGAATACCTACGGCACCGGCTGTTTCATGCTGATGCACACCGGCGACCGGCCGGTGGCCTCCGGGCAGAACCTGCTGACCACCGTGGCCTGCCGGCTGAACGGCCGCACCGAATATGCCCTGGAGGGGAGCGTCTTCGTGGCCGGGGCCGCGGTACAGTGGCTCCGGGACGGTCTCGGCATCATCCGCTCCTCGGCCGAGGTGGAGGCCCTGGCCGCCACGGTGCCTGACAACGGCGGCGTCTACCTGGTGCCGGCCTTCGCCGGCCTGGGTGCCCCCCACTGGGATCCCTACGCCCGCGGCACCATTATCGGTATCAGCCGCGGCACGGTTGCCGGACACATCGCCCGGGCAACGCTTGAAAGCATCGCCTTCCAGAGCGCCGACCTGCTGCAGGCCATGGAGGCCGATGCCGGCACGCCGCTGGCCGAGCTGCGGGTGGATGGCGGCGCCACCGCCAACGACCTGCTGATGCAGTTCCAGGCCGATCTGCTGGGATGCCCGGTGGTACGCCCCC
>CAZSTJ010000079.1:2361-13799 GCA_964609805.1 uncultured Geobacter sp. | reverse complement strand
CTCCACGAACATCTCCTTATCTACCGCACCGATCGGCCCCCCCTGCCCCTGCAGCCGGAGCATCCCGGCCAGCAGCCGCTGCTTGGTCTGCAGGGCATGAATCTCCTCCCCCACTGCCACCAGCCGCTGTTTGAGTACCTCGACGGTCGTGTTGGCGCTCTCCGACAGGATCGTGCCGATATCCTCAATGCCCAACCCCGCCTGCCGGAAGGAACAGATCATTGCCAGGCGGTCCCGGTCGGCCGGCGCATACAGGCGATAGCCGACATCGCTGCGCCCCGAAGGGGAAAGCAGTCCGATGCGGTCGTAATAGAGCAGCGTACTGCGTGACAGCCCGAACTGCCGGGCCAGTTGGGTAATGCGGTACATAGTCCCTCCCTAAAGAATATGCCCCCGGCGCGCAGCCGGGGGCAAGGTCATATCAGGCAGATGCTTTTCTGATTTCGGCAATCCGTTCCGCCGGCAGTCCCAGCCACTCCAGGAAACTCTGATGGCCGGCCGGATTCTCCTGCTCAAACAGGCGGTGCCATTTCTCCATTGCCGCCTGATCCAGGCCGATAGCCTTGAAGCGGGCCACCCACTCCTCCACGGTTACATTCGCCTTCATTGTCGTTCTCCTTTCATGTCGTTTGAAATTGTATCATGGCCATGACAAGGACAACGCTAAACTGTGAAGCCGTAGTCGGGTCAATACATTTAATAAAAAAAAGGCGGCCGATTAGCCGCCTTTTGAGCTCAGAATGGTGTCGACTTACTGAGTGTTTTCTATGCAGATGCCGATCCACAGACAGCTCGGATCGGCGAGACATTGTTCTTCATCGAAGCTCTCACATAGTGAAGGCGGTTGGGGGGTAATACAGATTCCGTCGGTCCATTGGCAGTTCGCGCGCGTACATGTTACCGGATCCGGTATCATCGTGCAGTCGCAGGGAGTGGTGTTACACGATTCTGTTTTCACGAGCGGGGCGGTACAAAAAGCTGCGCCTGGATAGATTACTACCCGTGTTGATGTTTGGGTCCCCCCGTTGCACGCAGCTGTGCAAGGTGTCGGTTCACTCCACTCAGAATATACGCAGGGACCTACGCAGATGTTGTTTTCGGAATCCCATGCGCAGGCTGCATTGTAAGCGCAATCTGTTGAGGAGAGATACGAAGCACAGGGACTGCAATCAACGCAGCTGGCAAGCGCAATGTTGCTCACGGTAACCTTCCCGTCGGATATGGCAATATTGCCGTATATTGTTGTACTGCCGGTGACAAAGTTCAAGCCGGCGTCATATCCTCCGGAAAGCTTAATGTCGAGAGGCCTGTCGAATCTCCTTGTTAACATTCCCGGAT
The DNA here is from genome assembly GCA_964609805.1 of uncultured Geobacter sp. GTDB lineage: Bacteria > Desulfobacterota > Desulfuromonadia > Geobacterales > Pseudopelobacteraceae > CAIPTY01. The sequence continues at coordinate 12,461 of CAZSTJ010000079.1, read as the reverse complement.
TTGGATTTATGTAGATCCCGTCATGACAAAGCAGCTCATCCGTATCCACCGTTGCAGGATCATCATAGGCATCCAGGATATCAGGCGAAAATACTGTTGAGGAGGAGTTGACCGTAGATTTCCTTACGACATCTGCAGCACCGGAAGTTGCAGGCTTAAGGCATAATGAGCCGATAAACACTATGGTTATAATATATATGGCTTTAGATAACATGGTCATGTCCCCTCCGTTCACGAACGAGGATAGTGGGATGTGAATTTACTTTTCAGTGCGGGCTCTATTCAAAGAGCGACTTACGACTCTACGTCATACCTCCGTGCACTCGCGAAAAACATTCAGAATAGACACCGGATTCTTGAGTGGAGCATCTACTGTACGATTGGGGTCAGGTCTTGAAAATGACCGCACAGCTGTTCCCACTGCGACTTCTGTCCGTTCGTGCGTTACAGCGAGAGGTAACGTGATAGACAGCACCAGGGAATTCTATGCGTAACGGGCGAGACATGTGAGAAAGGATAGCAGCAAAAACTTATATATCAAGACCTGACCTCGTAGATTATCTTAACCCCGTAGATTCTCCCATTCCCCGTGAAATATTCATGTTCGAAATGTCTGCCGGCGACTACAATGGTTGTAAAGGGACATACCTCGTGCCGATGGGAGGGCGGTGACATGACAGTCGCGTATCTGGGAGAAAAGGTCTTTCTGGAGGAGATCCGGGCAGCGAAGCAGGTGTGGGTCGCCAAGGGCACCTACAATAACATCTACTCGCAGGAACTGGACCGGGGAGAGATTTCCCTGCCGGTCTGGTCCAGCAGCGAACGGGTCAGCAGCTTTCTCAGGCATGCCCTGCTGGTGGGGACGAAATATGAGCCGCACGCCATAAGCCTCGAGGTCTTCACCAATGCCTGGTTGTCGGACAAGATGAAGGGGATAACCGAACTGCAGCTCAATCCGGACGGGAAGAGCGACCGGGTATTGGCATATACCACCGAGGAGTTCATCGAGACCCTGTCGGCCTGACGGCAGGGGCGGAACCCGGCCGGATATCGCAGGCAGAGGAACAGCGAAGGCGGCCGTTTGGCCCACTTTTCCATTATGTCCATGTCCCCGGAATCCCCCGTGCGCTGCCGATATACACCATGTCCGCAATGTCATATAATGAGTAAGGAGGAGTGAGCCATGAAAACGAACCCTCTGCCCAAAACAGGATCCCTGCCCTCTGGCAAGCCCGTAGCTGCTCAGCAGAAAACGTTGACCGTGAATGACAGTGACGGGGTCTGCAAGGAGTGCTTGAATGAAGAGATTGATTCCTGCGTGTGCCCGAATCCCGAGAAGTAGTCGCCAACGTCCCCTTCAGTCCCGGTTAGTCAAGGGCTAGCTCTATGTCAGGACCTGACATGCGGCAAGCAGCCTGTCACCTTATTTCCTTCTACCCCCACAGTTCGCGGGAGAGCCTCCCCCCGGAGAGATACAGGGGTTTGTATTCCGGGTTTTGCGCAAACGCCAGGATGCCGACACCAACCTCGATGCTCCGGTCGTCCAGGCCATGGGTGGCAAGCGCCCTCCCCAGGGCCAGAAATGCCTGATCATACGATGCACGCCGCTGCAGATCGGCCGGGACGGAGCGAACACACTCATCGTCGACGATCGGGTTGAAGGCGCTCCGGCAGCTGCCGCTGTCCAGCGAGGCGACGCCCCGGCAGGCCAGGGGGCGGACCGGATGGATCGAACAGGCGCCACCGGAGTCGAGCAGCGGGCAGAAGGCGCTCCGCATCACCCGCTCCTCGTCGTCCATCCAGCGCGCCCGGTTACTATGGCTCTCCAGCTGTTTCAGCAGAGCGTCCCATGCCGTTGCGGGCCATGCCGTCCTGATGGTGTCCGCAATGCGCAGCGCCTCGGGGAGCAGCACCGCCACATTCAGAACGCAGCAGTGGCGGCAGCCGCGGGCACAGGCCATCTCCCTGCCGGCACAGTGCGTTTCCGCCCTCTCCGCACAGAGGGCCAGCGCCTGCAGCAATCCCGCTTCGACGTTACCACTCACCCGGGCATCCGTCAGGATCGCCGCCAATTCGTCATCCAGCAGGTGCAGATCGCTCTGTGCCATACAAACTCCGTGTGCGGGGTAAGGCCTTCGTTACGACAGTTCTGACCAATAGATAATGCCACAACTTTTCGTTAGCGCCATGGTGGCACTCAAAAACAACAAAGGCGGCCGATTCGGCCGCCTTTGTTGTTTAATCTCCCGTCCACAGAACTCCCGTCCCCCTGACTCCCTTAATCCGGTGCATCCGTCGGATATCTCCAAGGACAAATTGAAACTGCCAGAGTGGAGTAAGAGGACTCTTGGTTTTGGCCCTCTCGACTTCAAAGTGTACTGGTAGGAATACATGTATCAGGATGCTGAAAATCAAAAGTATATCCACCTGACAACATCCCTCACATCACATATGCCGTACAGAATTTCCAGATAGACAAAACCGTTTTCTGCGGTATATACAATTTAAAAACTTAAAATTGATTAATGTCATACTTGAGGACAAAAACCATGAAAAAGGCGTCGACCTGTTTTCTCATGTGTTCCTTGGTGTCATTCCTGTTTTCCACCTACGCGCTATCCGCCCCATCGGTACCCGTAACGTTCACCATTCTGCATACCAACGATTTCCACGGCCAGCTGGAGCCCTCCGGCAGCAACCCGGGCATGGCACGCGTCGCTCAGGTCGTCAACACTATCCGCTCCGCCAAGGGTGCTTCCAACGTCCTACTGGTTGATGCCGGCGACGAGATGCAGGGCAGCCTGCTTTCCAACCTGGGTGACGGCACTGCCACGGGCAAGGGCATAGCGACGGTCGCCACCTACAACGCCATGGGCTACAATGTGGCCACCTTCGGCAACCACGAATTCGACTGGGGGCAGGTCAACCTCCAGAACCGGATCAACGACGCCGCGTACCCCTATATCACCGCCAACATCGTCAAGAACGACACCGGCAATTGCGCCACCGCAGGATGGACGAAGCCGGCTTTTGCCGATGCTCCCTATCAGATATTCACCATCGGTACCGCTCCCAATGCAGTCAAGGTGGCCTTCATCGGTGTCACCACAACCGAAACCCCCGTCATAACAGTCGCCGCAGCGACAACCGGACTCTGCTTCAAAGATCCGGCCGATTCGATCATCCATTATTATGACGAGATGAAGGCGGCCCAGGCCGATGTGATCGTGGTGCTCAGCCACCTCGGGTTCGATGATGGCGGATACGGTTACGGCATCCCGGTCTATGGCGACAAGACCCTGGCCAGCCGGCTGATGACTGCCGGCAAGCCGGCCAACCTGATCATCGGCGGGCACAGCCATACAAACCTGGCAGCTGCAACCGTGGTCAGCGGCACGACGACGGTCGCGCAGGCCTACTACAACGGGCGCACGGTAGGGCAGGCCGACATTACGGTGGGGACGACCGGGGCCGTGAGTACCGTCTGGTCAAGGACGACAGGTTTCACCTCCGGAACCCAGGATCCCACCATACAAGCCCTAGTCAACTCCTATGCCACGAATCCGGCATACCTCGCTTTGGTCAACCAGCCGGTCGGCTACTCGGCGGTCGATCTGGCACGCAGCAATACCACCGACAACATGATGAGCGCCTTCATCGACGACGCCATTTACAACTACCTGAACACGGACGCCGACACCGCAAACGATGTGGATATCTTCTTCAACAATGCCGGCGGCATCCGCACCGACTGGTGCTGGAACGGGACCTCCTGGGCCAATATTGGCTGCGTGACCGGGCTCCACTCGCCGGGATTGCTGACCTACGGACACATGTTCACGGTCCTTCCTTTCGGGAACGCAACGGTCGTCGGCCGGATGACCGGGGCGAGGATCCTGGAGGTGCTGAATTACGCTCCCAATGTGGCCGGGGTCATCCAGCCCACGGGACTCAAGTACAAGTACTTTTCCTACAAGGACGCCAACCCCGGCCCGCAGCCCTATGCCTGGGGCGCCTTTGACGTGACGGTCTACAACAAGACCACCGGTGTCTGGGAACCACTGGACCCGACCAGGACCTACCAGGTGGGCACCAACGAATTCCTTGCTCCGGCCGGCGGCGACGGCTACGGCGCCTTCAAGTACATGACCGACATCACCTACTGGGGCGACATGCTCAATATGGTAAACAGCTATGTTTCCGCCCATTACGGGACACCTGCGGCCCCCTATCAGGGTCCTGGCGGTGACGGCACCCTTGACGGCCGTATTGTCATCGATGGTGACGGTGATACGGTTTATGAACCCGGCGAGATCATTCCTTTGACGATCCTGCACCACAACGATTCGCACGGCTATGTGGCCAAGGGAACCTATGTCGGCTATACCCAGCTGGCGACACTGATCAAACAGGAAAAGCTGCACAATCCGACCCGTACCCTGCTGCTGAGTGCCGGTGACACTATCCAGGGTGACGCAATGATGCACTACTTCAGGACGGCACCCACCGGTGTTGCAACTGACGGCACCCCCCTGGCTGCCGACCTGCGTTACAATCCGCTGATCAAGGCTTTCAACAGCATGGGCTACGATGCAATGACCCTGGGCAATCACGAGTTCAACTACGGAAGGGATGTCTTCACGAGTGTGCTCGGCCAGGCAAATTTTCCGCTGCTGCAGGCCAACATCCATGACACCGGCGCTTATGGGCTGGATGCTACCGGATCCGACGGCATCCAACCCTTTGTGACGAAATCGGTCGGTTCGGAAAACATAAGTGTCGCCATACTGGGCATCGGCAACCACCGTGTGTCCTCTTTTGAGCTTCCGACCAACATCTCCGGCCTGACCTTCAGCGATCCGTTGGTCGAGGCCCAGGACCTGTCGCACATGCTGCGGCCGGTCAGTGACGTTGTCATCGCGCTGAGCCATATCGGTTTCACAGAAAGCCCCACAAACGTGGAAATCGACACGAACGTGGATACAAAAATGGCAACCACGGTCACCGGCCTGGATGCGATCATCGGCGGCCATAGCCATACCAACCCGGCGACCGGGCTGGACAGCTATAAATATCTGCCGTCCATCATTGCCGATCAGGATCACCGGCCGGTCATAACCTCGCAGGCATACCGTTACAACAATACGCTGGGGCAGATCGTCATCGGGCTGCGCTCCAAGCCGGGCGGCTATGAAATCGTCAGCCGGACCGGGCGTTACCAGACCGTACAGACAGCTACAACTGAAGACGCAGCTGTCAAGGCCATCATCGATCCCTTCGTGGCCGAACTGGCGGCCTACAACGCCAGGACCGTCGGATTGACAACCATACCTATCGATACCATGCAGGCCTACACCCAGGAGACCAACGGCGCCAACCTGCAGGCCGATGCCTCCGTGTATAAACTGAAAGATGTGCTTGGCATCCCGGTCGACTTCCACCTCGCCGGTGCAATCGCCAATAAACTGACCGCACCGGCTGCCACTCCCGCCAGCCCGGTCATCCTGAAGGTCTCGGACATGTTTGCCGCGATGCCCTATGACAACTCGCTGGTGGTCTTCAGCATGAACGGCCCGCAGATCAAGGCCGTCCTGGAGAGGGGATACCGCAACTACTATTATTACAAGTATGTGCCGGGCTATGGCGGCTATTCCTACTACACCACCTGCATGCTGGACATCGATTCCTCGGGCCGGATCATCTACAACGACAGCTCCCCAAGCCTGCCGAACGGCAACAACGTGGTTTCGATGACCGTGAACGGGGTCCCCGTCAACTTCTCGGACAGCTCCACCTACTACAACGTGTCGACCGTCAACTATCTGGCCATGGGCTCCTGCAACTTCAATGACAGCGGTGTGACGATCTGGCCGCTGAGTCAGATCGTGCATGATACGCAGTATTATGTGCGCGATTCCGTCATCGACTACATCAGTTTCAAGGGTACTGTCAATCCGGCTGTAGAGGGGCGCCTGACCTTCGGCCCGATTCCGGCGGTCACCGGCATCTCCCCCTCCAGCGGACCGGCGACCGGCGGGACCTCTGTGACAATCACCGGCACCGGTTTTGTCGGAGTCAGCTCCGTAAAATTCGGCAGCACCTCTGTCCGGTTCACCGAAGTATCGCCAACCCAGATCTTGGTGAATTCGCCACCAGGCGTGGGAGGGATGATCGTCGATGTAACTGTCACCAACGCCATCGGAACCAGTCCCGTCAGCGCAGCCGATCAGTTCACGTTCCTGCCCCTGGTTGCAAAGAATCATACCACCGGGATCTATTACACGAATTTTGCTACGGCCCTTGAAGAGGCTCTGGCCGGGTCAGAAATCCGGACGCTGGCCACCCAACTGAACGGTGATTTCATTCTGAACAAGAACACCACACTGATTGGTGGCTGGGATACTGAATTTCTGGTCAAGGATACAGATTCGAGTGTTATGAACGGCAGCCTGACGGTTCAGAGCGGCGACTCCACCCTTGAAACGGCGACGGTAAAAGGTGCTCTGGGTATAAAGGGGGGCAGCCTACGGGTAAAGGATGTTGACGTACACCCGTAAGCGTTTATGAATCACGTGATTCAGTTCCAGAGAAATACTCCCCGGGGAATGCGGGGAATATAATGGGACAGGCGGCATTATATCGCAACCAGCCCATTTCATCCCGGAAACAGCAAAGGCGGCCGATTGGCCGCCTTTCTGATTACCTGTACTCTCCCCGGGATTCTCGCCTCTTCAACAGGCCGCCCCGGCGGTTGTCTCATTTCCCCGCAGCCGGCATCTTGCCGGCGACGTTGTTCTTTATCCAGTGAGCATCCCACCATTCGATCGGGTTGACCGACTGCCCGGAGATCGTCACTTCGAAATGCAGGTGATCACCGCCGGCCATGCCGGTGGCTCCGGAGCTGGCGATGACCTGCCCCTTTTCCACCGTGTCCCCCTTCTTGACGCCGATCCGGCTCAGGTGCCCGTAGATCGTCTGCAGCCCCAGACCGTGGTCGATGACGATGCACTGGCCGTAGATTCCCATGTCACCGGCGAAGACCACCTTGCCGCGGTTGGCGGCCGGCACGTCTGCGTGGGCCAGCGAGGCCAGGTCGAAGCCGAGATGGGTCTGCCGGTCGACCTCTTTATCCTGGTGGATATAGGTGCGCTCCTGGGCAAAGCCGCCCAGAGGCGCGGTCCGCGGCATACGCAGGAAAACCCCCTGCCAGAGCGGCACCGGCGACGTCTCCCGGCCGTAGGTGTCGATCGCTTTCCGGTCTGCCGCCCTCTGGTCCCCGTTCGCCTTGAGGAAAATCTCAAGCGGTGTTGCCGCCTGAGGGAACTTCCCCTTGAACTCGGCAGCGATCTTTGCCAGGAAGGCATCGGTCAGGTTGATCCGGTCAGTGGACCGGGCTGTGGCGGTCAGGTGATAGTTGATCCCCGCCGTCCGCTCGTTACCCGCCTTGTCCACCGCCATCACCCGCGGGACGAATTTGGCGGGGTCCATATCGTAGGGAAAGGGGAACAGGCAGGCGTACTGGGTGCCCGACTGCTTGAAACCGGGGTAGAACTTGTCGGCAAAGGTCACGCCGCTCTTTTCGACCTCTTTGGAAACGGTGTAGACCACCAGCCCAGCGCCCCCCTGGTTGATATTGTGCGCCACACTCACCACCGCCAGTTCCAGCGGCTTGGTATCCAGCGTGTAGGCTTGTTTCACGGATGACGTCCGGGACGCACCGAAACGGGGTGCGGCACCGGTCGCCGTAACCTCAAGGGTAAAGGGACCATCCTTCAGGCCGCTCTTCGCCAGGTTGAAGTTCTCCACGGCCGAACCACTGCCGGGGGGATAGGTCTTCGTCAGGACATCGGTCTTCTTCTCCCCCTGTACCGCGGTCACCGTCAGTTTTTTCAGCCCCCCTCCCCGTGCATCCAGCTTCACGGCCAGCTCCCGGGCGACGCCGACCAGCCCCGGGCCAGGGGTTACTGATACAACAGGGGCGCGAGTCCCGAAGAAATAGAACAGGATCGTTCCCAGCACGACAACTGCCGCGATTATTTTAGCGAGCGGGCTGATATTCATGATTACCTTCTTTGGTTGTGGTGGTTATACACAGAGGATTCACGTTTTGAAGAATAAGCGGCGAACGGAAAATCCGGAGAGGCAGACAGGGAGTGACCGGAATTTGCTGTACCTTACCTTATCTCCCCGCAAGATACAATCACCGCATAGCAACCTGAAAGAGGAGATGCCTGCCCACCGGAAGCAGGCATTTTCATCCAGAACGTACTGAGATGGTTGGATTACTGATGGCGGCAGAAACAAAAAAGACGACCGCTTGGCCGCCATGTGCGTTTCTGGAGGATTGCCCGTTGAATTAACCGGGCCGTTAGCGACAGACCTGGTTGCGCCCCTTGCCCTTGGCCTTGTAGAGTGCCTTGTCGGCCGCCTTCATGACCTCTTCGACGTTGTCCAACCCGTTTCCGCTTTCGGCCACACCGATACTGACCGTTACCGAGACATAGGAATCCTCACCTCGTCCTGAGCTGTTGCCGCGTTTTCCCTTGCCCTGTCGCTGGTCTTTCGGCCTGTCACCACCCCGCAGAGACAGGTGGTAGTCTGCAATGGTCTTGCGCAATTCCTCCAGATGCGGCAGTGCGTCGGTTGACCGGCGCCCGGAGAAAAGGATTGTGAATTCTTCTCCCCCGTAACGGTAGGCCTTGCCCCCTCCACCCACGTCCATCATCTTCCTGGCGACCATCTTGAGCACCTGGTCACCCACGTCATGGCCGTAGGTGTCGTTAAAACGCTTGAAGTGGTCTACATCCAGCATGGCAATCGTATAACGCCTGCCGAGTCCATGCAGGCTCTCGTTCAGGGAGCGACGAGACGGGATTCCGGTCAGGTCGTCCCGAAAGGCCATATTGTAGGAATCCCGCAGCACACTCAGGGTAATGATCAGGGCCCCGGCGGCACAGTAGGCGGCATGGATGTCACGGGATGTCAGCCAGTTGCTGGCGATGAAGAATGCCGTCAATGCCCCGAGCATGCCGCTGTCGATGGGGGATTGGCGGTACAGTGCCAGCCCGCCGATGGCGATGAAGCAGAGCATGCCCGCCAGCATGGCCGGATGGGGGATGATCAGGCCGCTGAAGACCGGCAGCCAGGAATAGTTCCGGGCGATAAACGGCAGCAGGTCGTGGAAGTGAAAGCGCAGGAGCCACAGCACGGCACCAGTCTGTACGGCCAGAAAGACAAAGCGCAGCCGGCCGGCCGTAGAGAAGATGCCCCGCTCGCGCATGAGTGTGAACAGGAGCAGGTTCAGGGGCACCAGCAGGGCAAATCCCTGAAAGACCCTGTTGAGTGCAGGTTCGATTTGGCCGGCGGAAATGGCCGACTGTGACGACCAATAAAAAAGTATCAGCAGGAGCAGAGCCATCAGGGGCCTGGCGCGATGAAAATGGACGGCCAGAAACATCCCCAGGAGCGTGACGAGATAGGGAGTGAAGGCCACCAGTTCCTGGCGTGCGGGTGTCAGGCGTGCTATCTGGGGGACCAGGAACCAGGTTGCAATGAGGATCGCCGCGGGAACAAAAAATATGGGCATTCTTTTGATGATGGAGGAGAACAAAGAACAAAGCCCCCGGTGGCGGTGAGTACGGTATCGCCTGTTGGCATACACCGTCTGTCGGAGAACTGTCAACGCTTTTCGGGGAGGGCAACGCTGTCGGTGAACGTAACGGCTTGGGGCAGTGGACGTGAGACAGATTAAAAAGGGTGTAACCTACTTCATACCATGCGAATACACTCTTCACCATTTTGAAGGAATGTTACATACTATCCTCAATAGCTATTCATAAGGGAGGGAGCCAGCCATGAAAAACAGACTTCTTGCAGTCGTGATGATTGTAACCTTTGCCCTGGCAGGGTGTGGCAGCGGTGAAGTAGTCGTCACGTTCCCCCCGCCCTCTTCTGTAAGCCATATCTTAAGCGATCCGTTACTCGACGGTGATATCGAGGTGGACGGCGGCACCACGATCATCAGGCAGGGCAACACCCAGAGCGTCTTTATCGGCATAGACCCGCTGACCCTCAGCGAAACCCGCGCCTTTCTGGATTTT
>CAZSTJ010000079.1:0-2351 GCA_964609805.1 uncultured Geobacter sp. | reverse complement strand
GCTCGGCAACCCTTGATATCGTGGTCGACAACCTTCAGCCTCTTGCCGCAAGTGTGCCGGTGCTCGTTGACCTCGTCTCCTATCCGCAGCCTCTAGCCTCGAGCGATTTCAGCAGGGTCTTTCTGGCAACCACTACCATCGTCCCCCCGATCGCTTCACCGGACATCGGCCGTCATGTGACGGTCAATGTGACCGGCCTGATGCAGGAAGCCCAAAATCGGGGACTGGCTCACTTTCAGGTCAGGTTGCTGAAGGGTAGCGGTGGGACGGCAACCGGGCTTGTGCAGATAAATGATACCACCGGAGTAAACCGGGCTTCACTCGCCCCGCAACTGACAGTCATCTATTTCTGAAGCAGGCAGGGTGATTAGAGATCGACTAATTCATGGTAAAACAGAGGTAAATCAGGGGGTAAATCAGGGTTAATTAGGGACACTTCCCGGTTTTTCGCGGACGCCCCGGTGTTCCCGGCCGCAATCGCTGATTCAGGCTCAATTCCATCTGGTCGATAAACGGTTTGCCAGATAACCGGCGGCTATGATGCGGGCTATTCGAGGCATGGCGGGATGTTAGCGCAGAGAGAATGATGAGGCAACCGAAATACGGGAAGTGTCCCTAATTTACCTCTAATTTACCCATGAGTGGTGTCCCTAGAACTATAAATAATCTAATTTTAATTTCCTTGAAGGAGTAGTGATTGCTTCCTCCAAAGTCCAACCATTCTTTACCCGCCGCTCAACTGCAGATAGCGAAATTTTGTAAGCCGCACAAGCAGACTTCATACTCTCATAGGTAACACCGAGTATTACTGTTTTTTTGGCGAAATTGTTTGGCTTCCTAGGGGGCGGTGCAATATTAAACGCCTGCTCAATCGTCCAACCAAATTTGTTCATCCTTTCTCTGACCAATGCCGGTTTAAGATTGAAAGCATTTGCTGCTTTAATAATACTTGAATATGTTACACCCATTACAGTAATCGCCTTGCCGGTTTTTTCACCACTAGGTGTTGGAGGCGAAGCTAAACCAAGCGCTTGTTCAATCGTCCAACCTAACTTTAATCGACAATGTACTGTAATCGGGTTTAAACCATAAACTTTTACAGCTTTTGCACGGCTTGAATATGTCACCCCATCAACGGTTATCTCGGTACCGTTTTTCTCTCCACCAGGTGGCGGTGGAGGGTCGAGACCGACAGCTTGTTCAGGAGTCCAGCCATTTCGGACACGATATGTTAGGGTGTATTCGGGTAAATTGTATTCACGTGCAGCATCCGAAAATGTTCTATAAACCTTTCCGTTGATGGTAACAGACTTGCCATAAGCGTTACGACCGCGTTTAGGAGACGGGTCAATACCGAATGCCTGCCTTACACTCCATCCGATTCCTAATCTGCTCCTTACAACAGAATCATCAAGTTTATACTGACGGCATGCTTCTGCGAAATTCGGATAGTTTTTCTCTTCGACTTGATATGGGTTTTTATTCGGTGGTTGCTTTTGCCTTATTTCAATTTCCAAGGCTTCTTCTAAAGTAAATCCATATCTGCTGATGCGTTGATGTACTGCATATTCTTCAACTCCGTAATGCCTAGCTGCAGCATTTAAGCTTATGAATTTAATACCGTCAACAGTAACAGAATTACCAACTGATTCTCCAGACGCTCCACCCCTTGTCTGATTTAAACCATTTTCGACAGAGTCATATTGACGAATTAGTTGCTTTTCAAGTTCATGCAAATCACTTCGTGACTTGGCACTTGCCACGTACTTGAAATCAAAATCCCAGATACCGTATTGGCTTATAATTTGATGCAATAAATACCCTCGTTTATTACAGGCATCTCGTAGATGTTGCATCCATCTTGATTCAAGTTTTCTTTCTGTGATTCCTACATAATACTGATTTGTTGTTTTGCAGGTAATCAGATAAGCCTTGAATCTAGCTTGTCCTTCTAAATTTGAGGTTATACGTTTGTAGAAGGATTTGAACTCATCCGGGAAAGGAGTTTTCTTTAGCGGAGGGGCATTCAAAGGGAGAAATTTCCCACACTTCTTCCTGACTCTTAGACCTTCATATTTTTTAGTATGATAGGTTCTGCTAATCAATCGCAAACAGACACGACAGTATGTTTTAAAGCCGGATTTAGATCGGGTTGATTTAGAATAATGGTCAATATCAGCCGGTTTCCATTCATTGCATTTATTGCATTTCTGGAAAAGGGTACTGTCGATGAATTTTTGTTCGCTCTTTGCCATATATGATTAAGATTAGATGGGTTCTCAAATCAGAAAGGGCGCCACAAATGGACGCCCTTTCAATTCACCTACTTCAAATTCTTCTTTATCCTCTCC
>CAZSTJ010000078.1:0-13851 GCA_964609805.1 uncultured Geobacter sp. | reverse complement strand
GGTGCGGGTCATCAGGCGGTCCAGATCTCTCTCCAGCAATTGATTGAGCGCCGAGCCCCCCATGGCCAGCAGAATTACCCCGCAAACCGCCAGGGCCATTGTCCCGGCATCGGAGGTCACGGGAAACATCAGGCAACCTCCGAGCGCGGCGACACCGTTCATGAGCGAGAGCCGCAGGCGGAAGAGTCGGGTCAGGTCGCGGGTCATTGCTGATGCTCCAGAAATTCCACCAACGCCTCCAGTTCCTCCGGTTTCAGGTCCGCATAGGGGGGCATAATCCCCTGGAATCCCTTGACCACATCGGCATTCGGTTCCTGGATTGAACGTCGCAGATACGTCTCATCCACCGTGATCAGCCGTTCCTTACCGCCGCTTACCACCATCTCACGTCGTCCCAGAATCCCCTTGAAGCTCGGGCCGATACCTGCGGTGCCGTCCAGAGAATGGCACCCCAGGCACCCCTTCTCCTGGGCCAGCTTCCGGCCGTCCGGCTTGGCAACGGCCGCCCCCCCTGCGCGCAGATCGGCAATAACGGCATCGATCTCACCCTCGGACATCTGCCCCTTAAAGGAAGGCATGACCGGCGGGAACCCTTTGACCAGATCGGCGTTCGGCTCCAGCAGAGAGCGCTTCAGATAGCCTGCATCGACGGTAAGGGTCCGTTCTTTACCATCCGTGACCACCGTCACCGACCGCCCCCAGATCCCCTTGAGGGTCGGCCCGACCTTGGGAGAACCATCCAGGGAGTGGCACCCCAGACAGCCATGTTTCTCCAGCAGCTCATGTCCGGCAGACTCACCTCCCGCCATCCCCTGCCGCTGCCAGGCGATGAACTTCTCTTCCGGCAATGCCTCCACTGTAGTGATCATGGCCGAGTGGTTGGTCCCGCAGTACTGGGAACAGAACAGGTCGTAGGATCCTGGTTTGTCGGCCACAAACCAGGCAAAATTATCCATCCCCGGCACCACATCGCGCTTGACCCGGAAGGCGGGGAGGAAGAAACCGTGGATTACGTCTTGGGAAATCAGCTTCACCCTCACCGGCTTTCCCACCGGCACGTAGAGTTTGGGGCTGGTCCGGCCATCGGCATAGCTGAAACTCCACGACCACATACGGGCCGTGGCGGTTACCTCCATGGCACCCTTCGGCACGGTCCGCAACACCAGGTACTCTTTCCAGCCATACCAGAACATGGCCATGACAAGCAGGGTCGGCAGGGCGGTCCAGGCGATCTCCAGCCAGAGGTTGCCATCGGCGGTGGAGGTTGCCACAGGCGCTTTCGAACGGTGGTAACGCACCACAAAGACGATGACCGCCACCGTGATGCCGGCCAGCAACACCAGGCAGGCGCCAAAGATAAACATGAAGACCGGGTCGATGGCCTCGGTGGTCGTTATGAGTCGTGCAGGGTCCACACTGTTTCCTTATCGGTAAAGTACATCAAAGAAGGTGAAGCCGATGAATATGGCCAAGGTAACGAGAGCAAGGAAGAGGAGTCCCCTCAGAAGACGTCCCTCGTACTTCATATGCATAAAAACCGCAATCACCAGACCCGCCTTGACACAGGCAATGGCGAGGGCGGCGACAACCTTCATCCCCCCCAGTTCCACGCGGGTGATCCCGACGGTCAGGCCGGTCAGCACCAGCAGGACCAGCCAGATACCCGTCAGGGTGCGATAAGCAATTATATGGTGTTGTCCATGTTCCATACTGTCACCTCTACCACCCCCACCTCAACAAGGAGAGGGAGTATAAATGTGCCCTAGCGTCCCCCTCCTGGTTCAGGAGGGGACAGGGGTGGTCCGCCTTTTCTACAGGATCAGATAATAAAGCGGGAAGATGAAAATCCAGATCAGATCCACCAGATGCCAGTAGAGGGCGCCGTTCTCCAGCAGCACGAAGTCGTCTGCGGTGACCGCCCCCCCCTTGACTTTCGCGGCGATCCAGCCCAGAAGGCCCGCGCCGATCAGCACATGCAGCCCGTGAATACCGGTGGTCATGTAATAGAGGCTGTAGAAGACCGACTCCCCGAGCGGTCCATTCTTCAGATGCTCCGAGCCGGGATAGATGCCGTGGCCGATCTTGGCGTTCCACTCAAAGTACTTGATGACCATGAAACCAGCAGCACAGAGGATCGTCCCGCCGATCAGTGCCACCGCCCGACGCAACTCGTCCCGCTGGACAGCCGTCACTGCCATGGCGGCGAAGAGACTGCTGGTCAGCAGGATGACCGTGTTGGCTCCCCCCAGTACCCAGTTGAGCTGTTTACCGGCAGCGGCAAACTCCTGCGGGTAACGGCGCAGATAGACCGCATAGAGCAGGAACAGGCCGCCGAAGAGCAGTAGCTCCGTAAAGAGAAAGAGCCACATGCCGAGCTTGGCACCGGCATAATCTTTGTGTTCGGGATGGGTCATGGCTCACCCGCCCGACTGAATTCATACGGCCCATGGGTCACGGTCGGCTCTTCGACGAAGTTCTCCGTCGGCGGCGGGGTCGGCACGCCCCACTCCAGGGTTGCCCCCCCCCCAGGGATTGCCTACGAACGGTTCTCCGCTCCGGAGCCCCCGGAAGAGGTTGACCAGCATGATAATCAGACCAACGACCAGGATCCAGCTGCCGATCGTGGCGACCAGGTTGAGGTTGGCAAACTCCGGCAGATAATCATAATAACGCCGCGGCATCCCCTGCATCCCCAGCACTTTCATGGAAAAATACAGCAGGTTGAAGCCGACGAACATGAGCGCCCAGGCGATCACCGCCGGCCGCTCGGCGTAGCGGCGGCCGTAGAACTTGGGAAGCCAGTAGTGCATAGCCCCGAAGAAGGCAAAGCCGGCACCGCCGAACATGACATAGTGGAAATGCCCCACGACGAAGTGGGTGTCGTGCACGTGCACATCGGTGGCGGCAGCACCCAGGATCAGACCGGCCAGGCCGCCGATGGAGAAGAGCAGGATGAAGGAGAGCGCGAAGAGCATGGGGGCTTCAAGGGAGATGGAGCCCTTGTACAACGTGGAGACCCAGTTGAACACCTTGATGGCCGAGGGGATGGCCACGATGAAGGTCAGGAACGAAAAAACCAGGACGGCGGTGTCACTCATGCCGCTGGTGAACATGTGGTGTCCCCATACCAGCGATCCAGCTGCTGCGATGGCCAGGCTGGAGAAGGCGATCATCTTGTAGCCGAAGATCGGTTTGCGGGAGAAGACCGGGATGATCTCGGAGATGACCCCCATGGCCGGCAGGATCATGATGTAGACCGCCGGGTGGGAATAGATCCAGAACAGGTGCTGGAACATGATCGGATCCCCCCCCTTGCCCGGATCGAACAGGCCGGTCCCCAGGACCCGTTCGGCCATAACCAGCACCAGGGTGATGGCCAGGATCGGTGTCGCCAGGACCTGAATCCAGGCGGTGGCGTAAAGGGACCAGGTGAAGAGCGGCAGGCGGCCCCAGGTCATGCCGGGGGCACGCAGGCGGTGGATGGTGGTGATGAAGTTGAGGCCGGTCAGGATGGCCGAGAAGCCGATGACGAAGACCCCGAACACCGCCAGGGTGACATTGGTGGCGGTACGGGCGCTGAAGGGGACATAGAAGGTCCAGCCGGTATCCGGTGCCCCGCCGCCGGTGAAAAGCGAAATCAGGATGATGATCGCCCCGACGATGTAGAGCCACCAGGAGAGGAGGTTGAGGCGTGGAAAGGCAACATCCCGTGCCCCCACCTGGATCGGCATGACCAGATTGCCGAAGGCGCCCGGGAAGCTGGGGAGGATGAAAAGGAAGATCATCACCACGCCATGGACGGTGAAGACCGCGTTATAGGTCTGGGGGCCCATGATGGTCCTGCCGGGTGCCATCAGTTCCAACCGGATCAGCAGCCCCAACACCACCCCCACCAGGAAGAAGCCGAAGGTGGAGTAGAAGTAGAGCAGGCCGATCCGCTTGTGGTCGGTGGAGAAGATCCAAGAGCCGATACCGGTGCGGCCGGTATCGTTCCAGAAGCTGGATTGGGGGAGTTGTTCAGTGGACATCAAACCTCCGGAAGGAGAAAGACGATCTCACGCAGAGAACGCGGACAAGTCAAAATCAGTTTTACAGGGATGAACAGGATATACGGGATAGAGATTCAGAACACAACTAACACAAACGGTTCCGATATTATCCTGTTCATCCTGTGTATCCCAGTAATAGGCCTTTGTATGTTGCAGCCTAGTTTTTCCTCTCCCGCCGCTTGCCGCCGAGAACAAGAAACGCTACCAGACCTCCGGCGCAGAGAAGTATCACCGTGCCGCTGACCCGGAGTAGGTTGAAGACATACCCCCGACCTGCCGGGTCGTAACTGAAGCAGAAGTCCATGAGACGGCGGGCCGAGACGCCGGCAATACCGCTTTTGGCCTCGGCGATGGCCAGGGCCAGATCCTTGGGGAGCACCGAAAGGCCGTAGAGGTAGCGCACGATGGTTCCATCACCCGCCACCACGATACTGACCACCGGATGGGCGAATTCCTGTCGCTGGCGCTGAAACCGGTACCCCAGGGCATCGGTCAGGCGCCGGATCGTTGCCGCGTCGCCGGTGAGGAAGCGCCATCCCTCCTCAGGAAAGGGTTTCTGGATCGCTGCCAGATAGGTACGTCGGCTCCGGGCGGCCAGCTCCGGGGTTTCCTCCTCGTCGAAACTGACGGAAATCACCCGGTACTCCCTAAGCGGTTCACGCTCCAACTTTTGCAGGGCGGCCGCCATGCGGGTCTGCAGGACACTGCAGACGTTGCTGCAGCGGTAATACACCGGCAGGATGATCGTCGGTCCCGTTACCAGTCCCGCCAACCGGACCGGTTTCCCCGCTTCATCCCGCAGCGTGATATCCAGGGGAATCCGGGCACCGGGGTGCTCATCCACCCCCACCTCTCCCGGCACCGCTGCCGGCAGGGGGGTACAGAACAGCAGCAATAACAAGAGACCCTTCAGCAGTTGACTTGTCACTGCGCGAAGGGTCTCTCTGATCATGCCAGGTTGAAGTTGTTCTGGTAGGCCATGAGGGTGTTGATCATCAGGGCTGCTACCGTCATGCGCCCCACCCCTCCCGGCACCGGAGTGATCCAGGAACATTTGGGGGCAACATTCTCGAAGTCCACATCCCCGACGATCTTGCCGGTCTCCAGACGGTTGATACCGACATCAATCAGCACCACCCCCTCTTTGACCATATCCTCGGTGACGAAGCCGGGAATCCCCACTGCCACGATGACGATGTCGGCCACCCTTGTCATATCAAGCAGCAGTTCACGGGGGGTCTCGATGTGCGTAAGGGTCACGGTGGCGTTGCCGATGTCGAAATCATTGGCCAGCATGATGGAGATCGGTTTGCCGACGATATTGGAACGGCCGATGACCACTACGTGTTTGGCTTTGGTGGGGATCTGGTAAAACTGGAGAAGTTTGCAGATACCGTAGGCCGTTGCGGGGCGGAAGGCCTTCTGGCCCAGGGTCATGCGGCCGAAGTTGGTGGGGTGAAAGCCGTCGATATCCTTTTCCGGGGCAATGGCGTTGATGATGTTCTGCTGGTCGATATGCTTGGGCACCGGCAACTGCACAATCAGGCCGTCGGTTGAGTGGTCAGCGTTGATCCCGTGGATTCTGGCCAGCAGTTCGGCCTCGGTGATCTCCTCCGGCAGGCGGATCAGATTCCCCTCGAAGCCGGCCTTCTCGCAGGAGGCGATCTTGGATTTGACATAGGATTCGCTGGGGGCGTGATTACCCACCAGGATGATGGTCATGTGCGGTTTGCGCAGACCTGACTCAACGTAGCCCGCCACCTTGTGGGAGATATCGTCAACCAGATGGTCCGCGCATTTTTTGCCGTCCAGCAGTTGCATCGGCATGGTGCCCCTCGCTTTGCAGTCAATGTGTGATGTGTCGGCTGTTGTACCACAAAAGCCGGGCGCCCGCAATTAACTCACGAGGGAAATTTTAATCGAGTTCGAGCGCAGGTTCATCAAGGGCCGCCACCTGCTCCCGGAGCGCCAGGATCTGTTCCCCCCAGTAGTTGACCGTATTGAACCAGGGGAAGGCGGCCGGGAAGGCCGGGTCCTCCCAGCGGCTGCCGATCCAGGCACTGTAATGAAGCATCCGCAGAGCCCGCAGCGGCTCGATCAGCCGCAGCTCCCGCGGGTCGAACCCACAGAACTCCCGATATCCCTCCATCAGCGACTGCAGCTGGGCGGTCTGCCGCACCCGGTCACCGGAGAGCATCATCCAGAGATCCTGTACCGCCGGGGCCGAGCGGGCATCATCGAAATCGACAAAATGGGGGGCATCGTCGCGCCAGAGGATATTACCGGCATGACAGTCACCGTGGGTACGGATGATGCGGACGTCTTCAAGACCATTCATGATGTCGTCGACGGATTCCAGCAGCTGGCGGGTTACCGCTTCATAGCTGGCCCGATAATCAGCGGGAATGAACCGCTCCAGGATCAGCGTTGCGCTGGCATGGCCGAAGGTGCGGCTGTCCAGCTGGGGGCGATGGCAGAACGGCTGCACACAACCGACCGCGTGGATGCGCCCCAGCATTCGGCCGAGGATCAGCAGGTTATCCAGATTGTCAAATTCCGGAGCGTATCCCCCCTGACGCGGATAGAGGGCAAACAGAAAATCGCCGTATCGGAAGAGGCTCTCGCCGGCCTGATTCCGCCACGGGGCAACCACCGGCAGCTCCTGCTCGACCAGTTCAAAGCAGAAACGGTGCTCTTCCGCGATCTGTCCGGCGCTCCAGCGGCCCGGCCGGTAAAACTTGGCGATCAGAGGCTGAGACTCCTCGATGCCGACCTGATAGACCCGGTTTTCGTAGCTGTTCAGAGCGAAGGTCCGGCAGTCACAGTAAAAACCCTGACTTTCGACCGCATCCATGATAAAATCCGGTGTCAGTTTTTGGAACGGATGGGCTGTGTGCATGACGACACCATAGCACCATTCCGCTTTTGACTGGAGCAGAAATTTCCCACGCACCCAATCCGTGCCGATCGATTTTCCCGGTAACGGGCACCTAGAATGCCTCAGGAGGAGCCATGAAAGCAGCTGTATTCATTATTTCAGCAACCCTGCTCGCGCTGTCACACCCCGCAACGACCCAGGCCGGTTTTTTTGATGACCTTACTTCGACGCTCGGTTTATCCGGCGGTGGTTCTGGTGCAGTCGATGACGCCACCATAGCCAGGGGCCTCAAGGAAGCGCTCGCCACCGGCACCACCAGGGCTGTGCAGGCGGTTTCCCGGACCGACGGTTATTTTAGCAATCAGGCCATCAAGATACTTGTTCCAGAAAAAATCCGCAGTACGACTCAGCTTTTGTCCGAGTTCGGCTTCCGTAAACAGGTCGATGAGTTCGTGCTCACCATGAACCGTGCCGCCGAGAAGGCTGCACCCAAGGCGACGGAGTATTTTGTCGATGCCGTGGCGTCAATGACCTTTGAAGATGCACGGGCAATCCTCAATGGCGGCCAGACATCGGCCACCGAGTACTTCCGTAAGAAGACCGGCGACAAGATCTATGAAGCGTTTAAACCGGTTGTCATTACCTCCATGAAGGATGCGGGGGTGGCCCGCAGCTATTCACAGATTACGGAAAAGTACGAAAGAATCCGTTTCGCCGGCATCATGCCGTCCTTCGATCTGGATCATTATGTCACCACCAAGGCTGTCGATGGGCTGTTCAGCATGCTGGGTGAGGAGGAGAAGAAGATCCGCACCGATCCGGCTGCCCGCGGAACGGAACTCTTGAAAAAGGTTTTCGGCAGTAAATAGTTACTACAGTGAGTACGTCTGGTACGAGCAACGGCCGACAGGATGCCCTGCCGGCCGTTCTTTTTCCAATTGTGAGAAGTGCACCTAAAACACAAAGCCGACCGTCACCTGGAACTTGTCATTATCCAATGCGGTCTCACCTGCCCCGCGATGGTCGCCGAAGAACTGGTAATCCGCCTTGATCGCAACCGACGGTATCGGCATGAAGGAGAGCCCCACCGTGGTGTAGTTCCGGTTAAACCTGCCGCTGGTCTTGGCCGGATCCACCGCACCTCCCTGCTGGGTATTCAATTGTGAATAGCGTGCGAACAGCACGGCATCCGCTTCCGCCAACTTTCCCTTCTTCCAGGCGGTCGGCAGGGCATGCCATGCACCCTCAACCCAGTAGCCTGACATATTTCTGCCTATTTCATCACTCAACACCTCCGGCCGGTCCTGATAGACGTGAACATATTCACCGGCAAGTTCGAAATCACCCAGGCGGTAACGTCCATCCACCGCTGCAATGGTAGTATAGGCCGTCGGACTGCCACTGGGGGCTGAATTGCCGGAATACACCGATAATGAGGTAATCAGGTTTTCTATGGGACGGACATCAAGCCTCCCGGTAACGGCAAAGTTCCTGTTGCTGTCCTTTTTGAATCCCTGGCGACCATCCCGCAACCCCTTTGCCGCACTGAATCCGGTGCCGTCCAGTCCGGTTACCGCCATCAGCTGGTAATCAACCTTCTTGTGCAAGGTACCGCTGATACCGACCCCCATTTCCTGCCAGGTGCTGGGGATGAGGAAGGTATCCAGGGCCGGTCGGGCACTGGAATAGAAATTGGTCGGTTCATGGTTCTGGTTGATGGCGCCCATGGGCATCAGCATAACTCCGGTCTTCACGTTGAGGGCCGGGTTCAGTTTAAAGGTCAGGTAGGCCTGTTCCACAGCGATACTCCCGTCTGCGCCGCCATCCGAGCCACCATGTTCCCACTCCAGTTCAGAGTTGAAATCGATCCAGTCGGTCAACTGGGAGGTCACATTAAGCACCACCCGGTGCGGATCTAGGGTGTTGCCCCCATTGCCGTTGCCGTTGTCCTTCTTGAAGATGTACTCCAGCTCCCCGTAGCCGCTGACCTTGGTATTCCCCCACAGTCGTTTCAGGTAGTCGCTGTTTTCCGATGCCGGTGTCGGTACGGACTCCGACTTTTTCTGTGTCTGAAGCTCCAGGATCTTGGCATTGATCTGATCCAACTGTTTCTGTAAGTCAGTTATGCTGTCAGCCTGCGATACCGATGCGAAGCCAAGTAGTGCTGCTGCCGCTGTTACCGCCAATCCAACGTTCTTCATCTGTTACCTCCTCGTAGTAAGTGTGGTGCGGGCACCACTATGATTTTGATTTTTATTATCAATGACGATCCAAAAAAAAGCCGCAACTGGGCTTTCTGCCATAGCAGAAGCGCTCTGCGGCATTACGGTTAATTACACTCTGATTGGGGATTGATCGATTAAATGGAAAACACAGGTAAAAACAAACAATGGACCAGTCACTCATGCCCCCAAGGTTTATTGAAGTTTGATATCAATATCATTTACACAAATTCCCTGTCAATGTTTTTTCGACACCGGTTCAAAAATATGCTATGCAGGTTCACCCAGCACCCGTCCTGACTCAACGACGGGGGCAAATTGGCGGTCAAACGCTCCAGG
Organism: uncultured Geobacter sp.; assembly: GCA_964609805.1. Classification (GTDB taxonomy): domain Bacteria; phylum Desulfobacterota; class Desulfuromonadia; order Geobacterales; family Pseudopelobacteraceae; genus CAIPTY01. Next base: position 4,363 of record CAZSTJ010000078.1, on the reverse strand, counting down.
CGCTGCATACCGCAACAATTAATTATCAAGGAGATGCACCATGAGTATTTGTCCCTGCGGCAGCGGAGCTACCTACGCCGAATGCTGCGAACCGATCATCAATGGTACAAAACCCGCTGCCACCGCGGAGCAGTTGATGCGAGCCCGTTATTCAGCTTATGTCAATGTGGAGATGGATTTTGTCTTTGAAAGCACCCACAAGGATCATCGTCAGGGGTACGACCACGAAGGGACGAAATCCTGGGCCGAGGATTCCGAATGGCAAGGGTTGGAAATCATTGATACGGTAAGAGGTGGAGAGAACGACTCCACCGGACAGGTGGAATTTATCGCCCGTTTCAAGGAAAAAGGCGTTCTGCGGGAGCACCATGAGAACGGACTCTTCAAGAAAGAGGGTGGTGCCTGGTATTTTACCGAAGGTGCCATGGTAAAGTCGAAACCGCTCACCGTCACCAAGATCGGCCGTAATGATCCCTGCAGCTGCGGCAGTGGTCTCAAGTACAAAAAATGCTGCGGGAAATAAGTGCCCGGCAGATACGGTGATAAATGAGAAAAGGCGGCCGTTCGGTCGCCTTTTCTTTATCTGTGTTGCAAAGAGGCGCCCTACTCCGCTTTACCGGTTTCGATCTCTGCGGCGGTAGCCGGCCGCACCGCCATGACCGTGGCCGTAAACACCAGCGCCATGCCGGCGAGCGGATGGTTGCCGTCGAGGACCGCTTTGCCTTCGGCAATATCCGTTACACGATAGAATACCGCTGCATCTGGATCTCCTTCAGGGGCCCCCTCGATCTGCATACCGATCTCCAGTGGCTGGGGCAGTGATCCAAGCGGTTCAATCTGTACCAGGTCAGCATCGTATTCACCATAGGCCTGGTCCGGCTGCAGTTTGACCGTTACGGAATCCCCCACTCTTTTCCCTTCCAGCTGTTCCTCAATAGTCGGAAAGATATCCTCATATCCACCATGCAGATAACGCAGCGGGGTTTCCCCGGCATCAATGACCGCTCCGTCCGTATCAGTGACTTCATAGCTCAGAGTTACCACACAATTCCTGACGACCGTGTTCATACAAACTCTCCTGAATGTAGTGCCATGCCGGCCAGACGAAGGCAACATACGACACAGACATAAAAAGGCCGCCAATGGCCGCCTTACTGTCTGCGCACCATACCACCAGCTCTACATATCGTCAAGCCTGGCCAGTATCTCTCCCACCTGCATCGACAGGCAACACATGAATATTTACTACATCACTCTTGTGATTTGATTAATTTATGATAATTAATTATTATACACACAAAGGTCTGTTTCATTTGCTCACCCACTCGCTTACCGCACAATGCACATGTGCGCCAACCATCGAACAGGAAAGGAGACTACCATGTTCGACCTAACGACACGACAACACAACCTGCGTTTGTTATCACTGTCACTCCTCTTGGCACTGCTGCTTGTATCCCCCCTCTCCGGATGGGGAGGAGACGACCGGCAGCTTGCAAGCGGTCCGGTCTCCCTATCGATGCGGGGGGGGGCGGTGAATGATTCAGCCGCTCTTGGATTCGATGGCCGGATGGACTATCTGAACCGGTATCTGAATGTGCACCTCTTTGGCACCATTGATCTTCTCGATAGTGGACGCGGCGAAGGACGGATTTCCAACACTCGATATGGCGGCGGCATTGCCCTTTCCCATACCTACGCAAAGATGATCAATGTGTATGTCGGCACATCTCTGCTCCGGGAAATGGACAAAAACTTTGGCCATATCTATCTGGGCGGTAAAGTTAAATTGACCGATTATGCACTTCTCTCAGCCTCCTACGGTTTTGGTTTTGACAAGGCAAGGGTAATGGAGTCATTCGCGTCGTCCTATCTGGCGGCCGAGGCGGTTGACTGGATGAAGCTCGGTGGAACTCTGGTCAGCGGCCAGGGTCTGAAGGCAAATGCGTACTATCATTTGACCGACCCTGCCGGCGAGAGAATATCGGGGGTTGATGGTGAAATTTCCTATGCCGTTCTGGATAATCTGAGCATTGGCGTCAACGGTAGCTATGACATCACGGAACGGGCCAACCAGAGCCAGAACTGGCGCAGTGCCCTCTTTGTCACCTACGCCTTCGGCGGCCAGACCGGAAGCCCCATCAACATCGCCCTGGACAAGAATAACCCGATAGAATATCCACAGGTTATCCGGAAGATCGTAGCGGTGCCGACACAACAGCCGCCCCCGCCGAGTGGCCCCCCGCTGACCATCTTTCAATCTGACAGTTCCGTGGGAATCGGGGGATGCGCTACTTCCTATACCGTCTTCCTAAAGGCTAATGGCGGCGTCGGGCCGTTTACCTGGAATACCAACTTTGGTTCTACTCCGGTCTCTCCGACAACAGGTGTCAGCACCACCTTGAACATCAACAGTATTCCTGATTATTGCAATATCCCTCTTACGATAACAGTTACGGTAACGGACCAAACAACCGGTCAGTCTCAAACAGCGACGATAACCACCTTTGGGACGTGAAACTGACGCACCGGACTTGCAGTGAGATATCTGCCGATAACATTCCGATAATGCACATAAATTCTCCATCTGAAAGGCCTCCACTATGGAGGCCTTTCTTTGTTCCCGTTGGTGCTGTTATGCCGATGATTACGAAAAACTCAGGTTAAATAAAACGTGAGCACGATACACGCGCCTCCCAAACTCCCCGTGCAGGACTGTAAAGGGGGATTTCATACCGGGCACGTGATCCGCAATTGTGTGAGGCTCTGCCAGGAGGGGGGGGCAGTCATCAATATTCGATGGCACCGACATCGCCCTTAAAGCCGGCAGGGCGTGAAATAGCGCGCTGGTCGAGTACGGTCAGACTGACCGGGTAGTCAAATTTTACGACGCTGATCATGAGGTTATCCCCCCAGGCGCCGCTGACAAATGTTCCCCAGAAATCATCCCCCAGCTTGACCGGGTCGAGTGCCGTCCCGAGTTCCGCGTCTTGGTTCCTCCAGAACATGATCCAGGGTGCGTTCTGCGGATTGGAGGGCCAGGTGGCCGCCGGCCCGTACCAGACGATCCCGCTCATGTCACCGATCAGTGTGCCGAAGCCGGTACCCGGAAGTGCTGCATAGTCGGTGCGCACCTTGTCCCGGATACGGTTCAGAAAGTCGTCCGTACCACCTGAAACGACCGAATACTGGGCCCACACATAATTGACCGTATAGGTTGAGGCAGGAATGACGTTCAGGGCGGCACCGGCCGGGGGATACCAGAGGAGAGCGGGCTGGCCGTCATCGCTGCCGACAGAGATGACGGTAGGATGATAACTGGCCGGCCCCGGCGCTGCCAGGACATCGCTCAGCACGACTCCGTGCAGGTCGCCGGCCTTCGGCCAGTGTTTGCGGCTCAGGGAGTAATATTCCGGGATCGGCACCAGGATCTGGCTGAAATCCAGGTGCCCGATCAGGTTGTAGCCGTAACTGTAAAAATGCAGCAGGGAGCCGGTGAACAGGTCATCCCCTCCACCGTTGACGCTGTTACCGGCAATGACGTTATGCCAGACCTGCATGTTTTCGACCACATGGGCATCGCCGATGGTGGCGGCGATACCGCCGCCACCCATGTTCGGTTTGCCGCTGAACATCGTTGAGATTCCACTGACGGCATTTTCGGCAATTGTGGAGCTGTAGACCACCAGCGAACCGTTGGACATGTAGATGCCGCCCCCCCGGTAATAATACTGGTACATGGCATTTTCGGCGAGTCCGGGGTGATCGCTGACCTGGTTACGGGCAATGGTACTATTGCCCACGGTCAACGTCTTCATATTGCCCGGACCGCCGCCATCGCTGTAGACCCCTCCGCCATAGGCATGCTGGCCGGTGACCCGGTTGCCGCTGACCGTGCAACGGGTTATGCTCGAACTGGCACTGGTGGTGTCAACACCGCCAATTGAGTAGGCTCCGCCCCCTGCGGCACCGAAACCGGTGGCAGAATTCCCACTGATGGTGCAATCAGTCATGAGCAGCCGTTCCGCATAGATACCACCCCCAAACGCACCACGATCCCGACTGGGATTATCATCACCGGAGACCAGGTTACCCGCCACTGTACACCCCTCGAGCGTTGCCGTCCCCCAGACCGCCAGGCCGCCGCCTCTGGCCAGGGTGTATGGCTGAGAGCCGACCGCGATCGCCTCGTAACCGACATTCCCGCCGGTGATAGTCACCTTCTTCATGGTCAGGTTGCCGTACAGCGCCAGGACACGGGCCCGGTCGGCATCCCCACCGGTCCACTTCAACGTGATCCCGGCCGGCAGCGTCGATGCGTCGATGACCACGTCTTTCCGTGCATAGAGAGCTGACCGGCCGT
>CAZSTJ010000077.1:0-14011 GCA_964609805.1 uncultured Geobacter sp. | reverse complement strand
AGCAGCCGCGCCAGGGCGATGCGCATCTGCCAGCCGCCGGAGAACTCGCCGCAGTCGCGGTACCAGTCGTCCTGGGAAAAGCCGAGCCCTTTGAGCACGGTACCGATCTCCGCCTCCATGGTATAACCGCCCCGGTGGCGAAACTGCTCCTGGAGGTCGCCGTAGCGGTGGAGAAGATCGTCATGGGACTGCAGGGTCACGGCGCGCAGTGCCCCTACAGTGGATGTCTGTTCCAGTTCCTGGCCGAGCCGGTGCAGCTCCTCCTCCATGGCCAGCAGCTCACCGAAGGCGGAACGGGCCTCATGGAACAGCAGGGAACCGGTGGTAACGATGCCATCCTGGGGGAGATAAGCGGCCCGTGCTCCCCGGGCAAACTGGATCTCCCCGGCCGACGGTTCCGCCAGGCCGGCGATGATCTTCATGAGGGTTGATTTGCCGGCACCGTTTTCGCCGACCAGCGCCACCCGTTCTCCCTTTTTCAGGTGCCAGGAGATCTCGGTGAAAAGCGGGTTACCAGCAAAGTCTTTGGATAGTTGTTTGAGATGTAACATGGGGAGTGTTGTAGCACATTGGCGATTCGCCAACAAGGGGCACGACCTAAAAAGTAAAATAATTTAATAATTTAACTGCAATTTTCGACTTGACAAATTAACGATCTCCCAGTTAAAAACGTCGGGATTTTTACATTGCGTAAACAATATCTTAACGAATGATTTTAATCTTTCATTTGGGCCCTGCCCATATCCAAAGCCAAATGCTGGCACCCAAGGAGGAAGTAAATGAAGAAGGTTTTGTTAACTGCTGTCGCATGTCTGTTGTTCGCTGTTCCCGCCATGGCCGATCTCAACTGCGCCACCGGCACCTACAACTTCGATGGCGTCTGCGCCAAACCGACCCCCGAGCAGGGTCTGGAGTTGTTGATGAAAGGCAATGCCAAGTTTGTCAAAGGTGACCTTGAATTGCTGAAGAAATATTCCTCCCCGACTGAGCGGGTTGAAGTAGCTGCCGGCCAGAAGCCATTCGCCATCGTTCTCACCTGCTCCGACAGCCGTCTTCCGGCTGAGATCATCTTCGACAAAGGTCTGGGCGAGATCTTCGTCGTCCGCGTCGCCGGCAATATCGTTGCCCCCCACGAACTGGGCTCCATCGAGTATGCCCTTGAGCACCTGGGTGCCAACCTGATCGTTGTCCTTGGCCATGAGAAATGCGGCGCCGTCAAGTCCACCTATGAAGCCTACCCGGCTGAAGTCGAAGGCAATATCGGCAGCCTGGTCGCCGACATCACACCGGCTGTAGAAGCCGTTGTCGGTCACAACCCGAAACCGACCGGCGCCGCCGAACAGGCCGCCCAGGTTGAGGAGTGTGTTGTCGAGAATATCAAACTGGTGAGCGAAGCCCTGGAAACAAAGTCCCACATCATCAAAGAGTTTGTCGAACTGGGCCACGCCAAGATTGTCCGCGCCAAGTACGACCTGGACAGCGGCAAGGTACAGGTTCTGGGCGAAGAGCACTAATTACGCACGTTGCATAACGGAATTATTTCCTGGAGGGCGGGAGCGATCCCGCCCTTTTTTTATGCCTGCTTCGTCAGTGAGCAGCCGGGGTCTGGATGGTGGAACGAACCGGTAAAGGCATGGGAAAGACAACGCAGCCCGCCCCGACATTCAAGACCGTAAAAGCATTCGCTGCAGCCATTCGGAACATCATCCCGCTGCAATTCCCTGAAAACGGGACTGTCCCGATAGAGATCGGTAAGGTTCCGCTCCATCAGATTACCAGCCGGGATCGGCAGTCGCCGGCACGGCACCAGCCCGCCATCGGCCATGACGGTGATCAGCTCCCGCCCCGCCTGGCAGCGATAGGGCCTCCCGCCACCGGCACGGAACTGCAGGGCACGGTGTGTTGCGACTTCGGCCGGGCAGGGAATCAGTGAACGCCTGGATCGGGCATTACCGAGTATAGTCAGGAATTCGTCCGTTTCGGCAACCGAGAGGGTCATCTCCCGCTGCGCCGCCGCACCACCCAGCGGCACAAACCGGTCGGCCCATACCCGCTGCACCCCCAGCTTTCTGCCGATAGCCGCCACGGCAGGGAATTCCCGGTAATTGCCCCGATGGGCGGTAAAGGAGATCAGCACCGGCACTCCGGCCTTTTTCAGACGGCGTATTGCCGCCTGTACCCGTTCAAAATCCCCGGCACCACGGATGGCATCATGGGTTGTCTGGCCCCCCTCCAGACTGACCTGCACAAAGCCAGGGCCAAGCTTTTTCAACTGTTGCGCGGTATCCCGGTCGATCAGGCTGCCGCTGGTCAGGATCCCAAAGCTGAACTCCCGCCGCAGTCCGTGAAACCGCTCCAGCAGATCGAAAAATTCATCGCGCAGAAAGGGCTCGCCGCCGGTTACCGTTATGTGGGCGGGAAATCGTACGGGAGAGTTGGATCTGATGGTGCCACAGAGTTCCCGGAACTGTTCCAGGATTGTCACCAGTGATTCGTAGGGGAGTTCTGTGGCGCTCCCCTCCTGGTAACAATGGGAGCAGGCATGATCGCACCGCTCGGTGATATGCCACTGCAGCAGCAGCGAAGCCGGTCTGTAATCTCCCCCACTCTTCATGCCGACCTCTCCCCGGGACAACGGCTAGTCCCCACCGCCACAACCGCCGCAGCCACCACCACTGCACCCGCCGCCGCTGCAGCCGCTTCCCCCACAGGAACTTCCGCCGCAACCGCCGGCGGTCCGGCCGGGAAAGGCCTCGCTGAAAGGTGCGTAGAGCAGCGTACCGGCCAGGGCCACCGTACCGAAGAGGGCAAAGGCGTAGGCCGGGTCGATCCCCGGTTTCTGATCCCCTTTGACCGCCTCCTTGAGCCAGGCGAAGTGTTCTTCCGCCTTTTTCAGGAACAGGGTGCCGAGCGGGGTGAGCTTCGCGTACGGCCTGAGTGACAGCAGGAATGCGAACAGACTGACCACCAGCATGATCACCAGAAACGCCGATGGACGATGGCGGGCAATACCCATGACGGCCTTGGCAATACCGATCCCCTCGACCGCTGCAAAGATCAGCAGAAAGGTTGCCCAGCCGCGGCGGCGCTGGTCGGCCGACTTGATCAGCCCCTGCCGTTCCAGCTCACCCTGGGTCTGGCGAACATGGGTCTCGACAAAGGATTGGAGGGTAGGGTCCTTGAAAAAGTCGTCCGGCTTCCGTTCCGTTTTGAGAAAGCTCCAGATCGCCATTTCCACCCGTTCCGTCGGAGCAGGTGCCCCCTCTGCACGCCGAAACAGATAGACGCCAGCCTTCTTGCCGTGCACCCGAACGATCTCTTTGCCGAACAGATGCAGGACCTTGTCATTATCGCCGGCATCATCCGTCAGCTGGATGCCCCCCCTCTGCCAGAGGCCGAAGATCGTGGTTTTCAGCACCAGCTCCCATCCCCCCCGCAGACGGGCGATGGTTGCCGGGGGGAAGGCGGAGGGAGGCGGCATCCGATGGAGATCACGCCCCCGGTTGGTCACGGACCTGCCGACGACGATGCCGCTGATGACCAGCAGCGGGAAGATGAGGAGGAACTGGGGACCGGGAATGCTGTGTAACATCTCAAACATGGGCAATCCTCCGGGTCAGTCGATGCCAAGCCGGGTTGCCACCTCGCGGTAGACCCTCAGGGCGGGTTCGTTGTACTGCACCAGGACGATGCGTTCCAGGTCCGGGTTTGAATCCCGGGCCGCCAGAGCCGCCGACAGGGCGATCTCTGCGGCAGCAGCCATGGGATAACCGTACACCCCGGCGCTGACGGCCGGAAAGGCGATACTTTTCAGGCGGTGCTCCCGGGCCAGTTCGAAACAGCTCCGATAGGCCGAGGCCAGCAATTCCGGCTCGCCGCTTTTACCGCCGTGCCAAATCGGCCCCACCGTATGGATGACATGACGGGCGGGCAGCCGGTATCCCCCCGTAATCCTGGCAGCGCCTGTCTCGCATCCCCCCAGCCCGGCGCACTCCTGCAGCAGCCCCGGCCCCGCGGCACGGTGGATGGCGCCGTCCACGCCGCCACCACCCAGAAGGGTATTATTGGCGGCGTTAACGATGGCGTCCACCACAAGCGTCGTAATGTCCCCCAGAATAATCTCAATGACCGCTGGCATGTTACCTCCCCCGAAACAAATAGTTGCATCGTTTTTGCGGGGTGAATTATACTGTACTTCCATTCGCTCCGCTACTGATTCCCTGATCGGGAGCCTCCAGCCCCTGACTCCCGGATCACCAGATCGCTGCCGACCGATCGGCACAAAGGAGGGTGACGATGCCCTTCCCGATCCTCCACCGCAAGAAATTCCACGGTCTTCTGCTTGACACACCCCGGGACGGTGATGACCGCTGTCTCTCCTGCGGCGGCCTCTGCTGCAGCTCCTTTGCCGATGTCCGGATCAGCTGGGAAGAGTACCAGCAGTTGCGAGACCTGGGGGCCACCCGCCTGCAGTTTTCCCTCTACGGTCCTCACCGGCTGATCATCGATTACGGCTGTGAATTCCTGGCTGACGGTCGCTGCAGCATCTATGACCATCGTCCCGATATCTGCCGCCGCTTTGTCTGCCGGGAATAAAGCAATTCATTGTTACCATCGCTTCCGGTAAGCCAAAAAACGCAAATGGCCTCCTGCCATCGGCAGGAGGCCATTCCCGGTTTCAGATCAAGGATGAAATCAAGGCGGCGAGGATTGAGGCGACGAAGGCGTACCTAGTGTACGTCGAGGTGCCGAAGACGAGCCAACGCAGATAGCGCCTTGATGTGGAAGCGGGATTACCCCTTGATATCCCCCTGGATGCCGATGGTCACCACCCGGAACGGGATCTGCTTGCCGCAGGCGGCCAGTGCCTGCTGGGCCGCCACCGCGATGCCGCCGCAGCAGGGGACCTCCATCTTCAGCACCGTGATGCTCCTGACATCTGATTTGGCAAACAGTTCCGTCAGCTTGTTCTGGTAGAATTGATTGTCATCCAGCTTCGGACAGCCGACCACCACCGCCTTACCCTTCAGGAAGTCATCGTGATAGTTGGCGTAGGCAAAGGGCACGCAATCGGCGGTGATCAGCAGATCGGCCCCCTGGAAGTAGGGTGCGGTGGTGGATACCAGGGTCAGCTGGACCGGCCACTGGCCGAGTTGGCTCTGTCGGCTTGCAGCAGCCGGAGTCTCGTCAGCAGGTTCCGCGGGACGGGCAAAACTCATGGCGCGGGAACCGGGGCAACCGCCGCCGGAGTGGGCATGGGGAGCCGGCGCCGGCGTTGCAGGAGCGGCATGGGCCGGGCCATGGGTAGCCGGCACCGGTTTGCCCTGGGCGGTCAGATGTTTTTCCACCGCAACCTCGTCGAACTCGTCCGCGTCGCGCTCCTCGATAGTGATGGCATCCATGGGGCACTCTCCCAGACAGGCACCCAGCCCGTCACAGAGATTGTCCGCCGCCAGGACCGCCTTGCCGTTGATGATGGTAATGGCCCCTTCGGCACAGGAGGGAACGCAGTCTCCGCAGCCGTTGCATTTGTCCGGGTCGATTTTTACGATTTTTCTCAGCATGTCAGATTCTCCTTACTGTTGTTTATTTATGTGAATAATGCCGTTAACACTTGGTGTACCTCTGTGTCCTCCGTGGTACCCGCTTTTCCTAGAACAGATAATGAAACAGATAATCCAGCCGTCCCCGCATGATCAGCCGCCGCCCGGCATACCCCATGATCTCCCGGACAAGTTGCCGCTGTGGCGGGGCATAGCAATGGATGCGGCAGCGTTTGCAGGTCGGCTTCTCCTCTTCCAGGGGGCATTTGAGACGCCGGGCGACTGCGTATCGAAGAAAGGCCGTGCAATCGGGACAAAGGTTGCGCTGGCCGAGCCCACCCGGGAGGGTGAATGGTTCGTGTCCTGTCCCACCATGCTTCCCGGCGCAATAGACCTCGACGAACTTTCCCAGCAGCCTGATATCGCTTTTCTGTTGCCTGTTGATTGCTTCCATGGGTGCCATACTCCTTTAAAACGGCTGAAGCATACATGACAAAGGTCAAATTTTTCAGCTTTTCTCTTTGCGCGGTCCACTGGTTTACTATACATTCTGACTATCATATAATTGTTCTCAGGAGTACCCATGATTGCCAAAGCTGTCTCCTTCGTCGCCAAATCCGGTACCGGCAAGACGACCCTGCTGGAAAAGGTCATCGCCGAACTGAAAAGCCGCGGATTCCGTGTCGGCGTAATCAAGCACGACGCCCACCGTTTCGACATCGACCATCCAGGCAAGGACAGCCACCGCCTCACCGCCGCCGGTGCCGATACCATGCTGATCTCATCGCCGGAGAAGTTGGCCTTGGTGAGGAAACACGCCGAGGCCCCACCCATCGAGGAGCTGGTCGCCACCTATTTCAGCGACGTGGACGTGCTCCTGACGGAGGGGTTCAAGAAGAGTGGCCTCCCCAAGATCGAGGTGCACAGGAAAGAACGAAGCTCGACCCTTCTCTGCCGGGGAGAAGAGCACGACCCGACCCTGCTGGCGGTCGCCAGCGACGAACCGCTGGATCTGGATGTGCCGGTGCTGGACCTGAACAACCCGGCCCAGGTGGCTGATTTTGTAGTGAAACATATTATACAACTGACATAATTTACAAAGATGGACCGGATATTCAGGATACGTCCTTGAACCATTTATACCCCGACACGGATTTTCAGGTTTTATCCTGTTCATCCTGTATATCCCTGTAATAGGCTGGTAAACATGCAACTGACTGACTCCCTCGGGAGAAACATAAATTATCTGCGATTGTCGGTTACCGACCGCTGCAACATGCGCTGCTTCTACTGCATGCCCAAGGAGGGTATCGTCAAGAAGACGCACGGAGCGGTACTTTCCTATGAGGAGCTGCTGCTGATCGCGGAAACAGCCGTGGGACTCGGGATCGAGAAGATCCGTGTCACCGGCGGCGAACCGCTGGTGCGCCACGGCATCGTCGATTTCCTGGCACGCGTGGCAGCGATCCCCGGACTCAGACACCTGGCCCTGACCACCAATGGTCTGCGTCTGGCCGAGATGGCGGGGGATCTGTATCGTTCCGGGGTCCAGCGGCTGAACGTCAGTCTCGACTCGCTCCGCACCGCGACCTTTGCCGAGATCACCCGCGGCGGCGATCTGAACCGTGTCCTGGCCGGGCTGGATGCGGCCGAAGCAGCCGGCTTTCCCCCGCCCAAGATCAACTGCGTCATCATGGCCGGCGTCAATGACAATGAAATCCTCGACTTTGCCGAGATGTCCCGCAGCCGGGGCAACTCGATCCGCTTCATCGAATACATGCCGGCGGTCCAGGAAGAGGGGTGGCAGCGCTACTGCATCTCCGGTGACGAGATTCTGCGGCGCATTGCGGAACGCTTCCCCCTGGAACAGATCGACAAGGGTCCCTTTTCCGGCCCTTCCCGGGATTACCGCATCCCCGGTGCCCGGGGGAGCCTCGGCATCATCACCGCCGTTTCCGGCCACTTCTGCAGCGACTGCAACCGGATCCGCGTCACCTCCACCGGCCAGGCCAAGGGGTGTCTCTTCTCCGACGAGAAGACCGATCTGACCCCCTTCCTGCGCCCGCCCGATCGAGAAGGGCTGGCGAAGGCGCTGCAGCGGATCGTTTCCACCAAGCCGGAACGGCACGGCATCACCCGGGACGGGTATTGCCACGCCAATTTCACCATGTCCCAGGTAGGAGGATAGGATGGCCACGGTCGTCGCCACATGCATCAGCGAAAACAAAGGGGAGCGCAAGAAACCGGTGGAATCGGTGGAACTGCGACTGGAACACGGCATTGTCGGTGATGCCCATGCCGGTGACTGGCACCGCCAGGTGAGCTTGCTGGCCTCGGAGAGCATCGCCAAGATGCGCGCCCTGGGGCTGGATGTGGATTCGGGCGACTTCGCCGAAAACATCACCACGGTCGGCATCGACCTGGTTTCCCTGCCGGTGGGCACCCGCCTGCAGATCGGTCCGGCCCTCTTAGAGGTGACCCAGATCGGCAAGGAGTGTCACAACCGCTGCGCCATCTACTACCAGGCCGGCGACTGTGTCATGCCGAAGGAAGGGATCTTCGCCCGGGTCATCACTGGCGGGGTCGTTAAGCCGGGGGACGATATTGAGATGGTGGAATGACGTCTGATCTTAGGAACAGCTTCCTTATACCGGTAGCATATTCCCGTTTTTAGGGAACTGACAAAATAGAGATTATATTGGGGGGAACATGGGAATATTCAATATGGGAAGTCCGGATCAGACCGTTGCTTTAATCGATGGGTGCTACACCCTAAATCACGTTCCTGGAAAGAACATTGTCAGATCCTTAGGCCTAATCGAATTAACGAAAAAGGGGATTGCTGGTGACGTCTCAAAGCTAAGCGAAGACATTTTCCAAAATCTTTATCAAGCGGCGAAAGAAAAAGGCGCTAACGCTGTGGTTAATGTTAGATTGGCATCCAGCTCTTATCAAAAACAAGGATCGCAGTGGGAAGTTTCGTATATTATTGCTTATGGTGACGCCGTGATTGTTGAGTAGCAGAGGAAATGTTTGCAATCATTTCCGGAGCTGGACATTGATTTGACGACAAGGGAATAGTCTGCTACGGGCGGAAATCGTATACTGCCAGTGAAATCAACCATAAACGAAATACCCCCTTCTATTTCCAAGCCACCAGCATGGTGAGTAGTCAGGTGGAGTGGGCGGGAGGATGAAACCCTTCCAATTTGAGGTTAGGATGGCCTGTTAAATAATGATTCCAAGCTCTGTTACCCCAAGACATGAAGTCAATATCTCCGGTCGCCCCCAGACGGTGCGTATTCTGTCGTAACCGCTGTTTTTTCTTTGCCCCCCCTCCTGAATGCGGTTAATATGTACCCGTTTATTCATTCTTTCGGGAGTTCCCACCCTCTATGAGCACCGACGAACAGAAAAAAGAAAAACTCACCAAGGAGCTGCAGGGGATGGCGCTGGGCACGGTCGGCGTCTTCATCCTTTTCGCCTTTCTAACCTATAACGCCGCTGACGGTTCTCAGAACAGCTTCTCGAATGAGGGAGTCATCCATAACCTTGGCGGCAAAATCGGTGCACAGGTTGCTGACCTCTTCTTCATCTCTCCTGTTTCTTTCGGACTGGCCTCGTACCTGATCCCTTGCGCCCTGCTCTATATGGCCTATACACTCTTCCGCTTCAAGGAGATCCGGCTCCGTTCCTACAAACTGGCAGCTTTTTGCTGCCTTTTGCTTTCGTTGTCGGCTCTTTTTGCTTTTTTCCGTGAATCAACAATGCTTTTTGGCCAAGATGTGCCAACGGGTGGAAATATCGGTGTGCTACTGGTCCGGGCTCTTAAGGCAGCACTAAGCCCCTACGGTGCAATGTTGGTTCTATTGGTGTTTCTTGCAGCATCAGTAATGATAATTTCCAAGTTCTCCTTCGTCCTCTTTGCCGGGTGGTGGCTGGAGAACTTCAAGAACAAGTTCGCCGCCTGGCAGGAACGCCGCGCCCATGCCCGCGACGAGCGGCTGAAAGAGAAGGCACGCAAGGAAGGGCTGCCGGCGGCGGCTCCCTCCGGACCGATCATCACCCCGGCTGCCGCCCCGCCGCCCCCCCCGAAGGCCAATATCTTCAAGAAGGAAAAGAAGAAGGAAGATGCCAAGACCGCCCCGGTTCAGGAAGCCTTCGAATTCCTGCGGGCGGATGGCGATTTCCACACCCCCCCTTTCAACCTGCTTGACCAACCGCCGGCCGGCGAGCGGGTCCTGGACCGCGACGCCCTGACCATGAACGGCCGCCTGCTGGAGAAGAAACTCAAGGATTACGGCATCGACGGCGAGGTGGTGGAGATCTGCCCCGGCCCGGTCATCACCATGTACGAGTATTCGCCGGCACCCGGCATCAAGATCAGCAAGATCGCCGGCCTGGCCGACGACCTGACCATGGCGCTCCAGGCCATGTCGATCCGCATCGTGGCCCCCATCCCCGGCAAAGGGGTTGTCGGCATCGAGGTCCCCAACCGCGACCGCGAGATGGTCTATCTGCGCGAGATCTTCAACTGCGAGACCTTCCACCACAACAAGATGAAGCTCCCCATGGCCCTGGGCAAGGATATCGCCGGTCAGCCGGTCATCGCCGACCTGGCCCGCGCCCCGCACCTGCTGGTGGCAGGCGCCACCGGCATGGGTAAATCGGTCTCCATCAACACCATGATCCTCTCACTCCTCTACACCGCCACCCCCAAAGACGTGCGCCTCATCATGGTCGACCCCAAGATGCTCGAATTCTCCATGTACGAGGGGATTCCGCACCTGCTGCTGCCGGTGGTAACCGAGCCGAAGAAGGCCTCCCTGGCCCTGAAGTGGGCGGTCAACGAGATGGAACGCCGCTACAAGCTCCTCTCGGACAAAGGGGTCCGCAACGTCGATTCTTACAACAAGAAGCTGGCGGCCGAAGAGGAAGACCAGTCGGCCCGTCACGACGTGCCGGAAGAGGAGATCATCGAGGAGTTGGAGGATGTCGTTGAGGAGGGGGCCGTCGAAGAACCGATCCCCTTCGTCATGGACGACAATGACGAGCTGGAGCACAGCCACCTCCCCTACATCGTGGTCATCGTGGACGAGCTGGCCGACCTGATGATGGTGGCCGGCCGCGAGGTGGAGGAGCACATCGCCCGTCTGGCCCAGAAGGCCCGCGCCTCCGGCATCCACCTGATCCTGGCCACCCAGCGTCCCTCGGTGGATGTCATCACCGGCCTGATCAAGGCCAACCTGCCGACCCGCATCGCCTTCAAGGTTTCGTCAAAGGTCGACTCCCGCACCATCCTGGACGGCAACGGCGCCGAGGCGCTGCTGGGCAACGGCGACATGCTCTACATGCCCCCCGGCACCTCCCTGATCCAGCGCCTCCACGGCTCATTCGTTTCCGACGCCGAGGTGCAGCGCGTGGTGGATTTCCTCAAGAAGCAGGGCAAGCCGATCTATGACAAGTCGATCCTGGAGATGAAAGACGCGGATGAGAAGGGGAGCGACGGCATGGACGAGGAACTGGACGAACGGTGGGAAGACGCCCTGCGGCTGGTGGCTGAGACGAAGCAGGCCAGCATCTCCATGGTGCAGCGCCGTCTGCGCATCGGTTACAACCGGGCCGCCCGCATCGTGGAGATGATGGAGCACGAAGGGATGATTGCACCCAGCGACGGCACCAGCAAGCCGCGAG
The DNA here is from genome assembly GCA_964609805.1 of uncultured Geobacter sp. Taxonomy (GTDB): domain Bacteria; phylum Desulfobacterota; class Desulfuromonadia; order Geobacterales; family Pseudopelobacteraceae; genus CAIPTY01. The sequence goes on along the minus strand of CAZSTJ010000077.1, from coordinate 2,774 downwards.
AGATCTACATGGACATCATCCACGCCTATCTGAACTCGCAGCTGACGAGGTAGAAAGGCTGACTCGCACAAAGCTCGCAAAGGCGCAAAGGGGATTCAGGATCAAAGGCGGCTCTCACAGAGGGCACAGAAGCACGGAGAAGGGCTCAACAGTAAAAGAATTGAACGGATAAATCCTGATGGCCCTTTTTCCACTGATAGTTTTTTGGCTACTAATCTACGTCGGGAGAAACGACCTAAAACCGAAATCAATCCGCATTTTTGTCATTATCTGGTTTGTTTCGTTAGGCATTATAGCGGTAACAGGGGTACATCCCGGTTATTTCACTGCAATTCAAGCGTTACTTGATGCAATCCTCATTATCGCCATCTTTGGCGGTGACATCCAAATCCGCTGATCATGAACGGTTTTCACGTTTTTCTCCATGTTCTCTGTGCCTCTGTGAGAGACCGCCTTTGCCTTTAATAGATTTCCTTCGCGCCTTTGCGAGCTTTGCGTGAAACAATGAGGTTCCAACTATGACCATTCAAGCCGCCGCCATACAGTTTAACGTGAAGCAGGGTGATGTGGACGCCAACCTGGCCTATGTCCGTGAGGCCCTGCGCCGGGTGGCAGGGGAGGGGGCCAACCTGGCCGTACTGCCGGAGATGTGGTCCTCCGGTTTCTCCTACCGGAACCTGAACGAACTGGCCGGGCGCACCGCCGGGATTGTGGAAGAGCTTAAGGAACTGTCGCGTGAACTGAAGCTCGTCATCTGCGGCAGCATGCCCGAGCCCCACGGCGAGAAGGTCTACAACACGATCCACCTGCTGGACAACGGCACCCTGGCCGGGGTCTACCGCAAGCTGCACCTCTTCTCCCTGCTGGGGGAGGACAAGGCCTTCGACGGCGGTGACTCCTGGCTGCTGGCCGACACCTCAATCGGCAAGGTCGGCGTCATCATCTGTTACGATCTTCGCTTCCCGGAACTCTCGCGGCGTCTGGCCGTGGAGGGTGCCCAGATAATCTGTGTGCCGGCCCAGTGGCCCAAACCGCGTCAGGAACACTGGCGGACCCTGCTCCGCGCCCGGGCCATCGAGAACCAGCTCTTCGTGGTCTCCTGCAACGCCTGCGGCCCGGTCGGCAAGCTGGACTTCTTCGGCATGAGCATGGTCATCGACCCCAAGGGGGAGGTGCTGGCCGAAGCGGGCGAAGAAGAACGGGATGTTCACGGGACACTGAACCTGCAGCTCATGAGGGACTGGCGGGCGCAGATTCCCTGCTTCAACGACCGCAGGCCGGAGCTGTATTAGTCGTCTTCACCCTTTCGTAAAGGGAGATCGAGGGGGATTTGCCTTTGACCGCCAATCTAAATCCCCCCTAGCCCCCCTTTGTTAAAGGGGGGAACTCATTATGGATTTTCAACTTGACTTAGCAGGTCGAGAGGACTAGTTTTTTTCGTGATCCACTCATTTCGGAGGTGCGTTTCGTGGCCTTGTTTCTCGGCGCAGGCATAATCGTCAAACTTGTTCTTCTGGTTCTGATCTTCTTTTCGGTCGTCTCCTGGGCTATCATTCTCTTCAAATTCTTCCAGGTACACCGCGCCAACAGCGAATCCGACCGGTTCATGGATTTTTTCTGGAAATCCAAGCGCTTCGATGCCATCGCCTCGCAGGTGGACCGTTTTGCCAACTCCCCCCTGACCGTCCTGTTCAATGAAGGGTACGGGGAACTGAAAAAGGTTGTCGAAGGGAACGGCGCCAGCGAAGGAAGCGCCCTCAGCACCGATCTGGGGGGCATCGAGAACGTCTCCCGCGCCCTGCGTCGCGCCACCAACTCGGAAATCACCCGTCTGGAACGCTATCTGACCTTCCTGGCCACCACCGGCTCCACCTCCCCCTTCATCGGCCTCTTTGGCACGGTATGGGGAATCATGACCGCCTTCGAAGGGATCGGCAAGACCGGTTCCGCCTCACTGGCCGTCGTTGCCCCCGGCATCGCCGAGGCACTCATCGCCACTGCCATCGGACTGGTGGCCGCCATCCCGGCGGTCATGGCATACAATCATTTCCAGCATAAGATTCGCGTACTGGTCAATGAGATGGACAGCTTTTCCACCGAATTCCTCAACATCGTGCAGCGCAACATCGCGGGGAAATAGCCATGGCGATGGGTGGCATGGGAGACAATAACCGCAGGGCCATGGCTGATATCAACGTCACGCCGCTGGTTGACGTTATGCTGGTACTCCTGGTGATCTTCATGGTCACCGCGCCGATGATGCAGCAGGGGGTGCAGGTCAATCTTCCCAAGGCTGATACCAAGGCCATGACCCAGGCGGAAGAGACTGTCGTGGTGACCGTGGAGAAAAGCGGCAGGACCTTTATCAACAAGGATGAAGTCCCGCCCGCCGAACTGCGCAGCCGCCTGACCTCCCTGTTTGCCGCCCGCGAGAAGAAAGAGGTCTTCCTCAAGGCTGATTCGGGAGTCCCCTATGGTGAAGTGGTCCGGGCCATGGCTGATATCAAGGGTGCCGGCATCGAGCGGCTCGGCATGGTGACGGAACCGGCCGGTAAATAATGACCGTCAGATCATCGTCAGCAGACCCCGGCATGGGTCTCAGTTGCATCGTTTCCACCGTCATTCACCTGGCGGTTTTTTTGTTGCTGGTATGGTACGGCAGCCACCGGCCGCCGCTGAAGCTCACCGACACCTATTACGTGGACGTGGTCAATCTGCCGGTGGCCTCACCCCAGGCCGGCAGTCCGGCGCACCGTGAGGCGACTCCGCAGCCG
>CAZSTJ010000076.1:0-14018 GCA_964609805.1 uncultured Geobacter sp. | reverse complement strand
GCAGACTATAACACCAGGAAACTGACCGACGCCAAGACCGCCTCCTGGGTTATCGGCGGCGACAAGAGAGGTGTCATGACCAAGGTCGCCAAGTGGGCCTTTGCCGACAAAAAGGATGCCGATGCCTTCATCAAGGCCAGCGGCGGCAAGCCGGCTACCTTCGAGGAAGCCCTGAAGGCGGCTGAAGGCGAGCATGCGGAAAGGGCACAGAAGAAAGCCCACGATCATGCGGGGCACAAGCACTAACCTCTGGCATTAGAAAGCCCCGTGAGACGGTTCGTCAACAGCACAGGCCCTCTCGCGGGGCACTATTTCCAATCTGCAAAAGGATTCAAGATGCACTACCGATACATTTCACTGCTGCTATTCACGGCATTGATGCTGACATTCACATCCTCATTCGCTGCACCTCCAGCAGCCCCAATCGTGGCTGCCCCCCAGGCAAAGGACAAGTGTCCGGTGTGTGGCATGTTTGTCAGCAAATACCCTGACTGGATTGTCTCCGTGGCACTCAAGGATTCAACCACTGTCCACTTTGACGGCGCCAAGGATTTCTTCACCTGGTACCACAACCTGCCAAAGTACGCCCCCGGTAAAAAGCAATCCGACATCACTGCCATCTCTGTTATTGATTACTACACTCTCAAACCTACCGACGCGCGTAAGGCGCATTTTGTCATGGGAAGCGACGTATACGGCCCCATGGGCAAGGAGTTGGTTCCCTTCACCAAGCTTGCCGACGCCTATGCCTTTCTCAAGGATCACAAAGGAAAAATGGTGCTCCGCTTCACCGACGTAACCCCCAAAGTGCTTAAGGCGCTGGAATAAGTGTCCGGCCGGCAACGATGAGAAAATCCGCCGTATTCTGTCTGGTAACCCTGGTAAACCTGCTGCTCTTCGCTGCCCTGCTTCTTCATGCCCGTTACCGCCAGTCAACCGCCGCAGTCGAGATTCGTGAAAAGGGTGCCATGGTCAAGAAACTGAGTCTGACCGATCTCTGTCTGTTCACCGAGGCTCGCTACACCCGTCATCCGGCCATGGCCGACCGGTTTGCACCGTTCCAGGATCACCCCGGCGCCATGGAGCACTTCCCCTCCGGATCACTGACGACACCACCCAACCTGAGGCCCCATGAGCACACCCCTTAGCCGGCACGGCAACATCCTCGACTTTGCCCTTTCCTCACTGCTCCGGAGAAAGTCCAAAAACTTCTCGCTCCTGGTGGTCTACACCCTCATCGTGTTCGTCATCGCCTCACTGATCTTCTTTGTCCAGGCGCTCAAGCGTGAGTCGGCCCAACTCCTGAAGGAAGCACCCGACCTGGTGGTGCAGCGGATGGTGGCCGGACGCCACGACCTTATCCCTGCCAACTATGCAGAAAAGATCAGCGAAATACGCGGCGTCAGGTCCGTCTCGCCACGGCTCTGGGGATATTATTACGACCAGGTTTTCGGTGCCAACTACACCCTGCAGGTACCGGATCAGGACCCGCCCGAGCCGGGGAACATCATGATCGGCGCCGGAGTTGCCCGTAACCAGCGGGTCCAGTCGGGTGACATGCTGACCCTGAAGTCATCTGACAACCTCCCGCTGCTGCTGAATGTCCAGGGGATCTATCCGACCAGCTCCGAACTGCTCTCCTCGGACCTGATCGTCATGAATGCCGAGGATTTCCAGACCATGTTCCGGCTTCCGAAGGGGTATGCCACCGACCTGGCCATCACCATTGCCAACCCCCGTGAGCAGGTCACCGTGGCCACCAAGGTGGCGGAACTGTTCCCCGATACCCGGCCGATCCTCAAGAGCGAGATCCTCCGCACCTACGATTCCCTCTTCGAGTGGCGAGGCGGGATGATGGTGGTGATCCTGGCCGTGGCGGTCCTGTCGTTCATCATCTTCGCCTGGGACAAGGCCACCGGCCTCTCCGCCGAGGAACGGAAGGAAATCGGCATCCTCAAATCCATCGGCTGGGAAACCTCGGACGTCCTGCTGCTCAAGTTCTGGGAGGGGATCGTGGTCTCACTGACCGCCTTCCTGACCGGGACCGTGCTGGCGTACGCCCATGTGTTCTTTTTCTCGGCGGCCCTCTTCGAGCATGCCCTCAAGGGGTGGTCGGTCATCTATCCCCAGTTCAGGCTGACCCCGACAATCGACGCCTACCAGCTGACGGTACTCTTCTTCCTGACCGTGCTCCCCTACACCGCCGCGACCATCATCCCGGCCTGGCTCTCCGCCACCGTCCCGCCGGACGCCGCCATGAGGTCATAATGATAGAACTGCTCAACGTCACCAAGACATTCAATGCCGGCAAGCACAACGAATACACCGCTGTGGACGACGTCAGTCTGACGATCGAGCCGGGGCGGCTGACGATCCTCAAGGGGCCGAGCGGCTCGGGCAAGACGACCCTCATGGCGCTGATCGGCTGCATGGCCCGTCCCAGCTCCGGCCGGATCAGGCTCCACAACATCCGCACCTCGTTCTTCACCGAAACGGATACGGAGGGGGCGCTGGACATCACCAGCCTGCCGGAGCGTTTCCTGACGGAGATCCGCCGGAAGACCTTCGGCTTCATTTTTCAGCAGTTCAATCTGGTGAAAGGGATCTCGGCCCTGGAGAATGTCATGCTCCCCGCCTATCCCACCGGGGAATCCCAGAAGGACTTCCGCCGCAGGGCGCTGGAAATTATGGAGATCTTTTCCGTGGCCCGCCACGCCGCCTCGCCGATTGACTGGCTTTCCGGCGGCGAACTCCAGCGGGTAGCTATCGCACGGGCCCTGATCAACACCCCCTCCATCGTGATCGCCGACGAGCCGACCGCCCACCTGGACAGCAAACTATCGGTCGAATTCATGGATATGGTCCGCGTGCTGAAGGAAGAGGGCAAAACGATCCTCATCGCCAGCCATGACCCCATCGTCTATGATTCTGAGCTGGCCGACACGGTGGTCGGCATGCGCGACGGCCGGATCACCGGCATCACTAGCCGGTCATGATCCAGCACCCCGCCATCCTGGCACTGACCGTAGCGTCGCTGCTCACCTGCCTGATGCTCCTCTACGCCGGCTGGTACGGCACCCGCATCCTCGACCGGTGGGACCTGAAGAGCGGCAGCGAACTGCAGCTCGACCTGGAGCGCCGCACCTACCTCATCTCCGTGATCCTCAGCTACGCCCTGCTGTTCCAGATCGGCTCCCTGTTCCTCTACATCTTCACCGCCGACAGCCTCCACAGCCAGTTCACCGGCGCCATGTGCGCCGCCGGGAGTCTCGCGGTCAACCGCTACGGCTATCCGGTGCTGATCCTCAAGATCATCAACTGCCTGCTGGCGGGGGTCTGGCTCATAATCAACCATGCCGATACCCGCGGCTACGACTATCCGCTGATCAGGGGCAAGTACGGCCTGCTCAACGTGCTGGTGCCGATGGTGCTTCTGGAGGGGATCTTCCAGTTCGTCTATTTCTTCAACCTGAAGGCGGACGTGATCACCTCCTGCTGCGGCAGCCTCTTCAGCACCGACAAGCGGAGCATCGCCGGCGAGGTTGCCGGCCTGCCGAACGGCCCCATGCAGATTGCATTCTTTGTGATCATGGCGTTAACGGCGGTGGCGGGGATCGTCTACCTGCTGCGGGGAAAGGGGGGATACCTCTTTGCGGGGTTAAGCGGCCTGACCTTCCTGGTCTCGGCGGCCGCCCTGATTTCCTTCATCTGCCTCTACTTCTATGAGCTACCCAGCCATCACTGCCCCTTCTGCATCCTGCAGAAGGAGTACAGCTACATCGGTTACGCGCTGTACGCCACCCTGCTGGGGGGCGCCATCTGCGGCCTCGGGGTGGGTGCCCTGGCACCCTTTTCATCGGAGGGAAGCCTGGCCCGGATCGCCCCCGTCATCCAGAAGCGACTCACCGCAGCATCGCTGCTCTTCTATCTGACCTTTACCGTCATCGTCGTCTGGCGGATGCTCACCACATCGTTCCGGCTTTAACACCTACAACTGCCTCACCCGTCTCAGTTCCTCATACACCGGTACCGGTTTCATCAGTCCCTCATGTACCTTCACCACCGTCAAGTGCAGATGGGTTGGCGAGCGGCGCTTGTAGGCATTGTAGCCGCTCCGGCCGACGGTCGCCAGCAGGTCTCCCGGCTTAACAATGTCTCCCAGTCCCACTGACAACTCACCATTATGGGCATAGTAGACCAGGAGATCATTTGAGGGGTCATAGACCCAGAGATACCTCCCGCCCCGAAGGCGGCTCCCCGGCTGCCACTCCCCCTCCAGCGCCACCACCACACCGCCGGTCAGGGAGCGGACATTAACCGGCTTGCCGCTCCGGTCATCCCGGGAGTCATGGTTCCGGTCGCGGATGAAGATATCGTAGGAAGGATGGCCGCCATGCCGGTTACCGCTGAAGAAGCTGTACCCCCGGGATTCATAACCGTGACGCTTGCCTCCCCCGATTGCGGCCGCGCCGTACCCCTCCAGCGGGAAGACCCAGGCTTCTTTGGCGTACTCTTTACCACCGGCACGGAGATACTCGTCCCGAATCCGTCCCAGACTGCGGACCACCTCGTCACGCGCCTCCGCACGGGGAATCCTGCCATCACGAATCCGGGAATTCAGTTCATTGAAACGTGAGCAGGCCTCTTTCAGCGCAGCTCCGGGAGACACAGCCCCGGACACCGGTACCGGCGGTACCTGTTCTGAAGAGTCTGGGAGGGATGACAAGGCAGGCAGGGCAGGGAGCAGAATCAGGACTGACAGTAGCAGAGAGCGGAAATAGTGGTTCACGTAGTATCCAGAGCAGGAAAATGGTCGCAAATTGCGGGCAAAAAACATATCATGCCGACGGTACCATAACAACCCGAAACAAGCGGCTGGAAATAAAGGTTTCAGGATTCTACCATGCAACTGACCAAGAAAAATATCCTTGCGTTCCTTAAAGAGCAGGACGGCACAACACATTTCGCCGAGGTGCTCCGTCAGTTCGGCGGCCGCCATGTCAAACATGAGATGAAACGTCTGCTGGAGGATATGGCCGATGACGGCGAGATAGCCCGGTTCAAGGGAAACAGCTACGCCCTGGCCGAGTCGGTGAAGAGCATCCGCGGCACCCTGTCGGCCCATCGGGACGGCTACGGTTTTGTGGCCCCGGATGGCGGCGGCGACGACATCTTCATCCCCCAGCGGGGCATGAAGGACGCCATGCACGGCGATACCGTGGAGGTGCGGGCCGAACGGAGCCGCATGGGTGGCGGCAAGCAGGAAGGTCGCATCACCGCCGTGACCAGGCGGGCCAGCAGTAAAATTGTGGGGCGCTACGAAGAGAGCCGCCGGGGGGGGATCGTCATCCCGGAGGAAACGCGCCTCAATCTGATCGTGGCGGTCCCGCCGAAAGGGAAAGGACAGGCCCAGGACGGGCACCAGGTAGTGGTGGAACTGACCGCTTACCCCATTGGCGGCCGCCCCGCAGAGGGGCGCATCGTGGAGGTGCTGGGGTGGCCGGATGATCCGGAGGTGGAGGTGCAGTCGGCCATCCGCCGTTTCGATCTCCCCCACATCTTCGGGAAAGAGGCCCTGGCCGAGGCCGAGTCGGTGCCGGAGACCGTGGCGAAGGGGGAACTGAAAGACCGTGTCGACCTCCGTACCATGCCCACCGTCACCATCGACGGCGAGACCGCCCGGGATTTCGACGACGCCGTCTCCCTGCGCCGTGAGGGGGATAGGTTCCGTCTCTGGGTCTCCATCGCCGACGTTTCCCATTACGTCACCCCCGGGAGCGCCCTGGATACGGAGGCACTGGCCCGCGGTACCTCGGTCTATTTTCCAGACCGCTGCATCCCCATGCTGCCGGAACGGCTCAGCAACGGCATCTGCTCCCTCAACCCCCGGGTGGACCGCCTGACCATGACGGCAGAAATGCTCTTCGACCGGAACGGCACCATGCTGGAATCGAGCTTCTATCCCAGCATCATCCGCAGCACGGCCCGCCTGACCTATACCATCGTCCGGCAGATTATAGTGGATAATGATGCCGAGGTGACCGACAAACACCGCCACCTCGCCCCCATGCTGATGGATATGAAGGAACTGGCTCTGATCCTGATGGGGATGCGCCACCGGCGGGGCAGCATCGATTTCGACCTGCCGGAGCCGGAGATCATCATCGGCCTCACCGGCCAGACTGAGGGGATCATCCGTGCCGAACGCAACCTGGCCCACCAGCTGATCGAACAGTTCATGCTTTCCGCCAACGAGGCGGTGGCGACCTTTGTCACCGAACACGGCATCCCGTTCCTGTACCGTATCCACGAGAATCCGGATCCGGCCAAACTGGTCAGCTTTCAAGAGCTGGTCTTCGGCTTCGGCTACGAATTCGCCCTGGTCGACGAGCGGGTGGATCCGGGTGCCCTGCAGCGCCTGCTGGAACAGGCCGAAGGGAAACCGGAGGAGCGGATGATCAACTACGCCCTCCTCCGCTGTATGAAGCAGGCCCGCTACGCGGCTGAGAACCTGGGACATTTCGGCCTGGCATCGAAGTGCTACTGCCACTTCACTTCCCCCATCCGCCGCTACCCGGACCTGGTGGTGCACCGCATCCTCAAGGCGTTGCTGGCGCTGCAGGGGGAGAAGGAGAGCAAACGGGCACAGCGGGATCTTGCCACAGCTACCAGCCGATTGGGCGAGGTTGCCGAGCATACCAGCAAGCGGGAACGGGTCGCCATGGAAGCCGAGCGGGATGTGGTGGAACTGAAGAAGGTGCAGTACATGCAGAAACACCTGGGAGAGGAGTTCGAAGGTTATATCTCGGGGGTGACTGCATTCGGCCTCTTTGTCGAGCTGACCGAACTCTTCGTGGAGGGGCTGCTCCACATCTCCACCCTGGATGACGACCTCTACACCCACCTGGAACAGCAGCATGCCCTGGCCGGGCGGCGCACCGGGCGACTCTTCCGTATCGGCGATCCGCTCAGGGTCAAGGTGGCCGGGGTGTCACCGGCCACCAGAAGGATCGAGTTCACCCTGGTCTCCCATACCTCTGCCATCCATCAGGTTACCCATCGGGCGGGCCGCCCGGCGGCGGAGGAATATCCACGCATTCCGATCAAGGGAAAGCGCCTCGGGAAACCGGTCGGACGATCGACAACGGGCTCCAAAGACAGCTCCGGTCGTGGCGCCAAGCCGACCGGAGGCAGGAAAAAGCGCTGAAAGCGGTTGCACCATCCCCCACCCCTGTGATAGGAACAAGGCATGTCCGAAGAAAAAGTACTCCCCTTTATCGAGCACCTGGTTGAACTGCGCAAACGCCTGATGGTCATTGTCATTGCCGTCGTAATCGGCATGGGCGTTGCCTGGAACTTCTCCACCCCCATCCTCGGCTTTATCGAGAAACCGCTCACCGGTGTCACCTACCTGACCGGCGTCAAAAAGCAGGTCTACACCAAGGTCAAGGAGTGGTCCCCCGGTCTTTACCAGCGCTACAAGCTGGAGCAGGAGATCAACGCGCCGGTCAAGCTCCGCCCCCTCAACTACAGCGCCCCGCTGGAGCCGTTCTTCATCCAGTGCAAGATCTCCATGCTGGCCGGCTTCATCCTGGTGCTGCCGATCGTCTTCCACCAGGTCTGGCTGTTCATCGCCCCCGGGCTGACCCACAGGGAACGGCGTCTGGTGATCCCTTTCGTCACCGCTGCATCCCTCACCTTCTGCGTCGGCGCCCTGTTCTTCCTGGTGGTAATCTGGCCGGTCATCATCAACTTTTCCCTCTCCTACGAGGCCGAAGGTTTGCAGAGCTGGTTCAACATCAGCGCCTACGTCAATTTCTGCCTGCGGCTGATCCTGATGTTCGGCCTGATCTTCGAACTGCCGGTCCTGACCCTGCTCCTGGCCCGTTTCGGCATCGTCAGTTATGAGTTTCTGGCCCCCAAGCGCAAATACGCCCTCCTGGCCAGCTCCATTATCTCCGCCTTCCATGCCGACCTGATCACCATGTTCGTTATCATGGTGCCGCTTTACCTGATGTATGAAGTCAGCATCTGGACCGCCCTCATCTTCGGCAAAAAACGCCCTGCTCCAGAGCCGGAACTCCCGGCAACCTGAGTTCGGAGGTTCATATGAGCAAGACCATCGGTATCCTCACCGGCGGCGGCGATTGTCCCGGCCTCAACGCAGTCATCCGTGGCGTCGTCAAGACCGCCATCATCCGCTTCGGCTGGCATGTCATCGGCATTGAGGACGGTTTTGACGGCCTGCTCAACCTTAACAAATGCCGGCCGCTGACCCTGGAAGACGTACGTGGCATCCTGCCCCGCGGCGGCACCATCCTTGGCACCACCAACCGCGGCAACCCGTTTGACTACCCGGTGGAGCAGGACGGAAAGGTCGTCCGGATCGACCGTTCGGACAGGGTCGTGGAAAATATCCGGGCCCTTGGCCTGGACGCACTGATTGCCGTGGGGGGTGAAGGCTCCCTCAAGATTGCCCTGGAGTTGGCCAGGAAGGGGGTGCCGGTCGTCGGCGTCCCAAAGACCATCGACAACGACCTGCGGGAGACCGATTTCACCTTCGGCTACAACACCGCCCTGGAAACGGCCACTGATGCCCTGGACAAACTGCACACCACCGCCGAGAGCCACCATCGGGTCATGATCCTGGAGGTCATGGGACGCTATGCCGGGTGGATCGCACTGGAGGCAGGCATCGCCGGGGGGGCTGATGTCATACTGATCCCCGAGATCCCCTACGACTTCAGCAAAATATGCGCCTCGGTCAAGGAACGGGCCGCCAGGGGGAGCCGTTTCAGCATCATCGTCGCTGCAGAGGGGGCCTACCCGGTCGGCGGCAACCGCGTCGTGGCCACGGCGGCCGATGAGCGTAACGCCATCGAGCGGCTGGGCGGCATCGGTCAGTATGTGGCCAAACAGGTGACCCAATGCCTGGATATGGATGTCAGGGTCACCGTATTGGGGCACCTGCAGCGGGGCGGTTCGCCGACGACCTTCGACCGCGCCCTGGGGAGTCGTTTCGGCACCAAAGCGGTGCGGATGGTCGCCGACGGCGAGTTCGGCCGCATGGCCTGCCTGAAGGGGCGTTCCATCATTTCGGTACCGATCGAAGACGCCACGCGGGATCTGAAACTGGTCGATCCTGAAGGAGAAATCGTCAGGTCCGCCGAAGACCTCGGGATCATGGTGGGACGCTGACCTTTTCCCGACACGGAAACCGTACAATTAATTATTGACAAATGACCCGAGAACCTCTAAAAAAAGACTTAAAATGTCTTTTTAGGGGTTTTCCACATGATGGAACTGACACGCAAAGGTGAATATGCAATCCGGGGGATCGTCTATCTGGCATCCCGCCCCCCCGAGCAGGTCTGCCTGTTGAGCGACATCGCCGCTGCGGTGGACGTCCCCCCCACCTTCCTGGCCAAAATCTTCCAGCAGTTCAGCAAAATAGGCCTGGTCAAATCCTACCGCGGTACCGGTGGCGGCTTTATCCTCGGCCGCACGGCGGACAAGATTACCCTGCTCGAAGTGGTCGAGGCGGTGGAGGGGCCGATCATCCCCAACCGTTGCGTCGTGAATACGGGAGAATGCCCACGGGATACGACCTGCAACGTCCACCCGGTCTGGGTCGATGTGCAACAACAGGTACGGGAGATCCTGCGCGGGGTGACCCTGCAGAAGCTCGCGGAGCCAGGCAGCTTTAAATCATGACATCCCGAACACCAAACATATTGTAATTACAATGTTTTAGTCTGCAAAACTTGACAATTCAACCATCTTCTTGTATATACATCCGCAACGATTTACCCCACACAGAGTCTCGGGCCACCGGGACTTTGGCATTTTTGGGGCCATCAACCACGAAAGGAGTACCCAGCCGGATTTCACCCCTTTTCTCCTGACGCATGCGCCGGTCCGGCAAAGCCCCCACAACCGACCCTCTCTTACTTATGCGAAAATTACTCATCTCTCTGTCATGCATACTGATTCTTGCAGGATGCGAAAATGCCCCGTTTAAAAAAACGGAACTTTCCTCCACCGCAACCGTATCGACCGAAACCCCCGTTGATCGCGAGATCAAGGCCTATCTGGAGAAAGGCATCTCCATGGGTGAGCGAAAACGGCAGGTAGCAGCCATCGAGGCCGCCTTTAGCCGTCGCACCGATCCGCAACGTTCCCGCCAGCTGGCAGCCCTCTGCTTTACCAAAACCCTAGGCACCCCCTTCATGCCCATGGACCTTGCTGAAATAGCCCTCGCCGAAACCGGCGGGCACAGGCTCTCCGGCGGTGTTGTCTCCACCAAGGGGGCGCTGGGTGTCTGGCAGCTCATGCCGCGCCGCGCCAAGAGCCATGGCTACACCCCCGGCGACATGGAAAATGATGAAAAGTGCGCCGAAGCGGCCGTCAGAGAGCTGTACACCAAGCTGAACATGGCCCAAGGGAATATGGAACGGGCCAAGAAGCTCTACTGCGGCCAGGGCCCACAGGCCGAGGCATATCTGAAAAAGATCCGCCTGGTTCGCCAGGAAATGCGGACGGCAATGGGGCGCCAGAACGCCCTGCTGGCCATGGATGATACCGGAAGCCGCACGCGCTGATGCCGCCGAGCCGTACCATTTTCTTCAGCATCCTGCTGGCACTGCTGCTGACAGGATGCTCGCCGTTCATTCGGGAACCAACGGTTGCCCTGAAGGAAACCGCCTTCGTCGGGCTTGATACCGCAGGCGTCGATCTGGAATTCAATCTCGGCGTAACCAACCGCAACTCCTTTGACCTTTCCCTCCTCAGTTATACCTATGATCTGCAGGTCATGAGCCTGCCGCTCTCCTCGGGCGGCAGGCAGCAGCCCCTCCTCCTCCCCGCCGACCGGGAAACTGAAATACGCCTGCCGGTACGGATTAAGTTCACCGACCTGTTGGAAATCCTCAAACGATCTCCCGACCCCGACCGGATCCCGTACCGTGTTACCGCCCGTCTCCACGTAGAAACACCACTCGGCGCGACCGTGATCCCGGTAGAAAAAGAGGCCCTGGTAGCCCTGCCGGAACAGTACCGTCCTTCATTCTATCTTGACCACCTGCACAACGCTCTCAAGGGTATTCGTTAACCCCTCCAGGGGGGTCTTTTTTCTTGATAACGGTTGCGCCGCTCTGGTATAGTCTCCCGGCAATTTCAGGCCATTTTATCAGTTCCTACGAGGTGTTTCACCGATGATTTCATTGAACCGAGAATCGGCTGCCGGGATGACCCTTCGCGCCAAGATGGTGCTGATTTCAGCCGCCGCATTTGCCGGCATCCTCGTCGTGGTCATCGTCAGCATCATCCTGCTGAACGAGTCGCGGATCGGCGGTTCGTCCTACAAGGTCATCAACGACAACAAGGACGCCCTGGAAAGCATCGCCCTCCTCAAATCTGACCTCTACCAGATCAACAGCGAGATGCAGAACTTCATGCTGGAATCGGACAAGGAAGTCGATGACAAGATCCTGGTTTCCATCAACAACCTGGTTAATGACATCGAGCTGAAATTCGGCATCGTGCTGGAATCCATTGAATCCCCCCAGAAACGGAACGCAATCAACAATGCGGAAACCATCTGGAAGGAGTACAAGAAAACGCTGCTGGAGGAAGTGCTGCCGGCGGCAAGCAAGGGTGACGTACTCAAGGCCAGTTACCTGATGAGCGGTGTCGAGGCACAGAGGTTTGCCACCTTCAGCAAGGCGGTCGGCCAGATGGTCGACATCATCCGGAAGGATGTACGGGATACCGAGGAGCGTGTTGCCGGCAGCATCCGGGCCAAGGCGGTCACCTCAGCGATGGTCGGCGTGCTGGCACTGCTGATGATCGCCCTCCTCTCCTACCGCATCACCATCTCCGTTACCCGCCCCCTCCGCTCCTGTGTGGTGTTTGCCCGGGATGTGGCCGACGGCAAGCTTGATGCCCGTCTGACCGTTACCGGGGGAGGCGAAGCTGCCGATCTGGCCGAGGCGATGAACACCATGGCCCAGAACCTTCACAGCATGGTGGCGCGGGTCAATTCCGCCTCCGGCGTCCTGATCACCATCGACAGCAACATCGAAAAGGCTGCCCGCAAGCTGGTCAGTTCGGCCCATCTGCAAGGAGAGGCCGTGGAAGAAACCTCTCAGGCCGTGGGGCATATCAATGCCTCGGTACAGGAGGTATCTGAACGGGTCGACCGACTCGCCTCCTCGGCGTCGGAGACCTCCGCCTCGATCCTGCAGATGGCCTCCAGCGTCGAGGAGGTTGCCATCAGCGCCGACCGGCTGGGAGATTCGGTGGATGAGGTCAGCTCGTCCATCGTCGAGATAACCGCCTCCATCAAGGAGATCGGCACCAGCATCACCAACCTGCTGGATGCATCAAGCACAACCGCATCATCCGTCATCGAGATGGACGCCTCCATCCGGCAGGTTGAGAAGAACGCCATGGAAACCTCTGCCATCACCGAAGGGGTCCGCATGGATGCCGAGTCAGGCAAGATTGCCGTTGAAGAGGCCATCGCCG
The DNA here is from genome assembly GCA_964609805.1 of uncultured Geobacter sp. GTDB lineage: Bacteria > Desulfobacterota > Desulfuromonadia > Geobacterales > Pseudopelobacteraceae > CAIPTY01. The sequence continues at coordinate 1,490 of CAZSTJ010000076.1, read as the reverse complement.
GCATGCAGGCCATCCGCACCTCGTCCCGCATCACCGCCGATGTAATTGAAAACCTCTCGCTGCGCGCCCGGGACATTGATACCATTCTTTCAGTCATCGACGAGGTGGCCGAACAGACCAACCTGTTGGCCCTCAATGCCGCCATCATCGCCGCCCAGGCGGGGGAGCACGGCAAGGGCTTTGCGGTGGTGGCCGACGAAATCCGGGAACTGGCAGAACGGACCAGCAGCTCGACCCGTGAGATTTCAGCCGTCATCAGCGGCGTACAGGAAGAGACCCGTCGGGCCGTGGAGGCCATCAGCCAGGCGGAGGCAAGCATCAGCGAAGGTGAGCGCCGCTCCCAGCATTCCGGCATCGCCCTGGAGAAAATCGTCAGCGGCGTACAGAAGGCCAGCGACCAGGTGAGTGAAATCGCCCGTGCCGCCGTGGAACAGGCCCGTGGCAGCCAAAGCATCAAGGAGGCTATGCAGAGCGTGGAGGATATGGTAAGCCATATCGCCAACTCGGCACGGGAGCACTCCCGTGGCAGCGAACTGATCTCAACGGCGGTGGAACGGATGAAAGACCTGACCGGCCACGTGCGCACCTCGACCCGTGAGCAAAGCCGCACCAGCAACCTGATCGCACGGGCAACCGAGGAGTCCTCCGAGATGATCGACCAGATCCGCGCCGCCAGCAGCTCCCAGGCCCACAGCAGCGCCCTGATTTCACGGGCGGTCGGCAATATCCAGACGGCAACGGCCGCCAACGCCGAGGCGGTCACGGTTATGGAAAGCGCCATCACCGGCCTGTCACGGCAGATAGACCTGTTGGAAAAAGAAATGTCGGGCTTCAAGATCTAGCCCGAGCGGAGATACCACATGAGCAGCAGACTAGCCCAACGCCTGTCGGGGCTGAAGAAGCACGGCTCCAAGGCGCTGGTAACCTTTATCACGGCCGGCGACCCCGATCTGGCGACAACAGAAGCGATGATCCACCACCTGGAGGCGGCCGGGGCCGACATCATCGAACTGGGAGTCCCTTTCTCCGACCCGATGGCGGATGGACCTACCATTCAGCTTTCATCGGAGCGGGCCCTTGCCTCCGGCACCACCGTCGCCGCTATCCTCGACACCGTCCGGAAGGTCCGGGAGACATCGTCCATCCCCATCGTCCTCATGGGGTACCTGAACCCCATCTACGCCTACGGTTATGAGCGCTTCTGCCATGATGCCGCGGCTGCCGGCGTCGACGGCGTCCTGCTGGTCGATCTGCCGCCGGAGGAGTCTGCAGAACTGCTCCCCCACGCCCGGAAAGCGGGACTGGACGTTATCTTCCTGCTGACGCCCACCTCCGACCCGTCGCGCATGGCAGCGGTCAAGCGGCTCGGCCGCGGTTTCATCTACTACGTTACCGTCACCGGGGTTACCGGGGCACGCCAGGAGATATCATCCACCCTCCAGGGCGAGCTGGCAAATGTCCGTCAGGCCGTTTCGCTGCCGGTCATGGCC
>CAZSTJ010000075.1:5417-14168 GCA_964609805.1 uncultured Geobacter sp. | reverse complement strand
GCGGTGGATGTCCGGACTGGGACTGTTCGGCAGCGTATCGGCATTCCTCTTTGCCCTCTACAGCCTGATGGTGCACCTGGTCAAAGGGCATGTCGTCGAAGGGTGGACCACGACCATTCTGTTCATGTCGGCATTGTTCATGATGCAGTTCATCATGATGGCCTTTTTCGGGGAATACCTGGGACGTCTGCTGGACGATCGCAGCGAGCAGGCGGACTACTCCGTGGTATTTGAGAAGAACAGCGCCGTCATGGTCAACCAGGACCGGGTGAACGTCCTGAACGAGTCCGTCAGCCAGGAGTCCAATCTCGTGCAGACCGGACGGGACCGCTGATGGACATCGACAACGACGTCAATAAGGCACCGGGCACCCGGGATGATCTGCTCGCGGCCCTGGCCTGCGCCCTGGTTTGCATGGCCGCCACCGCCCTCTGCCTCTGGTCCGGGGCCCAACTGAAATACGCCGACGAGGTCGTCTATACCCAGGTGGCCCACCGACTGGCCAACGGACTCGGCTACGTCACCCAGGCGCTGCAGCCCTCGGCCTATCGCCCTCCCGGGTACCCGTTCATCATCTCACTGGTGTACCGCCTTCATGAAAGCGTGCTCCTGGCGAAGCTACTCAACGTGGCCGCCCTGACCGCCACCGCCTGGCTTGCCTCCCGTATCGTCAAATCCCTGGTGCCGGCCGGCCACCTGTTTGCGCCGCTGCTGATCCTGGCCTATCCGCTTTTCACCTACACGAGCAGTCTCCTCTACCCGCAGATCGTCGGCGGATTCCTGTTCGTCCTGGTCATGTACCTGCTCGTCCGCGATCCGCACTCACCCCTTTCGGGGCTGGCGTGCGGGATCGTATCCGGGGTGCTCATCCTTACCATTCCGGCCTTCGTCCTGGTCTACGCATCATTGTTCGCCTTCCTGTTCATCGGGTGGCTCCATTCAAGGATATGCAGCCTCCGCTTCCTCTCGCTCTTCATGGCTGTCACCGTCCTGCTGGTCAGCCTCTGGATCATCAGGAGCAGCCTCATATTCGACCGTTTCGTATTCATATCCACCAACTCGGGCATCAACCTGCTCTACGGCAATTCGGAAAACACCGGCCACGACACCGGTGTGGTGGACATCTCCCGTTATACACCCCCGGCGGGACTTAACGAGGCCGAGCAGGACAGCTACTACAAGCAGCGAGCCAAGGAATGGATCCTGAGTCATCCCGCCGAAGCGGCCCTGCTCTACCTCAAGAAGAGCGCCAATTATTTCAACTTCAAGAACAAGCTCTCGACGAAATCGGAGGAAAGCAGATCCAAGGACCTGTTGATGGCGCTCAGCTACTACCCGCTCCTGATCGCGGCCGTCGTGCGCTGCTTCTTCTGGAGACGGTTCCGGTTCACCTGGCCGGAACTCCTGATGTACCTGCTCTACTTCGGCAATGCGTTCCTGAGCGCCGTTGTGTACACCCGCATCCGCTACCGGATACCGTTCGATTTCCTGCTGATAATGATGGTGGCGATGTTCATCGGCACCCTGCTTGAACAGAAGAGACGGAGGACAGAATGAACGATGCCCTGATCGGCCACACCGGCTTCGTCGGCACCACCCTGCGGAAGCAGCACCCGTTCGGCGCCTGCTTCAATTCATCAACCATCGGCCATATCGACGGTGGAACCTTCGACACCGTGGTCTGCTGCGCCGCCCCCGCCCAGAAATGGATCGCCAACCGCGAGCCCGAGGCAGACCTGCTGAAGATCGAGGGGTTGATCCGGCATCTGGAAACCATCCGCTGCACGACCTTCATCCTGATCAGCACCGTCGACGTATTCAAGGATTCCTGCGGTGCCGATGAGGATACGCCGGTGGACGAGGCGGGACTTCACCCCTACGGCCTCCATCGCAGGCGGCTGGAGAAATTCGTCCAGGAGCGCTTCCCGCAACACCTCATCGTCAGGCTCCCCGGCCTTGTGGGGCCAGGCCTGCGCAAGAATGTGATCTTCGACTTCCTGAACACGAACAACCTGCACGCCATCGACAGCCGCGGCGTGTTCCAGTTCTACCCCATGGTCAACCTGTGGAGCGACATCTCCATCGCTCTCCGGACAGGACTGAAGCTGCTTCACCTCACTGCGGAGCCGGTCGGTGTTGCCGAAGTCGCCGCAGAGGGATTCGGCCTCCCCTTCCGGCAGGAGCTGCCGCAGAATCCGGCGAGCTACGATTTCCAGTCCCGCCATGGGGAACTGTTCGGTGGCCGCGGCCGCTACCAGTACAGCCGCCGCGAGACCATGCTGGCGATCCGGGCCTACGCCCAGTCGGAACCGGTAACCCTCACAACGGAGGGGGGGAACTGATGCGGATCGCCATTTCAAACCTTGCCTGGGACGTCACCGAGGACAGCCTCATCGCCGACCTGTTGGTCGCTCACGGCATCGATGCCATCGACGTGGCCCCCGGCAAATACTTTCCGGATCTGGCCGCCGCCAGCGAAGACGATCTGGGGCGGATCAGGGCGTGGTGGGGCACACGGGGGATAGCGGTCACCGGGATGCAGGCCCTGCTCTTCGGCACCAGCGGCCTGAACATGTTCGGCGACGACACCTCCCGCAACGCCATGCTGGCCCACCTCGATGCCGTCTGCCGGGTCGGGGCCGGCCTGGGGGGCACACGGCTGGTGTTCGGATCCCCCCGGAACCGCGACCGTTCGTCACTGGACGACGGCCAGGCCCTTACCATGGCGGTGGATTTCTTCCGCCGGCTGGGTGATATCGCAGCGCGTCACGGCGTCCTGCTCTGCCTTGAGCCAAACCCGCCCTGCTACGGCGCCAACTTCATGACCGACAGCAGTGAAACAGCCCGGGTCGTGGCCGCCGTCGACCACCCAGCCATCCGCATGCAGCTGGATACCGGCGCCATTGCCATCAACGGCGAGGATCCCCTTGAGGTCGTGCAAAACTGCAGCGGACTGATCGGCCACGTCCATGCCAGCGAACCGGACCTGGTGGTTCTGGGCGACGGCACCGCCGACCACGGCAGAACGGCATCGGCACTGGCCCGGTACCTGCCCGGAGCGGTGGTCACCATCGAGATGCTTCCCCCCAAAGATGAACCGCGGCTGCCGGCCATCGAGCGGGCGCTGCAGGTGGCACTCCGCCATTACCGCGGAACGGGAGAACCGGCATGAGCGAGACCATGACCGCAACAGCCCGTGACGCCTGGCAGGTACCGGCATTTGACGCCCCCCTGTGGCTCGGCAAGAGCCAACCCTGGTGCGTCGTCATCCCGGTCATCAACGAAGGGGAGCGCATCCGCAGCCTGCTGAAACGCATGGCCGCCGTCCGGATTGCCGATCAGGCCGACATCATCATCATCGACTCCGGCAGCACCGACGGGTCACTGGAACCGGGATTCCTGCGCGACACCGGTGTCCGCGGCCTCCTGGTCAAAACCGGCCCGGGCAAGCTGAGTGCCCAGTTGCGCTGTGCCTATGCCTTCGCCCTCGACCAGGGGTATGAGGGGATCGTCACCATAGACGGCAATGACAAGGATGACCCGGACGCCATCCCGCGCTTCATCGACGCGCTCCGTGACGGCGTCGACTTCGTTCAGGCGTCCCGTTTCGTCCCCGGAGGGATCGCCGAGAACACCCCAAAATCCCGGGACTTCGCCATCCGCTGGATCCATGCGCCGCTGCTCGCACTCTCCTCGGGTTTCCCCTGGACGGACACCACCCAGGGGTTTCGCGCCTACAGCCGCAGGATGCTCCTCGATCCGGCTGTCGCGCCGTTCCGGGACGTGATGGCGACCTATGAGCTGCTGGCCTACCTGTCGCACCGGGTTCCCCGGCTCGGCTACCGCTGCATCGAACTGCCGACGGTCCGGCGTTACCCCAAGGGGGAGGTGCCGACCAAGATCAGCAGCGTCAGGGGCAACCTTTCCCTCCTCAAGGTGCTTGTGAAAGCCTGTCTGGGCGGTTATGATCCGGAGAAAACGACAGATCAGGGTGCCGTATGATCAGCATCGAAAACAATCAGTACAATATCGGCCATCTCTGCACCCGCCGCCAGTGCGACGAGGGACGGGGCGGCAAGATCGCCTTCCGCTGGATCCCCGCCCAGGGTGAGCGGCAGGAGTACCGCTTCGACGACCTGGAGTTCGAATCGAACCGGTTCGCCAATGCCCTTCAGGGACTCGGCTTTGCACCCGGCGAGATCCTCTTCACCTACCTCCCCAAGGCGCCGGAACAGTTCTTCAGTTTCCTCGGCGCCCTGAAACTCCAGGTGATCTGCGGCACCCTTTTCTCCAACTTCGGCGATGATGCCCTGCTGGACCGTCTGGGGGACTCCGGGGCCCGCGGCATTGTCACCAAGCGGAGCATGCTGAAAAAACTGGCCAGGATCCGCACCAAACTCCCGGCACTCCGCTGGATCATCGTTATCGACATCGACGCGCACCAGTCTGAGGAAATCCTGAGCTACCATGCCCTGGTGCGACAGGCGTCAGGAGAATACACCGCCCCCCCGACGGCCCCCGAAACGCCGTCCGTGCTCCATTACACCTCCGGCTCCACCGGCAAGCCCAAGGGGGTGCTGCACTGCCATCGCAGCATCCTGCACCAAAGCCGGACCGCCCGGGAGGTCCTGGACCTGCGGGAGGATGACGTTTACTGGTGCACCGCCGACCAGGGATGGGTCACCGGCACCTCCTACGGCATCATCGGCCCCTGGAGCCTCGGCATCACCCAGGTCCACTACGGCGGCGGCTACGATGCCAGGCTCTGGTTCGACCTGCTGCGTGACGAGGCGGTCACCGTCTGGTACTCCGCCCCCACCGCCCTGCGTATGCTCATGCGGGAAGAGCAGGAGCTGTACCGGCAGTACGACCTGAAGAGCCTCCGCCACATCTGCAGCGTCGGCGAACCGCTCAACCCCGAGGTCATCACCTGGGGACGGACCGCACTCGGCAGGGATATCCACGACACCTGGTTCCAGACCGAGACCGGCGGCATCATGATCACCAACCGCCCGGAACTCCCGGTCAGAGTCGGCTCCATGGGGACCCCGCTGGCAGGGATCGAGGCGGCCATCATCGACGATGACGGAACCATCCTCGGCCCGGACCGACAGGGAAACCTCTGTCTCCGGGAGGGATGGCCCTCCATGTTCACGACCTACCTCGGCAACGACTCGGCCTACCGCTCCAAGTTCCGGAACGGCTGGTACTACACCGGGGACACCGCCCTCCGCGACGCTGACGGCTACTACTGGTTCAAGGGGCGCAGCGACGACGTCATCAACACCGCCGGCCATCTCATCAGCCCGTTTGAGGTCGAGAGCGCCCTGCTGGAGGTCGAGGAGGTTGCCGAATCAGGGGTCATCGGGGTGCCGGACGAACTGCTCTACGAAAAGGTCGTGGCCTTTGTCTGTCTGCACCGGCAGTACGAATGGACGAAGGAACTGGAGGTCAAGGTCCGCCTCCACGTCAGCAACCGCGCCTCGTCCATTGCGACCCCGCAGGAGATCATCATCGTTGACGGCGTGCCCAAGAACAAAAGCGGCAAGATCATGCGTCGGGTCCTCAAGGCCCGCTATCTGGGGCAGGATCCCGGCGACCTTTCTACAATGGAGGAATAACATGGAACTGATCGAGGAACTTAACGCCATATTCTGCCAGGTGTTTGACGATGACGACATCAGCATCGCACCCGGCATGACCGCCAACGACATCGACGGTTGGGACTCTCTCTCCCATGTCAACCTGATTACAGCGGTGGAGGCCAGATTCAACATCCGCTTCACCCAGAAGGAACTGCTCACCCAGAAGAACATCGGCGACCTGCTCAGGGATATCGAACGGAAACGCTGATCCACCGGCAACCGATCCGACAAGGCCGGCAAAATTCCGATTCATCTGATACCCTGCTGACGCAGAACCGACATGACCTTTAACTCTCTGACATACGCCCTGTTTCTGCCGCTGGTATTCCTGATCTTTACCAGCGTTGCCGAACGCCATCGCTGGCAGGTGCTGCTGGTCGCCAGTTACGCCTTCTATGCATCCTTCAAGGCCCCTCAACTCATTCTGGCACTGATCCTTGTGACGGGGATCAGCTACGTGTGCGGCAGACGTCTGGGCACGGCCGGAGAAGAACGGGCCCGCAAGCGGATCTTCTGGACCGGGACCGGTGCCTGCCTCGCCATTCTGGCGGTCATGAAGTATCTCCCCCCACTGCTTCCAGTCGCCGCGGCACATTCCCCCTACGCCGTCCTGTTGCTCTCCATCGGGGTTTCCTACTTCGCTCTGCAGGCCGTATCCTACCTGGCCGACATCTATCTTGAAATCCAGGAGCCGGAACAGCATCTCGGATACCATGCGCTGGCCCTTGCATTTTTCCCGAAACTCCTTCAGGGGCCGATAGAGCGGGCATCTGACCTGCTGCCGCAGGTGAGGGCGCCCTATCGCTTCAGCTATGAAACGGTGCGTTCGGGTTTGATTCTCTTTGCGTGGGGACTCTTCAAAAAGGTCGTGGTCGCCGACCGGCTGGCCCAGTTCGTCAACCCTGTTTTCAATGATGTACATTCCTATTCAGGGGTAACGTACATCGTCGTCATGTACTTCTACGCCATCCAGCTCTACTGTGACTTTTCCGGTTACACCGACATGGCCCTCGGCAGTGCCCGGATGTTCAACATAGAACTGACCCAGAACTTCAACGCCCCCTATCTGGCCACCTCCATCTCCGATTTCTGGCGTCGGTGGCACATCTCGTTCTCCCGCTGGATCCTGGATTACATCTTCAAACCGCTGCAGCTTGCCTGGCGGGACCACGGCAGGCACGGCACCGGACTGGCCCTGCTTATCACCTTCCTGTTTTCGGGAATCTGGCACGGTTCGACATGGGGATTTGTCATCTGGGGACTTCTGCACGGGGTATATCTGGCGGCATCCACCTACTACAGGCCGTACCAGAAGAAGCTGCATAAGGCGCTGGGGATTGACAAGAGTTCACTGCAGAAGACCTGGAGCATCCTGGTTACCTTCAACCTTGTCTGCTTTGCCTGGCTCTTCTTCCGGGCCGCCACCGTTGCCGACGCCCTTCACATGATTGCCGGCATCGCACAGGATGCTCATCGGCTCATCGATACTGGCTACGTCAAGCTCCAGTTCAGGGGGCTGGGTCTCGACAGCTCAGATCTGGCGATCTCACTGTTCTTTACCGGGGTCGTTGTGCTGGTGAACCTGCTGGAATTGCGCAAAGGGGATATATGGGGCCGTCTGCCGGAGCAGCCGGCCTGGATCAGGTGGCCGATCTACTACATGATCAGCCTCTCGATCATCTATTTTTCACCGTACAACACCGCAAAAAACTTTATCTACATGCAATTCTAGCATCTCACCGGAGTCGCGACTGAAGATGGCGGGGATGGCGGATACCCTGCGGAAAGGAACGAGGTTTCGTGAAGAAACTGCTGCTGAAACTGCTGCTGCTTGCTGTTCCCGCCATGGTATGCGGGCTGTTCGTCCTGTATGTTGACCCGTTCAATTATGTCAATCTTTTCAGAACGATCCCGGAGTCGGTCAAACGTGAAAGCGTCTACGGCATCAACTCTGTGCTGTGGAACGCTGTCCAGTATGCCCGGACTCCCGGCCCGAACATCGTCCTGGGGGACTCCCGGGCGGAACGGATCCCGCTGGAATATCTCCGGCAGGAAACGGGGCGCGACTTCAAGCGGCTTACCGCCAGCGCCGGGAAGATAAATGAAATGGCTGATTTTTTCTGGTTTGCCGCCGGCCGGGTAAAACTGGAAAAGGTTTACATCGTACTCAATTTCAACATGTACAACCAGTATGCCTATGCCGACCGGGTCAAGGGGGCGGAGGCGGCCATCAAAAATCCCCTGCTCTATATCTTTGACCGCCATGTCATCAAGGCGTCCTGTTCGGTCCTTTCTGCGGTCTGGTTCAACACCCGGAACGAACTCCCCGACTATCTGAAAGACAAGGGACGATTCTGGACCTGGGCGCTGGAGAGCTGGCCCCCCCAGCAGTACGGCCGGTGGAAATATCCTGAGGGCAGTCACACCCGACTTCGGGAGATATCGGACTACTGCAGGGAAAACGGAATCGAGCTGATATTCATCATCACGCCCCATCACCGCGACTACCAGAAGAAGGTAGCCGACTTCCACCTGGCGCAGGAGCAGGAACAGTTCAAGAACGACCTTGCCCGCCTGGGCGTCACCTATGATTTCGATCTTCCGAACGAATGGACCGCGAACAGTGAAAACTTCAGCGATCCGGTCCACATCAGCGAGAACGTGGCACGCTTGATGATGGGGGAGATCCTGGGCGGCAACCTGCAGCATGGCCGGCGGCTTGTCTCCCGCTAACCCCCCGGGCACACATTTTCACGGAAATTCCCCAAGGCATGCTATGTCGATAGTCGCAAACAACAGCATTCGCCGTGCCAGGCTCCTCACGCTGATACTCTTGCCACCCCTTGCCATCGCGGCAAGCATCTGCTGTGTCGACCGGCCGGTCGCTCTGGGCATCTGGAAGATCACCTCTTCCATCCCCGGTCTGACGGTCAGCTTCAACGCCCTGCCCAACCTGCTTCCCGCGGCATCGCTATCGGTCACTGCATTTTTCGGCATTTTGTGGGCTGTCAGACGGACGGCCCCCGAACATACTTTTTACCGCCTGGCCGCCATAGCTGTCCCGCTGGCATTCATCATGAAGAACGCTCTGCAGTTCGCTTTCGGA
>CAZSTJ010000075.1:0-5407 GCA_964609805.1 uncultured Geobacter sp. | reverse complement strand
TCTCTGGCTGCAGGAAGGGGTGCCGATAGCATTCCGGCCATTTCATCCCTACCGAAGCGCCGGTTTCCCATCCGGGCACTCGCTGGTACTGGCGGCATTTCTGACTGCCGTCTGGCTGTATTTTCCACGTCTGCGTTTTCCGGCGATCATGGTGATGACAGGAATGGCCGTTGCCCTGCTGGCAACAAGCTATCATTTTGTCAGTGATATCCTGGCGGGGGTGTGGTGCGGGGTCTTGATCCCCCTCTGCCTGCATCAATGGCTGAACGCAGACAGAAGGGGCAGTTGAATTACGGGCGGGCTCCGGTCAGTGTTCTCTCCTTCGAAAACGGAGCGACTCTTTGATTTCCTTCAAGATCTCCTCATTTTGCGGAGAGATGCGCGAGGAGTAATCCTGAACGATAATGATCACCAGTGAGCCGAAGAAGGCCATCACGGTTGATGCCAGCACGATCAGTACCCGGCGCGGCTTGCTTTTCCGCAGGGGGGGCACCGCCTCGTCGATTATCTGCACGGTGCTGGAGTTCTTGGTCTCATTGATCTTGGCCATCTCGTACTGTTTGGACAACTGCTCGAAGATGGCTTCCTGGACCTTCAGGTCCCGGACCTTCCGCAGGTATTCCGTGCCGAGCCCCGGTACATCACCAGTGGCGGGGATGATATTATCCGCCCCCCCTTTGCCGGTCAGGGCGCCGACCTGGCTTTTCAGGCGTGCGATCCCCGCCTGGAGTGACTTGACCTCGCTACTCTCGTCGGTCATGGAGTTGCGCAGCGTGGCCAGCTGTACCTCCTTGTGGGCGATCTCGGCCCGCAGCTTGGCGATGGCGTCAATGGCCACCGCGGCCTGGGCATCCACCTTGATGGTCTTGTGCTTCTCCTGGAAGGACCGCATCTCGCCTTCGGCATTCTGGAGATCCACCTTGACCGTTTCCAGCCTTTTTTCCAGGAAGGACTTTTCTGTCCCCGCCTTTGTCACATAGAGCTGTATGCTCCGTTTGACGGTCTCGTCAACAAAGGCATTGGCGAGCTCCGCAGCCTTCTTCGGATCCCTGCTGCTCGCCGCAACCGTAATGATGCCGTCCTTGCCCGAGGTAACCTTTACCGCTCCCATGGCCCGGTTGCGGGCAGCCTCCGGATTAAGGATTTTTCCCCCTTCGCCCTTTTGCAGGTCAAGTCGCTTTACAACCGCATCCGCTACCGTACGGCTCTTGGTGATTGCCATGTACACATCACCCGGGCCGCCCAGGCCGCCCAGACCCTGGAGCGGTCCGGACTGGACCAGCAGGGAGGCGAGACCGCCGAGTGCCGACTCTCTTTGCGGAGGATAGTACTTGCTCGTGGCGGTATACACATTCTTCATGGAGAGTGCAAAGCCGGCCGAGAACAGCATGGCAACGGCGCAGACCTTGATGATGAACATCTTGCGACGGGCAACCACCAGCAGGAGCTGGAGCAGATTGATCTCGCCCTCGACCGCTTCCTCTTCGTATGTGAACCGTTCTTCCGCCATAGGCTACCTCACCCTACCTCAAACCGATCAGCACAGTACCCGCCGTCAGGGCGATCTGCGACATGATGGTCGTAATATCCTTTATTTCTCTCAGCCAGGCAATCCGCTCGATCTTCTGCGGTACCACCAGGGTGTCCCCCGGCTCGAGCAGGGACGAGTTGAAGCTGCCGAAACTCCAGCGGCGGGCATCCTCGTTCCAGTGCAGCCCGAACGATGACTGCTGGCGGCTGAACACCGTGCCATCGGCCTTGATGATGTACATCTCCGACGACTCGGCATCATTGGTGACACCACCGGCCTGCCTGAGGCAACTGCCGACATCGGATGCTTCGGGCTGGTACACCAGGGATACCGGGTTGAAGACCTGCCCCATGACATTGACGACGCTCGGTCGGGCCGGGACCTCAAGTTCGTCCCCCCCCTCGACCACGATGTCAAAGTTACTCTTCTTCAGCGCATCGCCCGCTGCCAGGCGAATAACCACACGTCCTTCCGCCTTCATCTCCTTCATCCGCTCCAGGCTCTTCATCAGCGCCTCAAGAGAGGCCTTGGTGGCGTCGAGTTCATCTCTCGACGCGGCCAGGGAGGTCAGCGCCGCCTGTTTCTGCAGCACGTCCTTCTCGGTCTTGACGACGATCTCCTCCATCCGCTTCTGCTGGGCCTCGCGCACCGACCGGCGCAGGAACTTGGCGCCGCGCAGATAGGCCCGTTCCGTGTAGCCGCCGGCCCGTTCGATGACAGAGCTGAGCCGCTCCCCCCGCGCAACGGAGTAGACCCCGGGGAAGCGGACCTCCCCCTTCAGTTTGATGAACTTGTCTGAGGCATCGAACCAGTCCGTAACCCCCCTGACGATCAGCACGTCATCCGACTGCAGCGGCAGGTTGTGCTGCGGGTCTCCCGCCAGTGCCTTGCTCAGGTCAAGCGATAGTCGGCTGGGGTTGGCCTTGTCCCCCACGACCACGATCCGGCTCAGTTCTCCGGTCTCCAGGAAGGCGTTCCGCTTGGGACTGCCGGCCGCAGTAATCAGGTCGCGAACCGTCATGCCCGGATAGTAGTTGTAGGTACCGGGGTTCATCACCGCACCGTTGACCGAAACCTGCGGTTTTTCCTCCATTTCCCAGCGGGAGAAAACCTTCACCGTATCCTGCTCCTGCAGGAGGATATTGTCCGGGGCGTTGCCGGCAACCGCCCGGCGCAGGTTGGCCGTCAGCAGTTCACGATGGAAATCGGGCGGAGTCAGGCGGGTGATCTCCACCGACTCCAGGTACGACTCGGGCAGCAACGCCTGAAAATCGGGGAGCAGATCAGTCAATCGCATCCCCGGACGGAACTGGTACTCGCCGGGACGGACCACGTTACCCTTCAGGCTGACGATCTGGCGGACCGCCTCCTGAACCGGAAACACCTTGATCATGTCGCGATCCAGGATCCGGATCGTTCCCTGGGCCGAATCGAGGCTGCCATCCTGCGGTTTGTAATCCAGCACGATACGGGCGCTGTTGTTGACCACCCGCTCCACCTGGATCCGGCCGGTATAGCCGGCTGCAGACACACCGCCGGCCATCTTCAGCAGGTCCGGCAGCGTTTCGTTTCCCCTGAGTTCGTAAATCGCCGGGCGTCGGACCTCACCGGCAACGGCCGCCACCGGACCGATGACCGGCACAAAGACCGTGTCGCCATTCTGAAGCCGGATATCCTTGCTCCGGTCACCGAAGAGGAACATGTCGTACAGATCCACATCTATCGGAGTCGTGCCCCCCCGGGTTACGCGGACCCCCCGCAGGGAGCCGTTGCGCGACGGCCCCCCCGCTGCGGCCAGGGCGTTGATCACCGTTGCCAGGGAATTGACCGGGTAGCTCCCCGGCGCCTCCACCTCGCCGACAACGAACACCTGGATCGTCCGCAGTTTGCCGAGGGTCAGGTTCATCTCGTAATTCTTGTAGTAGCGGCCGATGGCCTTGTTGATGACCTCTTTACCCTGGGCATAGGTCAGCCCCCAGACCTTCACCACGCCGACATTGGGGACCATGATCTCGCCGTTTCGGTCCACCGTCAGTTCGCGACGGGCGTTGACCGCGCCCCACATGCTCAGGTTCAGGGTATCTCCCGGCCCCAGGATATACTCATCCCCTACCGGCAGTGAATCCATGGCCGCCAGAGCCTGTGAACTGTTTTTGAAGAAGTCGTATCCGAACTGGCGCAGCTCGCGAACAAACGGATCCAGCTCCTGTTTGTCAAGCAGCGTCAGGGTCTTGCGTGAAAAGGCCTTCTCCAGACGGGAGCCCTGGTCCTCCGCCGGGATCGGAACCGTTCTGACCTCATCGGAGCGATAGAGGGTCAACTGCTCGCGGTCACTGGCCAGGACCTGGATGTAGTAGGGCTGGTTGTTCTTCAGTTCGCGCAGCACATAGCCGTCGACCGTCCCCACATGCAGGGTCTTGGCCGGTTTCTCTGATTCGGTGCCATAGCGGACGGTGAATCGCAGCGTCTGATCCGCTCCTTTGAGCGGCAGATTGAGCATCTTCCAGGAGAGCCGCACCAGACCGTCACCCGGCACCGCAGTCACCAGCACCTTCGGCTTCTTGCCCTTGCTCTTGCGAACCTCGTTCTTGTCGGCCGAGGCACTGGTCATGTCATCCCGCAGTTCCTCATCCGCTGCCTCGTCCTGTTTCTTTTCGTCCCGACGATTTTCCAGCAGGCGCAGGAGGACATCGTCACTGAGCTTGCCGCTCTGGGTCTGGCTGAACGGGCTTGCTGCCGTCGGCGTTTCCTTGCCCAGCTTTTCCCAACTCGACTGGAGGCTGTCATCCGTCGCTGCGTACGAGACCGTCGCCATTACAAGCAGCACCAGCAAAACCGTTATACGTGCAATAATCTGTTTCATATATCACTTCTCCTGAATTTCGCGCCAAAATCGAATGTCGAGATATACCTCAATACCCCCGCCCCATGCAATGGATTAAACCTGCATCGGCACAGGGTTCAGCCCCCGTCTAATACTGGTAACGCAATTCAAAAAGGGCCAGCTGGTTCGTGCGATGCACCCCCGCTGTCAGGTTCAGATTGCTGATGGTCTCGATGCCGTAGGCCAGCTGGCTGTCGATATCGCCATACACCGGCAGATTCCAGACTACGCGGCCGGCATGCTTGGACTCCATCACCTGGCCGGCGATCCGGTTGGAACGCCCCCGCTCCGTGTAGAAATACTCCAGCGCCAGGTTGTTGCGGGCACTGAACCAGTGTGAATAGCGGCCGAAGAAATCCTGCACCCCGCCGCCTCCCTGGGAGTGACCGGGTGTCATGCCGTGATAGACATAGCCGCGGGGAAACTGCCAGTCTCCATAGAGCATGACACTGCCGGAAAAATATTCGAATCGGAAATCATCCCGGCACGATGACGTCAGACAGGGGACGTAGATGCCGCCGACATAGCTTTCCACGATCGGCCACACCCCCCCGGCATTATCCTCGCCGGAAAACTCCCCGTAAATCTCGGTATTGCGCAGCCAGGGGATCCGGAAGCGGAGATCCAGTCCCGCAATGGAGTTGGAATGATCGTTGTACCCCCCCCCGAACAGGGTGTCCGGCGACCCGGCAAATCCGGGCCCGCCGGTCTGGCGGACAAAATTGGCCCCGATCTCCCACCAGGGGTGCGGCTTAACCGCCAGTTTGAAACCGATCAGCCAGGGACTCCGGTGATCGACGGTGCCGGCATCGGTCTCGTCGAAGCGGGAGACCAGCAGCGAATATTTTACCTCGCCGATCCAGCGCTTCACCCAGGCGACATCCAGCGGTTCCGGGCTGGATAGCTTGATCTGGTCGAAATTGCGGG
The DNA here is from genome assembly GCA_964609805.1 of uncultured Geobacter sp. GTDB lineage: Bacteria > Desulfobacterota > Desulfuromonadia > Geobacterales > Pseudopelobacteraceae > CAIPTY01. Next base: position 65 of record CAZSTJ010000075.1, on the reverse strand, counting down.
CATTACTGGTCATGGTGGTGGCGCCGCGATAGCCGGGGCCAAACCAGTTCTCATCGCGCCCCGCC
>CAZSTJ010000074.1:0-14175 GCA_964609805.1 uncultured Geobacter sp. | reverse complement strand
CCAAGAAACCGCCTGAAGTCATTCCTATAAAATACCAAAACAAGATTATCGCCAGATCTGTCGGCTTCAGTCCCCATGACTGAACTAAGGCGGGGGCAATGAAACCGAAGTTCCAGTTGTCGAACTGCTCGAAAAAGTAGGCGGCCATGATGATGAAGAACAACCCCGCATGGATGCCGCGGACGGGAATGCCGTCGAAATAGTTATTAGCGAAGCGCCCTGTCATGCCGGACTTGTCGCCCAGGCCGCAGGGGGTGTTGTCGTTCAGTTCGTACTCCATGATTTTTCCTCTCTCCTGGTGGGTTGGTGTGGGGACGGCTGATTCGTGTTGGAGTTCTGCGTGCCGGCTTGAGGTCCTGCCCGCAAAAAAGGTTCTGCCTGACGGTGGACAGTCGCGTACTTCTGCACTTGCTGCCAATGTAAAGGAAAACAGGTAAGCCAAACAACTCGCAAACTTACGAGGTTTTGCTCAATCTTTTACGAGGGGACGGCGGGGGCAATACTTGACCGCTGGACGGACCAAAAGAAAACACCCCGAAGGCCTTGGCGCCGTCGGGGTGTTTGTTTTCAGCAGAATCAGATAAGACGTGCAGGTTGCAGTCGTCAGGCGCAGCAGAGAGACACGCCGGTCTGGTACTTCTTGTCATTGATGATCAACTTGACCTTGAACACGCCATGAAGCCCCAGCTTGCTGATGTGGATCTTGACATCCCGTTCGTCCTTCTCAAGGAAAGCCCCGGAACACATCGCCAGGTGGACCACCGCTGCGGTGTTGATGAAATAGTTATGGGTCTCGCCCTCTTTCTCCAGACAGAGCATCACCAGGGTGCCCTTCTCAAATTTACCGTGGAAGACGAAGCGATCCTCATCCTCCTCGATGAAGATGCTGTGAAAACTCGGCGGCAGTTCGAACACCTCCTCAGCATCAGGTACGGTGTCGAACTCCTCGGTCACTTCCAGGCTGCCGAGAAGCTTGCCGTCGCCGAACGCCAGGTTTTCGCCGTTATGATACAGTGGTAGTTTCTCGGCGCGGTAGAAGTTGCCCTCGGTCTCCAATTGGTAGAGGACCACGCCGTCCTTTTCTTCGACGGTGATCGAGCGAAGTTCGTTTTTTGGATCATCCATGTCGAGAAAGGCGCCGAGCGAATCGGAGGCGTAGCCGTTTTCCCGGCCGATACCGCCGGAATGGATCATGTAGTGTCCCTCGTCGTAGTACTCGACGTTACAGATGTAGGCCGAAAAAAACTCCTGGCCGCGCTCCTTGCCGTACTGCCAGACCTGCTCGATCTCCATCTTGCTGGTGTCGATGCGGTAGCGCACGCCGCGGGAAAAGTTCTCCTGATTCTTGATGTATTTTTCTTTGACCTTGGCGCGGTACTGGCCGTTGTCAAAGCACATGACGTCGCCATTGGGGCAGACCACGCAGGCATGCTGTTCATACTGCCAATCGAACGTGGAGAGATCGCCCACCGGCTTGAAGAAATATTTGTCGACCATGTCTTTCGGCCAGCCTTCCGGGTCGCCGATGATCCAGTTGAGGTCGCCGGTCTCGTAGTCCAGGTTGATGACCGCGTCCTGATGCCGGCCGGAAAGGGTCAGGCTATGGGTCCGTTTGTCGTACCAGACGGCGTTGTTGTGGAACCAGTCATGGGCATCCTGCGAGCCAGACCCGCCCACATTCATGGGCAGCACCTTGCGATAATCCCAGGTCTTGAGGACAGCGCCGGTATTACGATCAAGCAACACGCACATGTCCTCGACCGTCTCCCGAGTAAAATCCTGGGTCAGGGCGAGAATGTTGCCGTCCTCCATCTCGAAGTGATCGTGATGGTAGTTGCCAGGCATTCGGTATTCCTTATAAATTTTTCCGAGCAAGTTGATTTCGACCAGGCCTGTGCAGTTGTACGGCATATGGCAGAAGCGACTGGAGCCGGTGACGATATTGCCGTTCTTCATCCGTTTGATGTCGAACATGGTATTCTCGGTCAGCAGCCAACGGATGTCGCCCTTGTAGTCGTAGGCAGTGGGCAGATTCTTGCCGGCAGGGGTGAGGAACATAATGTTGTCCTCAAGATAATCGAGCGAGGCTTGCACGTTCAGACAGCGGCAGACATCTGTCGGCAGTTTCTCGGTTTGGATGGTTAAGGTGGTTCTGGCGCCGTTGGGCAGGGTGACGGTCACCTTGTTGGCGAAATCCTCGTAGAGACCAAGCACTGGGAGGAAGTGTTCAGTGGCCGCGGCGAAGGTGTGGCTGGTGTTCTCCCGCTCATAACGCTTGCCATGGACGGTAAGTGTTGGCGCCACGCTGTCTTTGGTGGTGAACATGACCAGGGCGCAGAGGGGGTTGATCAGGTAGGGGTTAAGTATCACCTTGGGTTTCTCGAAAGTCGGCTTCTCGGCGGCAAAGGCGGCGAGGAATTCCTTCTCGGCCATGTTCTGGCGGGTGATGAGGTGATCCTGGCTGATGTAGCGAACTTTGTTGCTCATGGTGTGCTCCGTGTTATGCAATCGCTTCGATGGCTTTGATGATAGCTGGTTTTTGTTTGAGGCCTTCCAGGCGGTTGACCTCCTGGCCTTCCTTGAAGAACAGCATGGTGGGGAAGCCCTTGACCCCAAGTCGTTCCTTCAGTTCCCGGTTCTCGTCAAAATCGATGATGAAGATCGGGAACTCCGGTTTCTGCTTGGCGATGTCCTTCAGCACAAATGACAGCATCTTGCATGGCCCGCAGGTTTTTGAGTAGAACTCGATCAGCTTGGGGACGGCATGGTCGAGCGATTCGTACTCTTGTTCGGTGATTTCGGTGATCATGGCTGGTCTTCTCCTTGAATATTGGTGCAATGCTTATTTGAGGGATTCGACATACGAGGCGGCACTGTTGGCGGCCACGGCGCCGTCGGAACAGGCGGTGACAATCTGTCGCAAATGCTTGACGGTGATGTCGCCTGCTCCGAAGATGCCAGGGGCTGAGGTGCGCATGCGTGCGTCGGTCTGAATGCAGCCGGTGCGGTCAATGATGCCGAGCTTGGCAAAGGCCTGGGATGAGGCCTGGAAGCCGATGTACTCAAAGACGCCGTCGCAGGTCACATGGCGTTCGGTCGCGTCTTCCTTGGTGGACTTGAAACGCACGCCGGTGAGGCGGTCCTCGCCTGTAAATTCGAGTACTTCCTGGTAGGGGTAGACGGTCACGTTGGGCATTTTGCGCAATTGGTCGCAAGCTTTCGGGTCGGCGGTAAGGTCGAACATGGTTACGATCGTCAACTTGGTGCAAATACCCGCAAGATAGATGGACTCTTCGACCGCTGAGTTGCCCCCGCCAATGACGACCACTTCCTTGCCCCGGTATTGAGCCCCATCGCAGATGGCACACCAGCTGATCCCCGAAGCGGCCCACTGGTCCTCACCAGGGACGCCCAGACGCCGGGGAACCGTGCCCGTGGCCAGGATGACCGCTCGCGCTGTATATACGGTGTCATCCTCTTCACAGGTGATGGTCTTCAGCGGTCCACCGTTGCTGATATCGATGACCGTTTTGTAGTCGAATTCGACGCCCAGTTCCTGGGTGTGCTCGAACATTTTGATGGACAGTTCGGCGCCGCTCAATTTGCCTGCGCCAGTATAGTTTTCGACCTCATTGGTGTTGACCATCTGGCCACCAGGTGAAAGCCTATCGAGCATCAGCACCTTCATGTTTGCCCGGATGGCATAGATAGCCGCGGTCATGCCTGCTGGTCCAGCGCCGACGATGACGATGTCGTAGATGTTCTCCATTCTCTGTCTCCCTGACCGTCCGTTGCGGTCAAAAATCTTCTCTTGTTTTGTTGGATTCGTTAACAGCAACCGAAGACGACGATCATGTGTTTCCGGATGAACTCTTCTTTGCAGAAGGATGGATATCCTTGGCAAACAACTGGCCGTTCGGTGTTTGTGCGCGGGTTGTTTGTCTTGCCCCAATTATGAAAAAAATGGCAATTGCAACAACTCGCAAAATTACGAGGTTTTGTTCTTATTTTTTCTAGGAAGAGAGACGGGAAAACGGGAGGAGTTGCAGCACTGCCACCACGAGCATTGCGGCAAAGAAGGCGGCATTGAACAGCAGGAGGAGGCGTCGGTAGTCCGGGGGGCGTTGGCGCAAGAGGCCAGGACCAACAACGAGGACTACCAGGAAGGCCATCAGGACCAGGGTCAGGCGTGAGCCCGGGTGCAGCAGCGCACGATCAAGAGCCAGGGCCAGGGTCGCCACCACGAAGGCGCCGATCCAGACCAGGGCGATCCGCTTCAGGGTCGATTCGGAAAACAACCGGAGCAGCGACGGTTGCGCCGCAGCGGCATACTCTTCCCGGTGGCGGAGCAGGACCAGGCAGAAATGGGGAATCTGCCAGAGAAAAAACAGACCCAGCAGCATCCAGGCATGGATGCCATCCAGGCGGCCTCCGGCCGCGGTCCAGCCGATCAGGGGCGGCATCGCTCCGGCCAGACCGCCGGGAACCAGGGCGAACACCGACACCTGCTTCAGCGGGGTGTACAGGCAGTTGTAGAGGACAAAAGCCGCAAGCCCCAGCAAGGGAGGCTCCCAATTGACACTGCTCAGCGTCAGGATCGTGAGGCCCAGCAGAACCAGCAGGGCGCTGATCCACGCCGCCTGCTCGGTGCGCAGGCTGCCCGTCACCAGGGGCCGGGTGCGGGTGCGGCGGAACAAACCATCGACCGAGACTTCCTGCACGCTGTTGATCCCCGCGCACCCGCAGGCCAGGAACAGCACGCCGACGATCGCCCCTCCCAGGCCGGGGCCAGGGGTCGGGCTGTGGAGGAGGAATCCGAAACCGGTGGCCAGGGCCATGGGCACACAGAGGGTGATTTTGATCACCGCGCCCCAGGCCCGCAGGTCGGCGGCGTGCGGGCGGCGGGCGGACTGATCCGGCATGGGGGCGGGGACGCTATTCCCCTTCCTGTTCCAGCCAGGCATCATACTCCTTGCGGGAAACGACCTTCAGTTTCGCTAGCATCCGCGAATGATCAAGCCCGCAGTATTCGGCGCAGAGGATGTCAAATTCGCCCGGGTCGCCGGTCCTGAACCAGACATAGGTGGGAAACTTCTTCACCGCGTCGGCCTTGACGCGAAAGGCAGGCAGGTAAAAACTGTGGATGACGTCGAGCGATTCGATGTTCAGCTTGATGGGGGTATGTTCCGGCGCCATCAGCAGATTTTCCGATTCCTTGTCGTTGTCGTAGACGAAAATCCAGGAAAACATCTGGGCCAGGACCTGGATCTGAATCGAACCGGCCGGGACCGACCGCAAGCCAGTGTAGGATTTCCAGCCCACCGCGAACATAGACAGGGCGATGATGGTCGGGATGATTGTCCAGACCAGCTCCAGCTTCCAGTTGTCCCGGATGTCGGCGGACTGGGGATGACGACTGCGGCGGTAGCGGATGGTAAAGTAGACCATGACCAGGGTGATGCCGGTCAGGAGGATGGCGGAGACGATGAAAATGTACCAGAAGGCCCGGTCTATGCCGACAACAGGATCCATTGCTTTGTTCCTTCATCAAAAAATCTGTGGGACAGAATTCATTTTGTCCTCAGCTTACTAAAACAACCTGCGGGACAGAATTCATTCTGTCCTCAGCTCACTAAATTAGTGGGACAGAATTTATTCTGTCCTCAGCTCTCTAATTCAGCGAAAGGCCACATCCCAGAAGATAAAGCCGATCATGATCGCGAGAAAACAGATCGTGCCGATAAAGGAGAGGGTGATCGCCCGGCCCTCATACTTGAGGTGCATGAAAAAGAGCAGCACCAGCGAGACTTTGGTGCTGGCGATGGCCAGGGTCAGGGGCACGTTGAATGCGCCCAGGTCGTGATAGCTCACCCAGATGGTGATAGCGGTCAGCACCAGCAGGGCGGCCAGGACCAGGGCCAGGGTGGTGTACGACAGCAGATGCTGCTCACTGGTGTCCGTCGCAGGCTTCATATGCACTCACAGGATCAGGTAGAAGAGAGGAAAAACGAAAATCCAGATCAGATCGACCAGGTGCCAATACAGACCCGAGTTTTCCAGGAGCGCAAACCGTTGCGCCGTAATCCGGTTGTTGTGCACCATCACCAGGCTGATGGCCAAGAGGGTCATGCCGATGATGACATGGAGGCCGTGGAGGCCGGTGATCACGTAATAGAGGCCGAAAAAAATGTTTTTGCCGGGAGGTGCGGCGGCAAGGGCCGGCGAGTTGGGATAGAGTCCGATGGCGAATTTATGCCCCCACTCGAAGTACTTGTTGACGAGAAAAATACCGCCGCAGCCGAGCGAGATGGCCAGGAGCCAGAGACAGAGGCGTCTTGAATGCTGCCGGAGCGCGGTGATCGAGGCTGCGACGGTGAAACTGGACGCAAGCAGGAGCACGGTGTTGCAGGCCCCGATCACCCGGTTGAGTTCCTTGCCGTATTCGGCAAAGGCTTTGGGATATTCATGGAAATAGGCGGCGTAGAGAACAAAGAGGCCGCCGAAGAGAATGATCTCGGTGTACAGGAACAGCCACATGCCGATTCGGATTCCGGTCTGGTCACGCTCGCTGCTCATAGCGCTCCTTGGCCTAGGGGATGCTGGCGAGAAAATCGCAGAGATACGTCATCAAAGACGGTGGTCATTTCTTTGGCGGCGACGGCGCCACCTCGCTGAAATCATAGGGATAAGCCATGATCTTCGGCGCCTCCACAAAATTGTGCAGCGGCGGCGGCGCCGGCACGGTCCATTCCAGGGTGCAGCCGCCCCAGGGGTTGGCCGGGGCGAGCGTTCGTTTGCGGAAACTGAGCACCAGGTTGATCAGCATCAGGAGGATGCCGGAGAACAGAAGGACGCCCCCGATCGCGGCCAGGCCGTTGCCCTGGGAAAACTGCGGCAGGTAGTCATAGTACCGTCGGGGCATGCCCTTGAGTCCAAGGATGAACATCGGCACGTAATGAAAGAGAAAACCCACCGTGGCCAGGGTGGCGGCGATGTACGCCCGCCGGAAATTGTACATGACGCCGAACATCTTCGGCCACCAGTAGTGGAGGGCGGCAAAGAAGGCGAAGCCGGTGCCGCCGAACATGGTGAAATGGAAGTGGGCGACCACGAAATGGGTGTCGTGGACATGAATGTCGGGGCCGGCCGCGCCGAGGACGAGCCCGGTCAGGCCGCCGACCGAGAACAGGTAGATGAAGACTAGCGCGTAGAGCAGGGGCGGCGTCATTTCGATCGAGGCCTTATACAGGGTGGACACCCAGGAAAAGACCTTGATCGCGGATGGGATGGCCACCAGGAAGGTGAGCAGGGAAAAGACAAACACGGCGGTGTCGCTCATGCCGCTGGTGTACATGTGGTGCGCCCAGACCAGGGACCCGGCAACGGCTATGCCCATGGACGAAAAAACAATTGCCCGATAGCCGAAGATGGCCTTGCGGGAAAAGGTGGGGATAACCTCCGAAATCACCCCCATGCCGGGCAGGATCATGACATAGACCGCCGGATGGGAGTACATCCAGAACAGATGCTGATAGAGGATCGGGTCGCCGCCCCTGGCTGGATCAAACAGGCCGATGTTGAGGATTCGCTCGGCAATCACCAGCAAGAGGGTGATGGAGATGACCGGCGTGGCCAGCAACTGCACCCAGGCGGTGGCATACAGCGACCAGGTGAAGAGCGGAATCTGCATCCAGCCCATTTCCGGCGAGCGTTTGCGGTGAACCGTGGTGATGAAATTCAGGCCGGTCAGCATCGAGGACATGCCGAGTACAAAGGCAGCAAACACGGTCAGCGGCACATTGTGCTTGGTGCCGATACTGAAGGGGACATAGAAGGTCCAGCCGGTATCGGGGAATCCGCCCGCGGTGAACAGGCTGACAATCGCCAGCACCCCGCCCAGGATGTAGAGATACCACGACAGCAGGTTGAGCCGGGGAAAAAAGACGTCATCCGTGCCCAGTTGGATGGGCAGGAAAAAGTTGCCGAAGATGGCCGGGATGCCGGGGATGACGAACAGGAAGATCATGATCACCCCGTGCAGGGTGAAGGCGGAGTTGTAGATGCCGGCGGACATGATCGTCCGGCCCATGGTCATCAACTCGATCCGGATCAGGAAGCCGATGGTCAGGGCAAGGACGAACCAGAACAGCACCGCCCACAGGTACATCAGACCCAGTCGTTTGTGGTCATGGGTCAACAGCCAGGCGTTGATGCCCGTCAGTCCGGCCGGCGCCGGGGTTTCGAAGAAGGAAGGGATCGTCGCCATGGGTCAGGGGGTGAAATGGGGTTGATCGGTTTTCTTGCGCCGAAGAAACAACAGGAAGCAGAGGCCGCCGACAAGCAGCACCGCCCCGCTCCCCATTTTGAGGTAAGACAGAACTTGCTGCGTCTGCCGGGGGTTGGCGGGGAAACAGAAGGCCAGCAGCCGGCGGATGGACGACGCCGGCGTTCCCCTGGCCGCCTCTGCCAGGGCCAGATCGACGTCGCCGGGGATAAAGGAGCCGTACACGTATTTGATGATCCGTCCCTCCCGGTCCAGCACGACCAGCGCCGAGGGGTGGATAAAGGTCGAGTCGTCTTTTTTCTGGAAACGGAAGCCGATGGACCCGGTCAGGCGGCGAATGCTGTCCTCGTCGCCGGTGAGAAAGGGCCAGGCGTCCGGAGGGAAATCCTTGGCCAGCAACTGGGTGTAGTTGGGTCGGACCTCGGCCGCGGTTGCCGGCGTTTCGCTGGCGTCGAAGCTGAAGCTCAACACCCGGAAGCTGTCGAAGCCATGGCGGCTGCGGCGAATCGCATCGGCCAGGTTGGCCAGCTCAAACGAACAGCCGGTGGGGCAGCGGTAATAGATCGGCAGCAGCAGGGTCGGGCGGTCAATGAGTTGCCGCAGGCTGACCGTCTCGCCCCGTTCGTTCCTGAAGATTGTGTCCAGCGGCACGAACCCGCCGGTCTTCTCTTCAACCCAGAGGTCTGGATTCACCGCCTCCAGCGGCAGCGGGAGAGCGGTCGTCGGGGCAGGGTCGGGGAAGACCTTCTCCCCTTGCGCGACACTGCCATCAGGTGGCGAAGACGTTGCACCCGCCCGTTGTACGGCCTCGGTGGCCGGGGTAGCGTGCCGGGCGTCCGTGGCGTGGCCACCGGGACCGTGCCCTGAGGCTGCCATTGGCCACAGCAACAGCTGGGCCAGCAGCAGCCAGCACACCGGGGGCAGCCGATTCATTTTCCTTGACCGCTGGCCAGATTGACGGTGAGGGTTTTGGCGAACTGATGCTTCAGTTTGGTGGAATCGCGGTCCGGACCATAGGCCAGCATCACTTTGGTGTCGGCCTTGGGGTCGATTACGCAGTCATTGGGGTCACTGTTCTTCAGGGGCAGGGAAAATTCCAGGGTAGTGGTGTTGCCGCTTTCGCTGCCGCCAATCACGGTGACATTATCAGCGCCGTCACGCTTGCTGTCCGGGAAATGCTGGGTGGGCTGGACGCCGAAGTCGTCGGAGATCTCCACCTTGCCGTCCTTGACAAAACCGATGATGATATTGGCGTCTTTCATCATGTCGGTGGGGTTGAAGCCGACGGCCACCCAGCCGGTGGTGGGGGCGGACAGCTTGACTACGAGATTCTCCCCGGTCACGCTCCAGGCAATGGTCATCCGGTCGACTGTGAGCGAATGCTGGTAATCGGCGGCCTGAAGCGTACCCGAGAGCAGCAGGGACAAAGAAGCGGCGCAGAGCAACACACAAGTGGATTTGATCAGTGACATGGGACTCCTCTTGAAGGATGAATGGTGGATAGGCTCCGAGATCTTCGGAGGCATTGACTGGTTCGCCTGGGAGGCACACGCGGCGCTTCCCTGGCGCAGGTGCGAAACGGCTGCAACACCTTCTCTGTATAACGCACGGACGGTCAGCAACGCTCAACCGCCATACACCAGTTCACCCCCGGAGAAACCGAGACCAACCGCACAGGCCAGGCACAGGGCATAGACGATGAACAGTTTCTTCGTTTCCGCGCCCTGGGTGTTGAGCCTGATGGAGTAGGCGAGCAGGCCGGTCAGCACGGCCGCCAGCACCATCTTGATAATGATCAGCGGCTGATATCGGCCTCCATAGAGGTGTTGCCAGTCAAGAATGCCGGCAATGATGGTGGGAACGATGAAGATGAGCGCCAGAATGGAACAGTGCAGGCAGGTTTTGTGAAAATCCGGCTTCTTGGCGTACCAGACAAGAAAACCAAAGAAAAAACATCCCATGACCATGCCCATGGGGATATGGGTCAAGGCCGGATGCAGTGGATGATGAAACCCTACCTTTGCCAGGAGTGCGTACAATGATTCGATCATGATCCACCTCTTCCCTGTTACAGGTTCAACATCATGGGCGCCTGGTGCTGGCGGCGCCAACCCTTGTGCATCGATCGATTGTCTCGGCAGCGAGCGATTGTGACAGAACTCCATTCAAAAAAAAGGAAATGACCAGGCAATTGCATCAACAGCCCGGGTTCCGGCTGCCGCCGGATCGGACCGGCCAGGCGCCTCACCGGGGAAGCCCACACTCTGTGGTTGTTTTCCATGGGTGAGACTATAAAACCTCTCGCCAGGTTTCGCCTCGAATTTCCTTTGCTGAGAGAAAAAAAATTAACACTGAAAACAGATTGTTGCGAAGAGGCGCGGTCTCCGATCTCGAGGCCATGGCAGCCCTGTTCTCAGTCAACGATGGATGCAAATCGGTACGCGTTGCATCGGCCGCCAGCAATTCGCCCCGCATGATCTGAATCCTGCCGGCTCAACGTCGTCGGGCAAAAAAAACCGAGCCAACCCATGTGGGTTGGCTCGGTCTTGATTGACGAGCAGGTTCTGGCTGCGTAGACGTTGGATTCAGGCGTAGAGATCAACGGATTTCGACTCCGTGCCTTCTGTTTTGGCCACCGCTTCCTGGCTCCGCATGGAAGCGCTCTGCCTGTTCTCCTCTGGGGGCTCCTGCTCCGGCGGGGGCGCCTGCTGCTTGACGGATTGACCGCTGGTTCGTTCCGCGGGCGTCTGATATTTTTGATTATAGGCGGCGTTGCCCAATCCATTGATTTCCATCTCAACCTCCTTGTTGCAGCGCGGGAAAAGTCGTTTTCCTCGCTGTGATGCGATCCTGTCAGGCGACGATGTCGATGCTCGCGCCGCTGATTGCCTGGGCGGGCGCCGCCTGTGGCTGCACAGCGGTCTGGGCAGTCTGCATGGACTCGACCTGGACAAGCCCTTCCATGGTCCTGGTGATCAGTTCCGCTGCCAGCCGTGGCTGCAGGTTGGCCGAGGTCAGCTGCAGCAGGGCTTGTCGCAGGGAAACCTCAGCCGTGGTATTGATTTCCATGCCAGTTGCTCCTTGTACGGCGCTATTTATAATAAATATGGTAGGGTGTGGCAATCAGGGAGTCAAGCACTTTAAAGGGCATCGCCAGCGCCGTATCTGCTTGCGCCACAGTATGATTGCGGGATGATAGGCATTCTGTCGCAATCCACGCGGCAGATTCCGGTTCGCCTATCCATGCCGGGCAAGGAGCAGGTCTACACCATGCACAGGGAGAAGGAGATGGCCACCATCGAATTGGGAACGCGGGCGCCGGGTTTTGCCCTGGACGATTGCCAGGGTAACCGGGTGTCGCTCGACGGATTTCTCGGACAGGCCTGGGTGCTGCTGGTGTTCAACCGTGGTTTTTTCTGACCCTTCTGCCGTCGGCACATGGCGCAGTTGCGTCAGGATTGGCAGCGGTTCGTCGCGTTGAACACCGTCATCCTGGTGATTGGGCCAGAGGATGCGGCCGTCTTCTGCCCATACTGGCATAAGGAAGGCCTGCCCTTCATCGGCCTGCCCTTCATCGGCCTGCCCGACCCGGAAAAGGGTGTGCTTCGCCTGTATGGCCAGAAGGTTGACCTGTTCAGGCTGGGCCGGATGCCGGCGCAGATGCTGATCGATCCCCAGGGTCTGCTCAGGAGAGTGCATTACGGCCGTTCCATGGCCGATATTCCCACCACCAGAGAAACCCTGGAGCAGATCGCGGAGCTGCGGCAGGCGTGAATTGGTCGCTTGCCGCAGCAGCGCGCGACCGGCGGCCATGCATTCGTCGCCATGGATATGTTTCTCCCGAAAGAATTGCTGGATGGATGCCCACTGCTGACCTGATAATCAGCCTGACATCCCTGGCCGGAGCGGCGCTGCTGCTGGTCACCAATCGCATCCGTGGGGACCTGGTCGCCCCGCTGGTGATGCTGGTCCTGATGCTCACCGGAGTGCTCAACCCCGAGGAGGCGCTTGCCGGCCTTTCCCGCCCAGTGGTGGTCATCATCGCCTGCATGTTCATCATCAGCGAAGCCATTGTTCAGACCGGCATTGCCCAGCGGTTGGGGGAGGCCATCATCAAACGCGGCGGCAGCAGTGAAATACGGCTGTTGATCATGCTCATGGCCGTGGATGTCGGTTTGCGGTTGGGCATCTCTCCCCAGGCCTGCGCCATGCCCGTGGCGATTTCCTGTTCCGCCGCCTTTGTTTCGCCGCTGGGATCTCCGGTCAACATGATCGTCCGGGAGCCAGGCGGGTACGGGTTCGCCGATTACGCCAGGGTGGGCGTCCCTCTGGTGGCGCTGACCCTGGCGGCCACACTGCTGCTCACCTGGTTCCTGTACCTGCGGTGAGATCAGGGTGACGGTCCCGCCGGGCATTGGCTTTCAGCATACAAAAGCCCGCCGGAATGACCCGGCGGGCTTGAGCAGGCGCCCTCCGGCAGGGCGCCGGCAGCGATCCGTTTACGGCATGGGGGTTATTTCGATTGTTTTCACCTCAGCCCCGGCCGCCTCCTTGCGCGGCATGGTCACGGTGAGGACGCCGTCTTTGAAACCGGCGCTGATGCCGTCCTGGTCCACATCCTCGGGCAGCGACAGCACCCGCTGAAACGAACCGTAGCTCCGCTCGATACGGTAAAAGTCTTTTTCCTTCTCTTCCTTCTCCTGCTTCTTCTCGCCGCGGATAGTCAGCGAGTTGCCGCTGATGGCCAGGGAGACATCCTTCTCGCTCACTCCCGGGATCTCCACGGTGAGGCGATACTCTTTGTCGGTGGCGCTCAGGTCCGCCTTGGGCCTGAGCAGCCCGGATTCGCCGATGCCGCCAAACGGCCGCAACGAATCAATGCTGGACAGGGGAAAGTCGCGGAAGAAGTTGTCAAAGAGCCTGTCGATTTCACGATGGACCTGCAGCATCGGTTCATAGGGACGGCCAAGTGCACTCCCGCCGCCGCGACTGTCGTGCCTGACCGGCACGCCATGGGTTCCCTCTTCGTCTTTGAACCAGTTCCATGGGGCCAGCTTTTTCAGTTCCATGGTCAGTCCTCCTTGGTCACTCGACCAATAGTGGTTTGTCCTGCTGCTTTCCTGGACAGCCAGTCTCACCCGGCCTTGATCTCAATCTGTCTGGGCCTGGCTGCCTCGGATTTCGGCAGATGAAGACGAAGCACGCCGTCCTTGAGTTCGGCATGCACCCGGCCCACATCAATGGTTTGGGGCACGGAAAAGGTCCGACGGAATTCGGCGTCGCCGAACTCGCGCCAAGTCGATGCACCGGTCGCCGACAGGCGGCGGATTCCGCTCAGGATCATTTTGCCGTTGTCAATATGCACCGAGATATCCTCTTTGGATACGCCGGGCATGTCGGCATGGAGCAGGATCTCAGCATCGTTTTCGTAGATATCCACCCCAGGCGTGGTTATTGGCAGCTGATGAACCAGTTCTCCAGCCTGCTTGGTGGTGACAAGTTCGGTGTTCTCGCTCATGGGTATTCCTCCAGTTCGGTTGGGATGCACAGGTTGCTGCGGGCCGCACTCAGTTGATGGCGATCTGTCTGGGCTTGGCTGCCTCAGACTTGGGCAGCTTCATCCGCAGCAGGCCGTCTTTGAGAGTTGCCTCCACCTTGCCGGCATCGACGTCATAGGGCAGGGTGAAACTGCGGGTGAACGAGGCCGCTCCCCGCTCGGTCCGGCGCGCGGCATAGCCCTCGGGTGCATCGGACCTGCGCGTGCCGCTGATCTCCAAGTAATTCCCCTGGATTTTAACATTCAAATCTTCCTTGGCAATGCCAGGAAGTTCAGCCATCACTTCCAGGTTGTCGCCGGTGTCGCTGAGGTTGGTGCGCGGATAGGTCTCTCC
>CAZSTJ010000073.1:0-14200 GCA_964609805.1 uncultured Geobacter sp. | reverse complement strand
CCCCCTGACTATCCTTGACGGCCTGCTCCGTCTGATCGGACGGTTGTGACCCGTCCCGGTTCACCCATGCCCCGACGCCACCTACCCCAGATCCTCCTGGTCCTGTTCGCCGGGGCGATCGTCTATGCCAACACCTTCTCGGCCGGCTTTGTCCTCGACGATGACGCCGTCATCGGCACCTACGGCCCGCAGCGTATCATGGAGATCCTGCTTCACGGCGGAAGCCGGCGGATCGTCGATGCCACCTTCGCCCTCAACCACCTCCTGCACGGCGAGACCGTCGCCGGATATCACATCGTCAACCTGCTGATCCACCTGGCGACGACGCTTACCCTCTATCTCCTGGCCTCGGCGGCCCTCTCCGCACTCCGCACCACCATGACGCCGCAGCCTGCCTCCACGGAGCCTCCCCACCCGGCCGATCGGTTTGTCCCCTTTGCCGCGGCCCTGCTCTTTGCCGTCCATCCGCTCCAGACCCAGGCGGTCACCTATATAGTCCAGCGCTACACCTGCCTGGCGACCCTCTTCTACCTGCTGGCGGCACTCCTCTTCGTCCGATCGCGGCTGGCCTGTGTGCGGGGGGAGACTCTTTCCCGCATCTTCGTGCCGGCCGGCGGCTGCGTCCTGACCGGGATCCTGGCCCTGGGGAGCAAGCAGATCGCCGCTACCCTGCCGCTGATGCTGATCGCGCTGGAGCTTTTCCTCTTCCGGGGGCGGCTACTGGGTCGCCGTTTCTTCCTCCTCTGTGGTTCCGGGATTCTTGTCGGCGGTGCGGGGCTGTTGTTTGCCTGGCGCGGTTTATCGTCGTCAGAGATGCTGACCGTCCTGCACCATGCCACCGCCGAAGACCTCACTATTCCTAGACTCGACTATCTCCTGACCCAGACCCAAGTCGTGGCGACCTACCTGCGCCTGCTGATCCTCCCCTACGGCCAGAGCCTGTTTCACGACGATACCTTTTCCACTGCCCTCTTTTCAATGCCGGTGCTGGCGGCCGGTGCCCTGCACCTGGTACTCCTGGGGGGTACTGTCGCGTTGCACCGCCGATCCGGGAAGGAGCCAGGGGAGAAGGGCATCCTGTTGCGCCTGGCCGCCCTCGGCATCTGCTGGTTCTACATCGCCCTGATCGTAGAATCGAGCATCTTTCCGATCACCGACCGAATCTTCGAGCACCGGGTCTACCTCCCCTCGGCCGGCTTCTTTCTTGCGGTGGCCGCCCTCGGCTCCCTCTGGATCGCCGGCCGGGGTGAACGCCTCCGCCGGGGGTGGGCGTTGCTCCTGATCGCCGCCGTCCTCCTGGGCGGGCTCACCCTCAACCGCAACCGGCTCTGGGGCGACACCTTCCTTCTCTGGCAGGACACCGTCGCCAAGGCGCCGAACAAGGACCTGGCCCTGGCCAACCTGGCAGGGGAGTACATGAAGCTCAAGCAGCCGGCCAAGGCGCTGCCGCTCTTCGTCCACGCCCTGGAGTTGAATCCCCGCTTCATGACCAGGACAAAGATCTACCTCGGCATGACCCTGCAGCGACTGAACGTGGACCCGACCCGATACGCCACCGGGGAGGAACTGCTTGCCATCGCCGACCAGCGGAAGCTGGACGACCGGGAGGAGGCCCGCCTCAATGTCATCCTCGCCAACAACCTGGGGGTGGCCCACGAGTACCTGGGGGACCCGGCCAAGGCGATGCGGGATTACCGGGCCGCACTGCAGCTCGATCCCGACCATGCCCCGGCCTGGTACAACCGGGGACTGCTGGCGGCGCAGCAGGGGAATCCGGCTGAGGCCGCCGCGGCGTTGAAACAACTGCAGCGGCTCGACCCGACGCTGGCCGGACGACTAGCCGCCCGGGTCGGGAAGCGGCCATGAAACCGGTTCTCCCCACCGACACGCCACCCCGGCGCGGCCACCTGCCGGCACTGCTGCTGATCCTGCTGGCCGGGATCGTTGCCTATGCCAACACCTTGCACGTCCCCTTCGTCATGGACGACGCAGCAATCGGGGGACTCGGCCCCGCATCACCGCTGCACCACCTGCTCCACGGCACGGCCCGCAGGATTGCGGACATAACCTTCAGCCTCAATTACCGCCTCCACGCTATGAACGTGGCCGGCTATCACATCGTCAACCTCGCCATCCATCTGGCAGCGGCGGTGACGCTCTATGCACTGACGTTCTCCGCCCTGCATGCCCTGCAGCGCCCCGTCCCGGCAAGGGAGCATGACGGTTTCCTCCCCCGTTTCGTCCCCCTGGCAACGGCGCTCCTCTTCGTCCTTCACCCCGTTCAGACCCAGTCGGTCACCTACATCATCCAGCGCTACACCTCCCTGGCGACCCTCTTCTATCTGCTGGCTGCCCTGCTCTACGTCCGGTCCCGCTTGCTCCATGAGGAGGGTGCTTCCCTGATCTGCCGGACCGTACCGGCAGCGGGATGCGTCGTTGCCGGCCTACTGGCCCTGGGGAGCAAGCAGATCGCCGCCACCCTGCCGCTGATGCTGATCGTCCTTGAGGTCGCCCTGTTCCGGGGGAGACTGCTGGGGCGGCGCCTGGTGCTCTTCTGTGGGATCGGGGCAGCCCTCCTCCTGCTGTCGTTCCTGGCCCTGGGTGTGAACGGTTCCCTGCAGGATGCGGCCTACGATCTGCGCCACGCCACCGCCGAAGACAGCAACACCTCGCGGCTCGCCTATTTCCTGACCCAGACCCGGGTGGTGGTCCTCTACCTGCGCCTGCTGCTGGTCCCCTACGGGCAGAGCATCTTCCACGACGTCGGCCTGTCGACGGTCGTCACCCCGGCGGTGCTGGGCTCGCTGGCCCTCCACGGGGGGCTCATTGCCACGGCGATCCTCCTGATCCGCCGGTCGGAACAGCCCCTGTCCCGCCTGGCCGCCCTGGGAATCTGCTGGTTTTATGTGGCCCTGATCGTGGAATCCAGCATCTTCCCGATCACCGACCTGGTCTTCGAGCACCGCATCTACCTCCCCTCCGCCGGATTCTTCCTCGCCGTGGCCGCCATAACCGCCGGCCTGATCCGTAACCAAAGGGGCGCCTGGGGAGTTCTGGTGATGGTCTGTCTTGTCCTCGGGGGCCTGACGATCGCCCGCAACCGGCTCTGGAACAACCGGCTGCATCTCTGGCAGGATACCGTTGCCAAGGCCCCGGGGCGCTATCTGGCCTGGGCCAACCTGGCGGGAGAATACCTGTCACTGGGGCACCCTGATCCGGCGATCCGGGCCTACATCCGGACCCTGGAGCTGAATCCCGGCCTCCATGCCAGCGTTCAGGCCCGCCTGGGGATCGCACTGCTGCAGCTGAAGCAGTTCAGCGGACGCGTCACCCCCGGCCAGGGCAACCCTACCGATACTTCGGAGAAGGTCTTCTACAAGAACATGAGCAACCGGCTGGCGATCCTCTTCAACAACCAGGGGGTAGCCTACGAATACCTCGGCCAACCGGCGAAGGCGGACACCTTCTACCGGCAGGCCCTTTGGGCCGATCGGGATTATGACCTGGCGTGGTACAATTGGGGGGTACTGGCGAAATCTAAGGGGGATGGGGGACAGTCGGCCATGGCACTGCGGGAACTGCAGCGACTGGGGTCGCCGCTGGGGGAAAAATTGAAGGGTGAGATGGGGAGATAACGGCTATGAGTCTGACCGGAGCGGCAGATTTTTTGGCCGTGACCGCGTCCACACGACAGTTGGAACCTCCTCTTTGTCTGGTGTTATCGATCTAGTCGAGGATGCACCATCCCAAGGATTATAAAATGATGTGGTGGCTCTTGATTTTAGACGCTTCGTTATGATCTACACCTGTTTCGTGGGCGAATTCCATCCAGTTAGAAACCGCCTCACCTACTTCATGGATTACCTTTTTGGCAGTCCCAATACCAAATCTGTTGGCAACAGCAAGCAAGTCCTCTCGAGTGATCCCTTTGAATTTACCGTTCACGGACATCAGATGCTGATGTGTCCACTCGCTTGTAGGGCTGTAGGCATGTGTCACGTCATAAGCCGGGGCAAGTTGCCATGATCCGAATTCTGTCTTAATGAAGGAATGGTTTTTGGTGTGATCGTCACAATTGGCAGCCATGACATTGAACGTCATACGACGGAATGCTTCCTCCATAGCCGGGTATCCAAGTTCCAGCTTGCTGATCACCATAAAATACTGAGCATAATCATGTGTGCCCTTCTGTTTGTAGTCGAGATGGGCCATGGCGCAGAGGGTAGTCATGTGGATTTTCTTGTTGACGTCGCGATCGAAGCGCTTGGTCATGAAGTGCGCACGACCATTCTCCTCAATCAGCCTGCACGGTGACATGGTGATCCCTGCGGTTGTTGCCATACGATAATAGGCCATCTCGATCCGACCATAGTCCTGTGAACTGCCCAGCGCGAGGTCAGTACCCACACCATCGAATTTAAGCAGCCAGTGCTCAAAGCCCGGTGCTACGTCAAACTGGCCGGCGCGTATTTCGTCGGTATCCGGATTCCACGCTATTGCTGCCTTGGCACGAGCGCCTCCAGCTGATGTCCCTACCTGGATGATCTGGTTAAGAGCAGCTTCTGCCATGGCATCAGTTTGAAAATCACCGGATACAGTTCGCCGGGCCACTTCAACAAGTTTAGACAGGTTAATAGCCGTGCGGCTGGAAGACACTTTGGTTCTAGACGGTTTGAATTCCAGAGCGCCCATACTTCTTTTGCCCATATAGCCTAGACGGTCAAGGGGCGTGATGGATTCTTTGCTGACACCTTTTTGCGCCATCCAGGCATCGACCAGACTGTTGCCGAAATCATCCGGCAACGCATCCGACAGTAACGCAGGCAGACGTTTATAGGTAAGTTCCGGCAGGAACGGGAAGACATATGGTTCAAAACTGAGTGGCATCATGATCGGCGCGAGTTCGATGCCAAGCTTCACGAAATGCGGATAGTACGCGAAAACATAATAACCACTGCTTGGGTCGAGAACGACCGCTCCTACCGGCTTGCCCCATACTTCCACTTCTATTTTATCAATCGGTATGTAAGCGGCCATGGCAACCTCTATTCAGAAGGATCCGGGAACTGCAGTTCTTTCTTGAGTTTCAGCTTACGGGTTCTCGGCCTGAATACTTTTTGTCGTGGGGATTTTTGCGGAGTCGTGTGCAGAGGGTTTACCGTGACTTTTGGCGCAAGTGTTTCCAGCCATTCTATCCGGTTCAGGACCCGCAAAATTTTGATCAAGGATTTAGTCGTGGACGTTTTACCGGATTCGATTCGCTTTATAACATTCAGGGCGACTCCGGCTTGTTGGGAAAGAGTTTGCTGATCCATATTGCGAAGGATTCTGAGATTGCGAATCTGCTGACCTAAAACCTCTTCCCATTCTTCGGGTGTTCTGTAATCAGTCATAACAGCCTCTATATGACCTAATATAATCAAATATGCCTAATATATCTCATGTATGAGCTATATTACATCGCTTGGCATGCAAAGTCCATAAACAATGCAATCAAGCCATCACAATAGACTTTACAAGGCCTATTTAAAGCATATTTATTTAGTTTATACCATAAAAAGGCTATTTAATATAAACACACTCCCGTCGGGATCGTCAAGGTCGTGATGCGGGCTGAGTATCCTCTGCAGGAAAACAGTCCGAAGTAGATGCCACCTGTTATCGCAATAGCTACCGGAATCAGGTTGTAATTGTTTGTTGATTGATCTTCACGTCATCACCCAACTCAATATTGAACAGTTTCCGTTACTAATACTGGCAACAGACTGCTTATAGAAACAATTAGGCCGGGTTACCTATTCAAAGTAACCCGGCCTAATCATCCCCCCTAAAACACGGAGAACTTGATGTACTTGCGCGGATTCTCCTTGAAATCCTTCACCAGGCTGTCCACATCGTCCACCATCCGGTTCATCCGGTTGTACAACTCCTTGTCGTTCACCAACTGCCCTGCGGTCCCTTCGCCGCTCTTGACCTTGGCCATGACCTCCTCGATGGACTTGACCGAGTTGTCGGCCCGGGTCAGCAGCGAGACACCCTTGTCGTAGAACTCCCGGTCGTTGAGCAGCAGCCCCAGGGTGCCGTCCTTGGAGGTGATCTTCCGGTTCAGTTCACGTACGTCGTCGGCGGCCTGGTTGCTCTTCTCTGCCAGCCCCACCAGTTTGTCGTAGAGGGTCTTGTCGTAGATCAGCTTGTTGAGGGTGCCGTTGGATGCCTGGATATCCTGGAGGGTCTTGTCGGCACGGTTGAGGATGGTGATCAGCCGGTTGTACGGTTCCGGGCTGCGGGTGAACTTGCCCAGGGAACCTTCGCCCCGGTTGATGGTGACCGCCAGCGAGTTCAACTCACCGGTCAGGTTGACGATGTTGTGGTAGAGGGCCGGATCGGTGGTGAGCTTGCCGAGGGTCCCCTTCCCCTGGGTGATGCTGTCGACGATGGTGTTCAGCTTGTCAAAGGTGGTGCCGGCCTTCTGGACCACGTCATCCAGCTTGGCCACGCTGGTGCCGTGAAGAACTTCGGTCGGGGACTCGTTGTAGTTCTGGGACGGGGTGATGTCCACGTATTTCTCCCCCATGAGGCCGCGGGTCTTGATGGTGATGCGCGAATCGGGCCCGATCTTGCGTAACGCCTTGTAGTCCGCCTCCGCCAGGATCTCCACCTCGTTGGTCTTGCGGGGATCCTTGAAGGCAATCTTGGTAACAACCCCCACATCCACCCCCGCCAGCCAGACCGGCGCCCCTTCCTTGAGACCGGCCACGTCGTCCATGATGATCCGCAGCTGCCCCTTGGCAACGAACATCTTGGTCTTCTGCCCCATGAGGAGCACGCCCCCCGCGATGCAGATCAGGGCGATGAGGATAAACACCCCCGCCCGGACCTGGGCCCAGCCTATTCTGTTGCTTCGTTCCATGTTGACACCTGTTCGTGGTTCAAGGTTCGTGGTTCAAGGTTCGTGGTTCAAGGTTCGTGGTTCAAGGTTCGTGGTTTTCAACTTTGAACCAAGAACCTAGAACAGACTTTAACCGCATTTAAACAAACAGCGACTGATCCGTGGGGTGTAGGAACTGCTGCACCTCAGGGATCTCGCTCCGCCGCATCTCCTCCTCGGTCCCCTCGAAGATCATCCGGGCCTGGTGGAGGAAGGTGAAACGCTGAGAGGTCTTGAAGGCGGTGTCCAGGTCGTGGGTGACCATGAGCGTCGTCTTCCCCTCGGCCTGCAGCCGTTGCATCAGGTTGCAGATATTGTAGACCCCGATGGGGTCAAGGCCGGTAGTCGGCTCGTCGAAGAAGATGTAATCGGGATCGGCCGCCAGGGCCCGGGCGATGGCGACCCGCTTCTTCATCCCGCCGGAGAGCTCGGCCGGGTACAGGTCCAGGGCCGGCTCCACCCCGACAAAACGGAGCTTCTCCCGCACAATCTCCTCGATCTCATCCTGTGAGAGGCGCCCCTCCTCGAACAGGCGATAACCGACGTTCTCCCCCACGGTCATGGAGTCGAACAGCGCCCCCCCCTGGAAGACGATGGCGATCCTCTTGCGGATCTCCATGAAGTATGCTTCCGGTACGCCGGTGATGCAGACGTCGCCGATGCAGACCTTACCGGCATTGGGCTGCAGGAGTCCCAGCAGCAGCTTGAGGATGGTGGTCTTGCCGGCGCCGCTGACCCCCAGGATGGTGCGGTTCACCCCCCGGTCGAGACAGAAGTCGAACTCCTCCAGAATCTTGCGGCCGCCGACGGAATAGGAAAGTCCCTCCATCCTGATGGAATCGGTCGAAATCATGGTTTTTCGAGACCGCCTATGGCCAGGATGATCCCCCACTCCGTCTCCGTCACCGGCTGGATGGAGAGACGGCTCCGATTTACCAGCGGCATCTCAGACAGCAGCGGGTTCCCCTTGATCTGTTCCAGGGTCACCTGCCGCGGCATCGGCATCTTGTAGCGGACATCCACCATGAACCAGATCGGGTTGACCGGGGTCACCTTGGGGTCGAAATGCTCGGCGTTAGGATCCAGGGCCGTAGCATCAGGGTACCCCTCGCGCACCACCTCGGCGATGCCGACAATTGCCGGTTCGGGAATATTGCTGTGATAGAAGAGGATCAGGTCACCCTTCTTGACCGAGTCACGCAGGAAGTTGCGGGCCTGGAAATTGCGCACGCCGTCCCACTGCTCGGTCTGTTTGGGGCGGCCCTTGAGATCGTCGAAGGAGAAACAGCCCGGTTCGGTCTTGAAAAGCCAGTAATTCATCGAATCACCTGAACACTATGAAGAACTTGGTTATGAAGAAGTCGGACATGAGGATCAGCACGGACGAGAGCACCACCGCCTGTTTGGCAGCGTTGCCCACCCCTTCGGCGCCGCCGCGGGTATTGAGGCCGATGTAGCAGCCGGTCAGGGTGATGACCATGCCGAAGAATGCCGGTTTGGCCAGCCCCTCGATGATATCCTGAAAGACCATAAACTGGGAAAGCCCCCGGACGTACATGGTGGGGTTGATGCCGTAGCCGGCGGACATGATGTAGCCGCCGATCAGGGAGATGACGTCGGTGACCACCGTCAGAAGCGGCATGGCCAGCAGCATGGCCTTAAGGCGCGGTACCACCAGGCGCTGGATGATATCGGTCCCCTCCACCCGCATGGCATCTACCTGTTCCGTAACCACCATGGTGCCCAGCTCGGCGGTGATGGCCGAACCGACGCGCCCGGCAACCATCAGCGAGGCAAGCACCGGCCCCAGTTCCTTGATCATGGTGGCGGCCACCATACCGCCGACATAACTGGTGGCGGCGAAGGGCTTCAGCTGGATCAGAGCCTGCAGGGCCATGACCATGCCGGTAAAGAGGCCGGTGAGGATGCAGATAAAGAGGGAGGAGAAACCGAGCTTGTCAAACTGAACCGCGAACTCGCGGTAGTAGAAGGGGCGGCGGAACATGCGCACCATACTGCGCCACGCCAGAAAGAAGTAGTCCTGCAGGTCGGCAAAGAACCGGAGCATCTTTTGATCAACAATAGTGATATTCACGCCGGGCAGGTCCTCAAACGGCAGCTTTCGGAGAGAATGTTCAGATCAGCGGCACTATAGCAGGCAACCCGCCGGATGTTCAATGGAAATCAGCCCGGAGCGGGACAGCGGCGGGTCTTCACACGTACAACCCCACCTTCAGATCGAAGGCCTTTTCCAGCAGGTCCTTTTTGGCCGTACCTCCGAAGATCTCCACCGACAGATCCTCGCCCCCCTCAAGCCTGACCGTAAAACGGGTGCCGCCGAAGGCGCAGGCGACCCCCTGCACCGCCCCGTTGCGCCGCCGGTCCAGACCATCGGCCAGCCGCAGGATGCCGCCGAGGCGCATCACCCGCTCCCGGTCAGCGGTACCCAGGGCATGGAAGGTTTCGTGCTTCCGTTTGGGAAGCGATTTGCGGTGGTAGCGGGCGATCTGGGCGATCAACTCTCGTTCCCGGGGGGTGAACCCGAACAGTTCGGCATGGCGGATCAGGTGATAGGAATGCTTATGGTGACTGCTGTAGGCGATGAAATAGCCGACATCGTGCAGAAGTGCCGCCGCCTCCAGCAACTTGCGGTCGGACTTCTTCAGGTTGAAGGGGAGCGTGAGGGCATCGAAGATCGCCAGGGAGAGTGCCGCCACATGCAGTGAATGGGACTCATCCTGATGGCAGGAACGGACGAATTCCAGGGTAGCCTCCCGCCAGCTGCGCGGTGCAGTTGCCGCCGGGATCAAGCCATGTTTCTCCAGCCCCCTGATGATCAGCCCCTCGCGGATTCCCCGTTCGTTTACCAGCAGCCGGTTGGCGCCGAAATAGCGCATCAATTCTTCGATGACGGCGATGCCGGCCACGATGATGTCGGCCCGATCGGCGTTCAGTCCCGGCACAGTCCGCCGCTCCTGCAGGTTCTTCCTCCCCAGCATGGCAAGCAGATGGACGATCTCGGAGCGGAGCACCTCGTAGCCATGGATGGAGGCATAGGACTTGCCCAGGGCATTCATGGACATGGCCCCAAGGGCGGTGACCGTCCCCCCCGAACCGATGAGGGTGTAGAGCTGTTTCCCGGAACGGTTGACCAGTTTCTTCAGCTGTGAACGCACGTGCTGCTGCAGCCGCTCCAGATCGCCGGGGCGCGGTGGATCGTGATGGAGGAACTGTTCCGTCATGACGACCGCCCCCAGATCCAGGGAGTAACACTCCTCCACATGGTTTCCCAGGGCGGTGGTGATTTCCAGACTGCCGCCGCCGATATCGAAGACGGCGTACCGTTTATACTCCATATCGAAATGACGCTGAGCCGAGACCATGGCCAGTTCTGCCTCCTCAATACCGCTGATGACCCTGATCTCATGGCCGAACTGGGCGGAAAGGGCATCCAGGAGCGCCTGGCCATTGGAGGCCCGTCGCACGGCACTGGTGGCAATGGCCTCCACCGCCCCTACCTTGAGCCCGGCGATCACCTTGCGGAAGTGTCCAACCGCGGCCAGTGCCCGCTCAGAGGCCTGGGGGGTGATGGCTCCGGTCTCGGCAAGCTGCTCGCCGAGCCGGACCGTGCTCTTCTCGTCGTCAAGGACCTTGTAGCCCCCCTTGTGATCGGCCTCAACGACGATGCAGCGGATCGAATTGGTGCCGATATCCATGGCGGCCAGGCGCTTACTATTCACGGTTCACCTCGATGACGAAGGTATACTGCGGGGGACGAGCGGCGGAAAGTTCAAGGAACCGGCCCAGATGATCGGCTACATCCTGCTCAAAATGCCCCATTACAACTCTACGCTCTGATTCGGGCAGATCGTACTCATCAATTAACCCTCTGAATTCTTCCAGATCGTTCAAGGCCCCCAGCAGGGTCTGGTACTCTTTCAGCAGTTCCAGGGGAGCGGTGTAGTCGTGCCGGAATACCGTACCGGCCGTTTCCAGCAGATAGCGCCATTTCTTGATGGCAATCCGGAGGGCGTGGCGGCCTGCGACATTTTCCGTATCAATCGCAGGGGGGAGCAGGTCGTGGACCGTTTGGAACCGCCGGAAGGCGGTTGTCGAGAGATACTCCAGCAGATCGGCTGCGTCGCCGGGGATTTCTGAGAGAGCCTCTACCCCCTTGCGAAGCAGTCGATCAAGTTTCTGCCGGGGAAAAGATTCCAGCTCTTCCGACACCCGCCTCAACTCAGTTTCCCGGGCGGCGGCCATCTCACGGATCAAAACCGGTAACGCCGTGGTGAATGGGCTGAAATAGGCCTGTGCCTCGTCCAGGTTACGCAGCCGCCCCAGGCTGCGGGTAACGCGCTGGAGCTCCTTGCCGATCCGTCTCGGCTTCCCCTCCGCAACAAAGGGGGCAAAGAGGCCGATCGTGGCCCGCAGCCGCCGCGAGGCGACCCGCAGGTCGTGGATCGTATCGAGGGCGGGGTGGTTCAGGGCCTGCTCCCGAAGCCGGCAGAACAGGTCCCATTGAGAAAAGAGCACGATCCCGGCCTGTTCGCCAATCCGGGCGGTATGTACCGTTTCAGCACTCACGATGTCCGCTCCAATCCACGCAGTATCCAGCGGCCACTACCACCGATGTTTCAGTATATGCCAAGCAGGTAGCATTGCAAGAATCAGTTGTGCGGTAACCGGATTGTAACGTTGGTGGGGGAAGTTGCGGGGAGGAATCTAGGCGTGAGGGAGGAAACCGTGGGCAGCCAGCCAGGCGTTGGTCCGACGGGCCGCCGCTGACGGACAGCGGCAGTATGCGGCAAGATCCGCCAGGGTATCGATATCGCGGCGTGATTCCAACAGACCGGTGGACAGCCCCGCAGCGGTGCAGACGGCACGGGTCCGCTCCAGGACCTGCGGCGTACTCCAGGGGATGCCGGCAAAGATGCGGCGGTCGTAGCGATCTCTGGCTGCAGCCACCAGGCAGTAACCGCCGTCCTCCGCCGGGGCAAACAGGGCGTCATGGTCCCGGAGCGCCTCCCTGGCTGCGGCCAGCAGGGGGGAATCGATGCCGGGGATATCACTGCCGGCCAGGATCACCCCCGCGGCACCGGCGGCAAAGGAGCAACGGAAGGCACGATCCATCCGCTCCCCCAGTTCCGCTCCCTCCTGAGGGTACACCCCGGATGCGGTGCCGCACCACTCCGGCGGCAGGGGATCTCCCGCCACCCCGTCATGAAACAGGAGCAGCGGCATGCCGGTGCTTGCAACCGTGGCGACAAGATCATCCACCATGGCGCGATAGAGCTCGCAGGCGGCCGCATCACCCAGGTCCCGGGCCAGGCGGGTCTTGACCCGGCCGGCAACCGGACGGCGGATGAAGAGGGCAACAATGGTTTGATCGATAGGCTGGAGCATGTCCCGTTCCGTGCGGCGGCTTCGAACTGTGATTTTCACGGCATCATCATGCCCGCCGGACCTGTTGTCAAGCATTTGTCAAGCGCGGCAAATGATGCTACATTCGTCCACGTCGGCCCCAGCGCCGGCGCGTCACCCCTCGCAAGGAGGCAGTCATCATGTCGGACGTGATTTCGTTCTGGCTGGACAACAAGACCGTTTCGGCCCGCATTGTCGCCACCATCGGCGACCAGACCCTGGTGGACTACCGGGGCAAATACCACGTGGTTCGCGCCGGGTCGGCCCTGATGAGGGGTTCCAAACCGCTGCACTACTCCCGCAGCTCGCTGCCGGCAATCTGGAAGAAGGCCCTGCGGGGCGAGACACCGGTCCTGCCGCCCCCCCGGGAGGAGGAGATCATGCCGTTGGCGTCCATCACAAAACGGGTCAGACCGAAGAAAGAGAAGGAGGCAGCCATGCCGGAAGCAGCACCGCAACCTGCCGTTCAACAGCCCACCACAGCCAAACCGGCCCCTAAACCGGCCAAAAAGGTCGAGCAGAAACCTCCTGTCCAGAGCGCCGTAGCCGCCCAGTGCCCCTACTGCGGTCAAAAGCATGAACTGGCGGTGGAAAAGGGGCGCAACGGCAAGCCGTTCTTTGTCACCTGCAGCCGTTGTACGACCGACTTTGCCGTCCGGTTTGTTCCGGTAACGGTGTTCCAGGCCCAGGTTGCCGGCTTCAAGTAAGACCACCGGACCGGCCGGCAGCGAAACGCCTCTCCACGACTCCGTCCAGTGGAACGGGACCCAGTTCCCGTTCACCCTCTACCGTTCCCGCCGCAGGACCATCTCCATCACGGTCCGCCCCGATCGTTCGCTGTCGGTGCGGGCGCCGCTGCGCACGCCGCAGGCCGTCATCCGCGACTTCGTCGTCCGCAAGGCCGCCTGGATACTCAAGGTGTGGACCCGCATGGAGCAGCTTCCCCCCCGCGACCTTCCGTCCTATGAGGAGGGGCCCCCGATCCCGCTGCTCGGCGAGGTTTATCCGCTGGTGTTCCGGGAAGGAGTCCGGAGAACCGTGACAATCAGCGAAGGGAAGCTCCTGCTGACCGCCCCCGGCCCGGTGACGGCAGAGGAGGTCCGCGTGATGATTGAAGGGTGGTACCGGCGGCAGGCCCGGGAGATCATCCCGCACCGGCTGGCCGCCTGCCACAGCCTGATGGCGCCGGAGGGGATTCCGCTCCCGCCGTTTACGGTCCGCCCCATGAAGAGCCGCTGGGGCAGCTATTCCTACCGCAGCAGCCGGGTCTGCCTCAACCTGTACCTGCTCTCGGCGCCACCGGCCTGCCTTGATTACGTCATCATCCACGAACTCTGCCACATCAAGGTCCGGCACCACGGGCCGCAATTCTGGAGCATGGTGGAGCGGTACGCCCCCTATTACCGGGAAGCGCGGACAGCGCTGAAGAAGATCAGCCTCTAGCATACGGAATGCCGCAGAACGAGGTGAACCGGCAAGCAAAAGCCCTCCTGCGGAAGCAGAAGGGCTGATTTTTTACGGCCCCGACAGACGCACGCGGAGCTTTTCGCCACCTCTCGATTTCAAACATCCCCCCACCCCGTTGTCATCGGCAACAACTCAGGAGTGTTCCGGAATCCCGGGGAGATTCACAGAGACTTTCTGCCGCTTATAACCTTGCCCAATATCTCATGCGCATTTTCGCCTTCTTTCTTACCCACCTTGACACTGAGCACCGATATCAGGCTCCTCAGCTGCGCCTCAGTCAGGCCGGTATTCAACCCGACGTTGAAATGGGCCTGCAGCTGGGGGGTGACCCCATCCATGCCGGCCAGGGCCGCAATGGTGGCAATCTCCCGGCTCTGAAAG
>CAZSTJ010000072.1:0-14231 GCA_964609805.1 uncultured Geobacter sp. | reverse complement strand
CCTTGGCGCAGGGTATATCAGGGCAGAGATAACAGGGGGTCTCCCGGGCATATCATTGCCCGGGAGACCCCCTGTTATCTCTGCCCTGATATACCCTGCGCCAAGGCCTGCCCCAGCGGTGCCCTGGACAGGAGGCTGGACGATGTGGAAAAGATCAGGATGGGGACCGCAGTCATCGTGGACCGGGAGAACTGTCTCTCTCTGCGTGGTCTTCGGTGCGAGGTCTGTTACCGCCAGTGCCCGCTGATCGACAAGGCGATCACCATCGAACCGCGCCACAATCCCCGTACCGGTGAACACACCATCATGGAACCGGTGGTACATCGGGAGAAATGCGTGGGATGCGGCATCTGCGAGAATGTCTGTGTCCGGGAAAAACCGGTGATTGTGGTGCAGCTGTCACCGCCGCTGCAGAAAGATTCTTACGAGTTCTGACATGGCAATCAGGAAATGGACCATAGCCCGCAGGGGCGTGCAACTGGCGGTGATCGCCCTGATAGGCTCACCCCTGGCGGGATTGAGTTTCTTTCAGGGGAATCTCTCTGCAGCCAGCCTGTTCAGTGTCGCCCTGGCCGATCCATTGGCATTCCTGCAGGCATCCCTTGCCGGCAGGGTCTTCGTGGCTTCGTTCCTCGGTTCTGCCCTGTTGGTGGCGTTATTCTATTTCCTGCTGGGGGGGCGAACCTTTTGCGGCTGGGTCTGTCCGGTCTATCTGCTTACGGAATTGGCCGACAAAATCAGGGCGAGGCTGGGGAGCGGTAAGCGAACCATGTCGTTGTCGGGTACGCGATGGTCGTTCGTAGTCGTACTGCTCATTTCTCCGGTGGCAGGAATTCCGCTGTTCGAAGTCGTATCTCCCATCGGTGTTGTCACCCGTGCCGTCATGTTCGGGGCCTGGTTGCCACTGCTGCTGATTGGAGCAATCCTGGTGGTCGAGGTTGTGATTGCCCGGAGAGTCTGGTGCCGTTCTCTCTGCCCCGTGGGAGGTTTCTATTCCCTGCTCGGACGGTTCAGTCCGGTTCGGGTTAGTTTTATTGAGTCAAAATGCACCAACTGTGGTGAATGCACACAGGCCTGCCCGGTGGAAGAGGTTCTGGTCCCGTCACTGGAGCACCACGCCGGTCAAATAGTATCCGGTGACTGCACCCGCTGTGGTGCCTGCATCGATGTCTGTGCTCCCGGCGCACTGCGCACCGTCATCGGCTATAAATCTGTCTCTAGCTAGATATAATTTGCATACCAACCGTATCAAGGAGGGTCATCAATGAAAATCTTTGTCCGCCTGTTCTCTGTCGTTGCTGTTGCCGCTCTGCTGTCACTGCCTTTGGCCGCCATCGCCGATGAGCCCGAGAATCTCGAGGCAGATGCCAAGTATGCGGAAGACGCTCCCCCCGTTATCCCCCATCCGGTTGCCGACAATGCAAGCGGTGAGGACTGTCTGGTTTGTCACCGGACCGGCATCAATGGCGCCCCGCCTACACCACATGCTATTCGCGTCAATTGTACCCAATGTCATGTGCGCAGTGATCTGAGCGATCCGAAAAAGGCGAAGAAAGCTAAAAAAGTAAAGAAGGAAAAAAAGGACAAATGAGCCTGACCCGGAAGGAGTTTTTTCGTCAGGGATTTATGAGCCTCGGCAAGGCAGCATTTGATATTGCCGGCACCTTGAAAGGGGAGGGGGCGGAGGTAGTGGCTGCCGAGGAGGTTAACGACCTGCCGCCTGAGCCGCGCCCCGACATGGTGGCAACCCCCTTCAATGATCGCTGTCTCGCTCGCAACTGCGGCTGCTTCGCCTGTGTGGAGCGGTGTGAGCCTCAGGCGATCATGGTGGTCCCGGGCGAGGGAATTCGTGTTGACATGGGGCTTTGTACCGGATGTGGCACTTGTGAATATGTCTGCCCGGTGGTGCCGAAGGCGGTCGCACTCGTCCCACGGGAAAAGAACTGAATAAATTTGATTTTGGTCAAGATAATTTCGTTCGACCTAGTGTAAAGATAAAAACATATTAATGCTATTGCCGTGTTTCACACGTGTATCATCCACCCGAAAGAAGAAGACAGAATGCTGAAGAAGAAACTTACCATTGCGGTTGCCGTAGCTGGTGCAGCAGGTCTGCTGTTTGCCCTGCCCGCACTGACCACTGCCGTCAACAAGCCGGCCACCAAGGTCGCCAATGATGGCCGCGCCAAGTGTTATGAGTGTCATGATGAGATCAAGGCGCTCAAGGAAGGTTCGAAACATGCCAAATTGGCCTGTACGACCTGTCATGACAAACTTGACGCCCACATGAAGGATCCGGAGAAGAACAAGCCGGTGACCCTGATCGACCAGGCCCTCTGCGGCAAGTGTCACAAGAACCAGATGCAGAGTTTTTACACCATGAACCGTGATGGTGGTGCCCGCAAGGAGAAGGGTGTCCCGGCCGGCCGCTCACCCATGCAGGACAAACTCCTGGCCGGCCACGGCTTCACCTTTGAGCATGCCGAGCCCCGGGGCCACGCATTCATGGTCATCGACCAGTTTGCCGTGGATCGTTTTCAGGGCGGCCGCTATCAGTTTAAGGATGGCTGGAAGGGCGTTGACAAGATGGGCAAGACCTGGGATGTGCTGAAGGACAACGGCAAAGGGACCAAACTTCCCGAGACCGCCATGGCCGGTAACCCGACCTGCATCCAGTGCAAGACCTCCGACCATATCCTCAAGTGGAAATTCATGGGCGACAAGGGGGGCAAGTTCGACCGTACCTCTGATGTCAATGACGTAGCCAAGGAGACCAATAATCCGGTCGGCTGCATCCATTGTCATGATCCCCACGGCACCCAGCCCCGCGTGATCCGCGACGGCCTGATCCAGGCAATCCAGAAAGATCCCAAGGGGAACATCTTCGCCAAGAACGGTGCTACCGACCTGAAGGTGATGGACTTCCGTGGTTTCCGCAAGATCGGCGTCATGAGCAAGACCGACTCCCGCATGATGTGCGCCCAGTGCCACGTTGAGTACAACTGCAATGCCGGTACCCAGTGGAGTGATGGCAAGCCGGTCAAGTACGACGACCTGCGCACCAACCACTTCCCGCTCAAGAACTCAATGCAGCTGCTCAAGCATTACAAGGAACTGGACTTCTTTGACTTCAAGCATGCCGTTACCGGTGCCCGTCTGATCAAATTCCAGCATCCCGAAGCAGAGACCTATGCCGGCAGCGTGCATGACAAGGCAGGGGTCCAGTGCCATCAGTGCCATATGCCCAAGCAGAAGGGTAAAGACGGCAAGATGTTCTCCAACCACGGCGTGGTCAAGCCCAAGCTGACGGTCAAGGCTTCCTGCCTGGGCTGCCATCCCAAGCAGACGGCTGAACAGAAACTGTATGAAATCGAGAGCATCATCAACTACACCAAGGGCAAGATGCGCAAGTCTGAGTACTGGCTTGGTCAGCTGATTGACACCTATGCCGCAGCCCAGCGTCTCGGTGTTGCAGAAAGCGTTCTGGCCCAGGCCCGCGAAAAGCATGAAGAAGCCCATGCCCTGTGGGAGTACTGGACCGCCGAGAACTCTGACGGTTTCCACAATCCGTCCCTGGCCCGCGAGAGCCTGACCGGTTCCATTGCTGCATCCAAGGCCGGTGTGAAGATCCTCAACGACGCAATGGCCGTAGCCAAGAAGGACGAACCGAAGAAGTAATTCCGGAATCAGCCGAAAGAATGAAAGCGCCTCGTTCCATCAGGAACGGGGCGCTTTTGTTTTTATCACTGGGGCTAAGGCCAGGTTTGTTCTCTGACTGATTACCGGATGGACCTAACCGGCCAGAGATAATAATAATTTGATGCCGGGAGCGGCCGCTGTATTCCGTTCCAGGTATTGGCGACATACCGGCTTTGGCCCTCTTCAGGAACAGGGGTAGAAGTCCAGTAGTTGCCGAACTGGACATCGGTGAACCCGCAGCTGCTCAGGTAGTCGGCAATAAACCTGCCTATTGCGTATCCCCAGCCGTTTTTCCTGCCAATGAAAACCAAACCTTCAAAATCTTCACGTGTTGGTATTCTCCAGTCGTTGTACCCGGCAAACCGTTCGCGGTTGAGCCGTTCAATCTCGGTGCGCGTATCATCGTAGCGCATGGGGCGGGCAAACATATTGCCGTTTCTTGCCCACATGAGGCGTGTCCTGCTTTCGGCAACGGTCTGCCGGTTGACGGCATAGGTTGAATTTCTGAACCCCTCTGACGGTGTCTCCGCTTCGTTGATGACCCTGCTTTCCGGTACAACATTCACTCTGCAGGTGAATACGGATTCCACGCCTTCCGGAAAGTCGCGGGGATGCCTCCAGACGATTCTTCTGCCCTGCCCAGTCATGACCGAATTTCCAAAATCACCTGACAGGGAAAGCATATTCGAGGTGAAGGTCTTACCGTTCAGTAGCAGAAGGACTTCGATGCTGTGTGGTGTTCCGGGGGGATTGCCGGTGATGTCGTATTCAATGGTGAGGTGTGAGCCTGAATAGTCTGTTTTCAGGTTGGTGACTTCACCTGCGATCAGGGAAGAATGTAATGCCAGCAGGAACAGCGTTGACAGCACAATGAATCGATACATGGTGGAACTCCCGAAGCTATACATTGTTTCCGGCACGGGAAAGGGGTGGTTACCTGCGCTGGATGATGATCGGGCCAGAGGTGAAGGTTTCTTTCTGCTTCAGGTGCCCATGTGAAATTTCAATCCTGGCACGCAGTTCCTGACCAGTCGTACTCTCCTCACGCACCTTCACGGAAAGAGAAAATTCTTCAAGCTTGCCGGGGTGCAGGGAGCCGATGGTCACAAACGGCACCCCAGACACGGTGTCTCGTTCGATCTGCCCCCCTGCTTTGCCCACAAGATCCAGCTGGGGTGGCAGGAGAATCCAGACCGTCAAATCCTGGGCAGGAATCGTTCCCGCATTCAAAAGGGTCACCTGGAACAGGATCTTATCTCCCCGAGCGACCCTTTGTTTATCTACTCTCGCAACCGCACGTAGCAGGGGTGCCTCTGCCGCCACTTGTGTATCCATGGATTGCAGAAGCCTGAGGTCTGATGGTGAGATCACCTGAAGGGATACGGTTGACTTGTGGCCGTCAATCCTGTTGTCCGGCATACGGAAGCTGAGTGCCCCTCTGCTGCCGGCACCCGGGCCGAGGGTCAGTCGAGCAGGGATGCCGGTATTATTGCCGGCTATAGTCAGGACAGGGTCCATTTCGGCAGGAATGACAGGCTCTAGCAGGACCTTGACCGCCGTACGGTCGTGGTTGACTATTTCAAATGGAATGGAGCCGCGCAGCCCGACAGGAATGCTCTGCCGTCCTCCCGAGAGGCTGACGATTCTGACCGAATCGCGTTGGGGGCGGTCCAGACTCTGCTCTCCGGATGAGGTAAGAGGTGCAGCTCCCGATGCTTGCTGTTCGCTTGCGGCGGGCTGCGTTGCAGTCGTTGCAGCTGCTCCCTCGTGTCGGCGTGTGGCCAGCCGTTTCAGTTCCGGATCGATGTCCGACCAGAGAGGGCTGGAAGGGAATTCAGTGTTGAAGCGGCTGACAGCTCGTTCGGCCCGGTCGTACTGGCCGGCCTTCAGTGCCGAGCGTGCCAGAAGCAGCAGGGCGACATCCCGCAGGGGGGAGTCGGGGAAGGTGTGCTGGAAGGTCTCAATCGTGTCGATGGCCCGCCGGTAATCCTGTGTCTGAAAGGCGTTGAAGGCCTCGACAACCAGGCTGGAGTCATCAATCTCGGCAGCAGATGAAAGACCGGTTCCGAACAGCAGGAGCAGCATGCTGACCAGAACCGGTCTTATAAAATAGCCAAAGGTGTTACGCTCCAGTGAACGGCAGAATGCGCCTTTCAATGAAGAGGGAGGTGATACAAGGGACGGCGGATATTCCGCGGAACCCATGTCGATTACTCTACAAAGCTCTTGAGTTTCTTGCTGCGGCTGGGGTGACGCAGCTTGCGCAGCGCCTTGGCTTCTATCTGGCGGATACGCTCGCGGGTGACCTCGAAATCCTGACCAACCTCTTCCAGAGTATGGTCGCTCTTTTCGCCGATGCCGAAGCGCATACGGAGTACCTTCTCCTCGCGGGGGGTCAGGGTCGAGAGTACCCGGGCGGTCTGCTCGGAAAGGTTGGCCTTGATAACGGCATCGATGGGGGAGACAACCCCCTTGTCCTCGATGAAATCGCCAAGATGGGAATCTTCCTCCTCCCCGATGGGGGTCTCCAGGGAGATCGGTTCCTTGGCGATCTTGAGTACCTTGCGGACCTTGTCGAGGGGAAGCTGCATCCGGTCGGCAATTTCCTCGGGTGACGGTTCGCGGCCATTCTCCTGCACCAGCTGGCGGCTGGTACGGATCAGCTTGTTGATGGTCTCGATCATGTGCACCGGGATACGGATGGTGCGGGCCTGATCGGCAATGGCGCGGGTGATGGCCTGGCGGATCCACCAGGTGGCGTAGGTGGAGAATTTATAGCCGCGCTGGTATTCGAACTTGTCCACCGCCTTCATCAGGCCGATGTTCCCTTCCTGGATCAGGTCGAGGAACTGGAGGCCGCGGTTGGTGTACTTCTTGGCAATGGAGACCACCAGACGCAGGTTGGCTTCGATCAGCTCGCTCTTGGCGATGCGGGCCTTGCATTCACCCTCCTCGATGGCGATCAGGGCGGTCGAGAGTTCTATAGCCTTGAAACCGGACTCCTGCTCAACCTTCTGCAGCTTGCGGGCGGAGCTCTTCAGGCGCTTGTCCAGTTTATCCGTTTCCTCGGCGTCGCGCTTGAGCTTCTTCAGTTCCGTCAGCGCCTTGGCTTCATCCTGCTGGTATTTGTCCAGCAGCGCCTTCAGCTTTTCGGAGGGGATGACGGACTCCAGGTCGGAAAGCTCCTTCATGTGTCGGTCAACCTTGCAGGAAAGCTCTTTCAGGCGTTCGGCGATCTTGTTGATGTGGCGGTCTTTCAGGCGCAGCGATTTGAGCAGATTTGCCTGGTTTTCCTTGGCAGCCTTCAGTGCCTTGTCAAGTTCCTTCTTCTTGGCGGCGGATTTGGCGGCGTCGAGTCCGGCCACCAACTCAATCAGTTCCGCATCCTGGGCGGCAATGGCATCGATCACATCGAGGATGCGTGTCTTCTGGACATCCTCCTCGCCCTCCTCCAGTTCTTCCTCCTCTACCTCTTTGCTGATCTCGGAGGCGTTGATCTGGAACTTGCGCAGCTTGTCGCCCAAGGCGATGACTTCGCGTACGGTGATGGGGGTATTGAGGATAACGCTGGCAACATCCCGCTCGCCGTCCTCGATCCTCTTGGCGATTTCAACCTCTCCCTCGCGGGTCAGGAGCGAGACGGACCCCATCTCACGCAGATACATACGGACCGGGTCGCTGGTGCGGCCGATGGTGCCGGCCTCGAACTCGACCTCTTCAGCCTCGCCTTCGGCCTCTTCGTCCTCTTCGAGGTCGATCTTCATCTTCGGTATCTTGACCTTCTGGGCCGAGTCCACGATCTCGATATCCATATCGCCGAACATGCCCATGACATCGTCGATCTGCTCCGTGGCAATATCGGGAGGGAGGATGTCGTTGACTTCGTCAAAGGTCAGAAACCCTTTTTCCTTGCCCAGATCGATCAACTGTTTGACTTCATCAAGATTCTTCTTCGCCATTCAATTCACCTCAAGTTGCAGCCTCACGGCTGAATCTTAGACTTTTTCGTGCGTAGTGCGTCGGCCTGTTGCAGCAGTTCCGCATATTCCGGGCTGTCCGGACTCAGTACCGCCAACCGAGTGATGATCTCTTTCAGGGGCACGATGGCCCGTTTTTCCCTGGTGCGCCTGCAGCTGTCGAAGGCGGAACGCCAGTCGATATCGGCAACCCGGGCATCAGAAACAAGCATGCGTGACAGCAGCGCCCTGACACCGGGTGATTCGATCTGTTCCGACAGAAGACTTAAGGCCTGGGCATCATCATTGGTGGCCAAGGTGTCAATCACCAGCCGGGCAAGCTCCAGGTAGTCGCCGTCAAACAGATTTTCAAGTCCCGTACTCTCTGCTTCGGCCCGTGCTTCGGGATAGCTGCAGAGCAGGGCCAGCAGCGTCTCCTGAACGGTGTCACCCTTGTGTGACTCTGTTTTCTGTCCCACCCTGACGTCTTTGTCGGTCAGGGACATGCCGCCCATGCGCTTGCGGAAGGCGTGGGCGGAAATATCGAGCAGGCGGCAGATTTCCTTTTCGTACAGGTCACGTTCCGCCGGATCGGCTATCTTTTTGAATATCGGCAGCAGTTCATCGATGACGCGCACCTTGCTGTCGACGCTGTTCGGCGGTGTCTGGGCCAGCAGCGAACGGATAAAGAATTCAAAGGCC
Source organism: uncultured Geobacter sp. (assembly GCA_964609805.1). GTDB lineage: Bacteria > Desulfobacterota > Desulfuromonadia > Geobacterales > Pseudopelobacteraceae > CAIPTY01. The sequence goes on along the minus strand of CAZSTJ010000072.1, from coordinate 5,874 downwards.
GGCTTGGCCTTGTCCAGACAGTCACGGAATGCATCTACCGAATTGGCGGCCAGGAAACTGTCCGGATCATCACCGGCCGGCAGGGTGATGACGTAGGCCGGGAGTTTCTGTTCCAGAAACAGTTCCATGGATTTGATGGTCGCCTTGCGCCCCGCCGCATCACTGTCAAACAGGGTGTATACCTTGGCCGCGTGACGTTTCAGCAGACTGCTGTGGGTCGTCGTCAGGGCTGTGCCGCAGGTGGCCACTACATTGCGGACGCCTGCACGGTACAGCGCCAGGTGATCGAAATACCCCTCGACGATGATGACGCTGTTCTCGGTCCTGATGCTGGGGAGCGCCATGTCCAGGCCGAACAGCACCGAACTCTTGTGGTAGAGCGGTGATTCCGGCGAATTGATGTACTTGGGCAGCGAGGCGTCCAGCACCCGTCCGGCAAAGGCGATGACGTTACCCTTTGCATCGCGGATCGGGAACATCAGCCGGTTGCGGAACTGGTCGTACCAGCCGCGATCCCCCTTGCGGACCAGCCCCAGCTTTTGGGCGCTTTCCAGAGGCATGCCGTTGGCATTCAGGTACTGGGTCAGCCCGTCGCCCCGGTCGGGGGCGAATCCGAGCCGGTATGCTTCGGCAATCTCCCCCCGGGCGTCCCGTTTTTCCAGATAGGTCCGGGCTACGGCCCCGTCGGGTTTCTGTTCGAGGGCCGTGCGGAAATACGCGGCCGCCAGATCGTTGATGCGCTGGAAGGTCTGGCGTTCGCTCTGGGCCTGCTTTTCAGCCGGGGTGAGCTGCCGTTCCTCAATCTCTACACCGGCCTTGCGGGCCAGGAGCTTGACCGCCTCCGGGAAGGTGACACCCTCGATCCTCATAATGAAGGAGAAGGCGTTTCCTCCGACGCCGCAGCCGAAACAGTGAAAGATCTCACGGGCCGGGTTGACGTTGAAGGAAGGGGTCTTTTCACCATGAAACGGGCAGAGGCCGGTAAAATTGGCACCTGCACGTCTCAACTGCACATAGTCGGAGACAACTTCTACAATCGAGAGGCGTTCGGCTACCTCACGCACCTTTTCTTCGGGGATCATGGATGAGAACTGGTGCTGCTGCGCCACACCGAGAGGATCTTGTCGCCGGTGACGGCAAACATGTTGGCCGATTCCGTAGATCTGACCTTCTTTTTCAAGGTGTCAGGCATGAAGCTCCCCGTGGCGGTGCTGAACAGCATGCAGAGCAGCAGTGCCCCTTCGGCGGCGCCGATCAGGATACCGCCCAGCCGGTTCAGGCTTCCCAGCATGACGAGCTTCAGGGCTGCCGTCACGATATTGCCGGCAATATGGGCCACAATGCCGGTCACGAGCAGCAGCAGGATAAATGCGAGAAATGCGGCAATGTGCGCGGGAACATGGAGTACGGTACGTACCGGGATTGCAAGAGCCGGATAGTAGCGGTAGGCCAGCCATCCCCCCAGAACCAGTCCTGTCAGCGAAGAGGCCTCGTTAACGAGCCCTCTTACCAGGCCTTTCAGGGCAAACAGAATCAGGACCACCATGATGATGATGTCGAATAGGTTCATCCGGGAGCCTTATGCTGTGTATGAAGAAGGGGCAATCATAAGAAAGCCCCCTATTCTCGGTATCGATACTATGATGCGCCGCCACCGACAACAACGACGGTCAGGCCAGTTTCCTCTTGACCGTATCGCTGACGGCTCTCCCGTCTGCCTTGCCTGCGGTCAGCGGCGTAATCGCCTTCATGACCCGCCCCATGTCCTTTGCCCCCTGGGCCCCGGTCTCCGCGATAACCCGATCGACGAGTTCCTCGATTTCCGTTTGGCTCAATTGGGCGGGAAGGAAGCTGAGGAGAATCTCCAGTTCAGTCTCTTCCTTTTCTGCCAGATCAAGGCGATTCCCCTCCCGGTAGAGCCGGATGGATTCACGCCGCTGCTTTGCCAGGGTCGAGATGACCTCGATGATCTCCTGGTCGTTCAGTTCTTTTTTCTGCTCGATCTCGCGATTCTTAACCGCGGAACGCACCATGCGGACAGCCGAAAGGCGCAGGTCATCCCGCGCCTTCATGGCTGTCTTCATGGATTCGTTCAGTTGTTCCTTGAGCGACATGCAGTGTGCTCCACGGTTGGTATGCTACTAGTCAACCATCTTGCGCTGTTTCTTGAGTGCGCGCTTACGGGCGGCGATGGCCTTCTTCTTGCGTTTGATGCTCGGCTTCTCGAAATGCTCGCGCTTGCGAACCTCGGAGAGGATACCGGCTTTCTCGCACTGCTTCTTGAACTTCTTCAGAGCCAACTCAAACGGCTCATTTTCCTTGATTTTTACTCCCGGCATCTAAAATCACCCCCTCCCGGTAAAGTGGCAACACACATCGAATGGTGCCGTTATCTGATTTTTTCAGAGTTGCGTATCATACCAGCAACGTTCTAGTTGTCAATATAAAAATACGGTTGTGCAGTAGGGATTCAAATGCGTTAAATCACGCCGGCCTGGAGGCCTTTTCCTCCAGCCCCGAGGTGCCGAAGCGGCGGCGCAGCTCGGCGTACACCTCTTCGGGGGGGATGTCGTGGTAACCCAGCAGCACCAGGGCGTGGAAAAACAGGTCGGCCGTCTCGTAGACGATCTCCTCGCGAACGCCCCCCTTGCCGGCGATAACCACCTCGGTGGCCTCCTCGCCCAGCTTCTTGAGGATCTTGTCGACCCCCTTCTTCATCAGGGAAGCGGTGTAGGATGAGTCGCTCGGATTGGCCTTTCGGTCGAGGATGACGCGGTAGACGTCGTCGAGGATGTGCTCGTTCATGTAAACCCCGGTTCAAAGTTCGAGGTTCGAAGTCCGAGGTTGAACAGCGAGCCCCGAACAGAGAACATCGAACAGCTGTTTATATTCGTACTGCCACACCTTTGTCCCGCAGATATTCCTTGGCCTGGCCGATGGTGTACTCACGATAGTGGAAGATGGAGGCGGCCAGGCAGGCGCTGGCCCCCGCCTTGGTGAAGCCGTCGTAGATGTGTTCCAGGTTGCCGACGCCGCCGGAGGCGATAACCGGGATGGAGACTGCATCCACCACCGCCCGGGTCAGGCCGATGTCGTAGCCGTCCTTGGTGCCGTCGCAGTCCATGCTGGTCAGCAGGATCTCGCCGGAGCCGTACTCTTCCATACGGACCGCCCATTCCACGGCATCGATGCCTGTCGGGTTGCGACCGCCATGGGTGTAGACCTCCCAGCGATTTTCGCCGGGAACGCGGCGTGCGTCGATGGCCACCACGGTGCACTGGGAGCCGAAGCGTTCGGCCGCCTCCTTGACGAACTCGGGGCGGTGCACGGCGGCGGTGTTGATGGAGGTCTTGTCGGCCCCGGCGTTGAGGAGCCGGCGGATGTCATCCACCGTGCGGATGCCGCCGCCGACGGTCAGGGGCATGAAGACCCGTTCTGCGGTGCGGCGGACCACGTCGATGATGATGTCGCGTTCGTCCGACGATGCGGTAATATCCAGAAAGGTGAGTTCATCGGCCCCCTCCAGGTCATAGCGTTCGGCGATCTCCACCGGATCGCCGGCGTCGCGCAGTTCCAGGAACTGGACCCCCTTGACGACTCGTCCCCCCTTGACGTCCAGACAGGGTATGATGCGTTTGGTCAGCATGTCAGTTGGTGCCTTTCGTGAGTGCCACTGCCTCGGCCAGCCTGATGGCGCCGGTGTAGATCGCCTTGCCGGTGATGACGCCGGTGACGCCGCTCTTCTCCACGGCCATCAGGTTCCTGATGTCCTGCAGGCTTGACACGCCGCCGGAGGCGATGACCGGGATGGAGATCGACTCGGCCAGAGCCCGGGTCGCCTCGATGTTTGGTCCCTGCATCATGCCGTCCCGACTGATGTCGGTGTAGATGATGGCCGACACGCCGAATCCTTCGAACTTCTTTGCCAGATCCACCGCAGTGATGTCCGTTACCTCTGCCCACCCCTGTACCGCCACCATACCGTTCTTGGCATCAATGCCGACTACGATCCGTCCCGGGAACCGCTTGCACGCCTCCTCCACCAGCTCCGGGTTGCGTTGGGCCGCGGTGCCGATGATCACCCGGTCGATCCCCAAGTCAAGGTATGCCTCGATGGTGGGGATATCGCGAATCCCCCCGCCCAGTTGGGTCGGTATGGAGAGTGCCTTGACGATTGCCTCGATGGCAGCGCGGTTCTTGGGCTCGCCGGCGAAGGCACCGTCAAGGTCGACGATGTGGAGCAGTTCGGCCCCCTGATCCTGCCAGACCTTTGCCTGGGCGCCGGGGTTGTCGTTGAATACGGTGTCGCGGTCCATGAGCCCCTGCTCGAGGCGAACGCATTTTCCTTCTTTCAGATCAATGGCGGGGATGACGATCATTGAATGCCTTTCAATTAATCAATTCTTTAATAACACGGAGGTACGGAGTACACGGAGGGAGAAGCTAAACATTAAATTGGAGAAAACAACCTAAGCACATTGTATAGCCCAGTGGCAGGTTTAGGCGCAGTAACAAAGCTATCTGATTTTCTCCGTGTCCTCTGTGTGCTCCGTGTTATTCAGTTGTATTTACTTCATTTCAGCGAAATTTTTCAGTATCCGCAGTCCCACATCCTGGGATTTCTCCGGGTGGAACTGGGTGGCGACGATGTTGTCTTTCCAAACCGAGGAGCAAAACTCGAAGCCGTAGTCGGTGGTGGTAGCAACCACGTCGTCGCTGTCCGGCTTGACGTAGTAGGAATGGACGAAGTAGACGTTGGCCCCCTCGGCAACCCCTTCAAAGGCAGGCGGACGCCGCTTGAAGCTGAGTTGGTTCCACCCCATCTGGGGCACCTTCAACTCTTCGCCCGCTTCCTGCATCCGTTCAGGAAAGCGCAACACGTGACCGGGGATGACGTTCAGCCCTTGGTAGAGGCCGAATTCGACACTGTCGGTGAAGAGCATCTGCATGCCGACGCAGATCCCCAGGAAGGGTCGCCCCTCGGTAATGACCTTCAGAAGCGGCTCCACAAAGCCCCCCTGTTCCAGGTTGTGCATGCAGTCACGGAAGGCTCCCACGCCGGGGAGGACGACCCGTTCCGCTTCCAGCACGACCTTTGGGTCTGCGGTCACAACCGCTTCCGCCCCGACCTTTTCGAACCCCTTCTGGACGGAGCGGAGGTTGCCCATGCCGTAATCAATTATTGCAATCATGCGGTTATCCCGAAATCCTGGAGAAGTCGGCTACCTTGCCGAACATGCGGGCCATGGCGGTCAACAGTGCCAGGCGGTTGGTCTTGACCCGCTCGTCATCGGCCATGACCATGACCTTGTCGAAGAAGGTATCCACCGGCCCGCGCAGGGTGGCTATTTCCGTCAGGGCGTCCAGCCAGGCGCCATCGGTGATGCAGGCCTCGACTGAACACTTGGCCGACTGGAATGCCTCGTACAGTCCCCCCTCTGACGGATCCTGGAAGAGGGCGGGATCCACCGGGGCGTCGATACCTTCTTTGATGATGTTGACGATCCGTTTAAAGGCCACGGCCAACGCCACAAAGTCGGGGTGGCCGGTGAATTCGCCAAGGGCCTTGATTCGGGCAGCGGTGTCCACGAGATCGCTGTAGCCGACCGATACAGCGGCCTCAACGACATCGGTGGGGTACAGGTCGCCCTGAAGGTTGACGAAGCGGCCGCGGAAGAACTCCATCACGTCTGTCTTTACCTCGGCGGCCGGGCGGGTCAGCTTATCGCCCAGCAGTTGCAGCGACTTGTCGATGCCGTCCGAAAGGGAGATGCGGTATCCCTTATCGAGGATGATGTTGATGATGCCGATGGCCGAACGACGCAGTGCATAGGGGTCGGCCGAGCCGGTGGGGATGAGTCCCACGCCGAAACA
>CAZSTJ010000071.1:0-14431 GCA_964609805.1 uncultured Geobacter sp. | reverse complement strand
AGGAGGGGGAGTGCGAACGGCTGGGCGGGACGCGGACCATCCGGGTGGATGTGCGCCTGCTCTGCGCGACAGCCAAGGATCTGAAGGTGGAGGCCGAGGCCGGCCGGTTCCGGCAGGACCTGCTCTACCGGCTGAGCGTCATTCCCCTGCCCATGCCGCCGCTGCGCGAGCGGCGGGAGGATGTGCCGCTGCTGGTCGACCATTTTCTGGCCGGCTTCAGCCAGAAGCGGGGCATGGCCCTGTCGCTGTCCGAGGAGGCCATGCAGTGCCTGCTCGGCTATGATTTTCCCGGCAATGTCAGGGAGTTGAAGAACATCATCGAGCGGGTGTCCGTACTCTCGCCCGGCCCGGTCATCACCCTCGAGGATCTACCCGCCGACCTGCGAACGCGGCATGAACCAGCCGCAGTCGAGCCCGGCTGCCTGAGCGAGGCCCTGGCCGCAGCCGAGAAACGGTGCATAGTCCTCGCCCTGACCCAATGCGGCGGCAACCGCACCCGGACGGCCTCGGCGCTGGGCATCAGCCGGAAAAACCTCTGGGAAAAGATGAAGCAGCTGGCCATCGAGTTCTGATGCTGGTCGTCCCCAGCAATCGCAGGTGCGGCAGGACCGCTTAGAGCTCGTACAATCGCTCGTCGCGTTTGGGCCGCCGCGCCAAACCTTGGGCCTTTTTGCGCACCGCCTCGAGACTGAAGGGTTCGTCCCCGTCGAGCAGATCGCCCATCTCCCGCTCGACCTGATCAGGGTCCTCGCCAGCCTCCATCCGGGCCATGGCCTCTTCCATCCGACCGCCCAGGCTGATGCCGGCCTGGTCCATGAACTTGCGCATCAGTCCCGCCATCTGCCGGGGATCCTCCTCGTTAAGACCTTCGGCCTCCCGCATCAAACCGGCGAGCACCCGCTCCATCCTGGCCTCGTCCATACCTGCGGGCAGACCATCCTCGTCGGCCTCCTTCGCTTTGCCGATGGTGGCAAACGGCGACATCATCTTGTGCAGTTCCTTGCGGCCGCAGCTAGGGCAATCCGGGCGTTTCTCGGTGTTGGGACGGCTGGAGAAGAAGTTGAAGACGGTGTTGCAGTCGGCGCAGAAAAATTCGTAGATCGGCATGGCTGTGGTCTCGTAATCGTTGGGGCTCAGGCGGCGCTGGCGGTTCGATTCAATCCGAGCACCGCGTCGATGTCACTCTGGTTGACCTGATCGGTGATCAGGACCGTGCCGACCTTCTCTGGCAGCACGAAGAAAACCCGGCCGCCCACGGTTTTCTTGTCGGTTTGCAGGTATCCCCTGATTTGTTGGGCGTCCAGTTCCGGTGGGATAATCGTGGGCAGGCCGTAGCTGGTTAGCATCCGGTTGATTGCGGTGGCAACGGGTGGAGCCGCAAAGCCGCCACGCACAGCCAGGTCGGCCACGGCTTGCATACCGATGGCCACGGCTAAGCCGTGAATCAACTTGTACCCGGAGGCCGCCTCCACCGCATGGCCAATAGTATGGCCAAAATTGAGAATGCGCCGCAGGCCGCCCTCGCGCTCGTCCCGCTCCACCACCGAGGCCTTGAGCTCGCAGCAGCGTCGGATCATAGGCACAATAACCGCCGGATCACGGCGCAGGACCGCTTCGCGCTCTTGCCCAAGCCAGGCAAAAAACTCGGCGTCGATGGCCGCGCCGTATTTAATGACCTCGGCCATGCCGCCCAGATACTCCTCCGGCGGCAGGGTGGCCAGGACCGCGGTGTCGATACACACCAGGCGGGGCTGGTAGAAGGCGCCGACTAGGTTCTTGCCCTCGGGAATATCGACGCCGGTCTTGCCGCCCACCGAACTGTCCACCTGCGCAAGCAGTGTGGTCGGAACCTGGACAAAAGGGATGCCGCGCATGTAGACCGAGGCGAGGAAGCCGGTGATGTCGCCGACCACGCCGCCGCCAAGCGCCAGCAGCCCGTCGCGCCGGTCGAAACCGCGTCCGGCCAGTTCGCTGGCCAACCGGCCCACAGTGGCCAGATGCTTGCTGGCTTCGCCGTGGGCGAATTCGATCAGTTCGCAGTCAAGACCAGCCGCCTGCAGGGAGTGCCGTGCGGAATCTCCGTACAACGACCCCACCCGATCATCGGTAATGATGCCCCAACGCTTGGCAATTCCCGCTGTAGCCAGCTTGGCGCCGATATCGGTCAGTATCCCCGTGCCAATGGTAATCGGGTAACTCCGATCACCCAGGCCGACCTGGACTGTCTCTGTTGTCATACGCTCCCCCTGTCCCGCAAAATAACACGCCATCGCAGCATGCTCCGCTGCTGCCGTTCGTACCGCAGCCTCGCCAGCGCTGCAATAAAAAAAGGAGATGCCGCGCAAGCGCGGCATCTCCTGAACAACGACTCAATTGAGCCGAGAGGGTCTTACATGGCAGCGCCCGAAGCCGCGCCCTGCATCTTGACCTCAACCTTCTCGGTCAGACCAGCATAGTATTTACGGAGACGAACCAGAACTTCTTCACGGCCGAAGTGGTCTACAACCGGTGCACCATCGGACAGTGCCTTGCGCAGCTTGGTGCCGGACAGGATGACGCGGTCTTCCTTGGTGTGCGGGCAGGTGCGCAGCGATGCCATACCGTCGCACTTGTGGCAATAGAAGGTCCAATCGATCTTCATCGGCTTGCAGAGCAGATCCTTTGCCGGATTACCGGTTTGCGGGATGCGATCAAAAATCTGCTGTGCCTCGAACAGGCCGTAGAAGTCGCCGACGCCTGCATGGTCACGGCCGATCAGCATGTTGTTGACGCCGTAGTTCTGACGGAAGGTAGCATGGAGCAGGCCTTCACGAGGACCGGCATAGCGCATATCCAGCGGATAACCGGCATTGATGATGTGCTCTTTGACAAAATAGTGCTCGATCAGGATCTTGATAGCTTCGACGCGAACATCGGCTGGAATGTCGCCGGGCTTGAGGTTACCGATCAGGCTGTGAATGATCACGCCGTCACAAACCTCGACAGCGATTTTGGCCAGGAACTCATGGGAACGATGCATCGGGTTGCGCAGCTGCAGGGCAGCAACATTGGCCCAACCACGCTCGTCGAACATCGCACGGGTCTGGGCAGGACGCAGGTAGACTCCCGGATACTCTTTCGGATACTCGCCTTCGGAAAGAACTTTTACCGGGCCAGCCAGGTTAAATTCACCCTGCGCGAAAACCATGATGACGCCGGGATGGTCCTTGGGAGCGATTTCCCAGAATTTATCACCGACGGATTCCTCGCCTTCGCCCTTGAATACTTTTTCGCATTCCCAGCGTTTGTCGGCTTCGGTCATCTCAAATTTTTCAGAGACCTTCATGGTGGCGTAGGTCTCACCTTTGTTGACCAGAGCAATCTCGTCACCAACTTTGATATCGCCAGCAACGGCAGCGGACACGTCCAAGGTGATCGGCACGGGCCAGAAGGTTCCGTCAGCCATCTGGAAATTCTCGCAAACGCCCTTCCAGTCGGCTTTGGTCATGAAGCCGGTGAGCGGAGAAAAACCGCCGATGCCCATCATGATCAGGTCGCCTTTGGCGCGATCGGAAACTTCAACCTGCTTCAGACCTGCGGCTTTCTTCAACTCGGCTTCACGTGCGGCGCCCTCAAGCAAGGCGCAAACCAGACCTTTTCCACCGTGGGGCGCTACCAGTTTCGAACTCATAATGTTTTCCCTCTCTGTGTGTGTATTCCTGTGAGAACAATCGATCCGCCAACCATCCGATCCGTTTCGCCGGTTCGATGTCGCACCGACAAAAAACTGAACCGGTATTCAGTCACGTTAGCTATTTATAAGGCAGAGCAGCGGAAGTCAAGAAAAATCAAGAAAAATAATTCATGAAACCAATCAAGGAAAGTGATGGATACCATCAATTTCAACCTCGACACAGCCATCTCGGGCCTGCGTGGGTATCACACCCCCTGACCTGTAAATTTTTCTTACACTCACCCCCCCTGGTTATAAATTTATTTTACAATCAGGCTCGACCAGGAAGGCTGCCGCGCACAGCAACAAGGATCGACAGTAGAATCTAAGCGTTGTCAGCCAATAAATTTGAGTAAAATAACCTCTTTTACCGTTTATTTACAATAAAAGGAACGATTAATGAACTCTCTTTGAAACAAACCGTAATCCGCTGAAGCCCAGGGCGCCGCACCTCTCTTCTTTCCCTTGTTCACGATGACGACCATACAAACACCGCAAGATGTCCAACATGTGATGCGAAAGAATCGCCAGGGTGGGTTCACCTTGATCGAACTCATGATTGTCATTGCTATCATCGGAATCATTGCCGGCATTGGGGGCACAGCGCTGCTTTCCTTTCTTCCCAACATGCGCCTGCAAAGCACTGCCAGGGATTTATTTTCCACCATGATTCGAGCAAAATCAGAGGCGATCCAACGCGGCGAGAACGTCACGCTGCACTTCGATGCAGCGGCAAGCAACTATTCACTGTTTGTCGACAGGGGCTCGGGAACTCCTGCCAATGACGGCAATCAACTCATCGATCCCGGCGAGCCAGTGCTGATTGCGGCAACGCCACTGCCTGTCGGGGTTGCTTATGATCCGACTGTAAGCGGCGACGGCATCAGTTTTGCCGACAACACCTTGATCTTCACCCAGCGCGGCATCCCTGTCGGCGCAGGCGCCGCTGTCCTGCGAGCCACGAATGCGGCGGGCAACGTCATTCGGCAGCGTACGGTGGTGGTGTCTTTCGCAGGTCGAATCAACATGGAGTAACAACAAGGAAATGACGCATGCATCATATGGAACCACACGACAGAGCAGGGGCCGCAGTGCAGGCAGAAGGCGGATTCACTCTGGTTGAACTGATGATCGCCCTCTTCATATCGGCACTGCTGATGGCCGCCGTTGTCACCGTGCACACTACCCAGACCAGGAGCTATACCAGGCAGGATGACATTGCCGACATTCAACAGAACCTCCGCGGCGCCCTGGCGGTGATGCCCATGGAGATTCGAATGGCTGGTTGCGACCCGGAACAAACTGGAAAAACAGGAATTCTCCAGGCTCGAAGCACTTTTTTTCAGTTCACCCGCGATTATCGCAGCGGGACTGCGCCCAACGTCAAAAACAGAGCCGATGGCGACATCGTAAGCCCGGACGAAATCATCGCCTTCGGGCTGGCCGCTGGCGCCGATACCAACAGTGACGGCATCGTCGACAATGGCAGGATCAATTGGAGCGGGACCTCCCGGATCGGTAGGCAATCCGGCGCCGGAGGAGGGCTGCAACCCCTGGCCGACAATATCGAAGCACTGGAATTCCAGTACATCCTCAAGAATGGAACCCAGACGCTGTCCCCTGCCGCCGCAGACCTGAGAAACATCCGCATGGTGCAGCTCTCCATACTCGCGAGAACCTCCATTCCCGACCAGGCCTTTGCTCATGCCGCGAGGTACACCACGGCATCGGGAACGGTTTGGACGCCTCCTGCCGACAATTTTCGCCGTCGTTTGGCTGTAGTCAATATCCAATTACGCAATATGGGATACCGATGATGAGCAAGCAATCCATGCTCTTCGCCCAGCGAGGCTCAACCCTGATTGAGGCGATGGTGGCCATGGCCATCCTGACAATCGGCATCCTGGCGGTGATGGCCATGCAGGTGAACGCCATCGGCGCGAGTTCCTCTGCCATGAACCGGACCGAGGCAAACAATGTGGCCCTGTCGCTGCTGGAGACCCTGAAGCAACTGCCGATGAACGATCCAATCCTTGCCCCCACGGGAGCGGCTCCTGGAAGCCTGGATGCCGCCGGCGCCAGGGTGTTTACCGCGGCCAGTCTGACCGACGCCAAACTGGACAAACTGCTCAGCATACCCGCGGCGGCCGCGCCTGGAACCGTGATGGACAACGCTGGTCTCGTTTATCGGCTGTCCTGGGCGGTGCGGGAGGGCGCCTCGGACCAAAAGACGCTGAACAAAACCATCCGGGTCTTCATGGACTGGAACACCGTGGCCGGCCGAAACAGACTGGAAATGACCACGACCACCTATTCCAACTGACGTCCCCATTATCCTGGGACAGCCATATCACATTCAGCGCAAGGATACGATTCCATGATCCTTCTCCACCGACGTTTCTCCCACATGGTCAACGAATCCGGCTTTGTCCTGGTGCTCTCGCTGGTCGTCCTGCTCATCCTTTCCCTGTTCGGCGTCTGGGCCTTGCGGACCTCGACTTCCGAGGTGAACGTGGCGGGCGGGTTGCAGCAGGCGGAGCGAAAGCTCAATCTGGCCGAAGGCGGCTGCCACGCCGAATCAAGCAACATCGCCAGAACGGCAAAGGATTTCTACAACATGTACGACCCGGGACGGTACAACCAACTCCGAATCCCATCCAATCTGGCCGAGTTCGACCCAGGCAATGATTCCGGCCTGGCAACCATGCCCGCCATCATCGCTGGCGATCCTCTCACCTGGCCCTGGGACAACCTGATCACGAGCAATGCGGCCGCCGACAACCAGTACGACTATCGGTATCTGGTCACCTATCTCACCTCCGGCCCACCGCCCCAGGGAATGCCTGCCGACAGACTGGAAAGCTACTCGTACCGCATCCGGGGCAACGCCCCCGACCGGCCGGGGTTGACCACGGTCGAGGTCGGCGGCAAACAGACAGGGTTCAAAGGAATCGACAAATGAACACACGGAAAACTCGTCAGCATACCTATTTCCCACGCAAAGGACACCACGCCATGAACTCAGCGTCAAACGGCATGCAAGCCGTCCGTATCGCCGTACTTTTGGCGACAATCCTATGGATTGCCTCACCAGCAGCAAGCAGGGATACGGATGTCTATTCAATTAACACCAAGCAGAACGCCTATGTGCTTATGGACAACTCCAAAGCCATGGGCTACGGCGTCTACGAGCACTCCATTGATTACGGCGAGATGTTCGACTACCTCTTTACCCTCAACGATCAGGGCGATGTCCGAGACTACATCTGGGATACCATCACCAACAGTTCCATCTTCTACCGAAACCATTCGCCCATGCGCACAATCTTCCTCTGGCGGGGCAAGATCGGCGTGACCATTGCCAATATCGACGGCGAGAGCGTCGCCATCTCCGGGGACGCAGCCGACCCGGCCTACCTCTGGTACAGTGGCGGCACGGACTTCATCAACACGAGAACCATGATTGACGCCGACGGCAACCTGGCGCCCGACGGCTCCGGGTTGCCGCAGCGGCTGACCGTGGACGCCAACGGATACGTCAGGCTCGACGGCGCACTCCTGCCGCTGGGGCTAAGCATCAAGGAACACGAATACACCACCTTGTTTAACGGCACGGTGATCGACACTGGTTTCGCCGGCCTCCTCACCGCGCCAGGCTACTATTTCAGCGGCTACAAGGGACTCTCCGCGACCAGCCTCAACCCGACCGCCCTCGACCCGGTGGAAGACGGCGACCAGTATGTCTATTTCTTTGTGACCGGCAACTGGGCCAACATGCAGGCCATGTATAACCTCACCTATTATCGGAACACCAGCCCGCGACCAGCCGGGGCCAATCTGGGCGACGATGCCTGGCGGTTCGAGCACTTCCCCCTGACCACGCCGGCATCCTGGAGTCAGATCGGCTATACTCTCGATTATCCGGCAGGCCCCGGGAACTACTCCAATAATCTCACTGAGGCAGCGACCACAAAGAGCATCGTCCAGCCAGGGGCGCGCAAGATACAGATTCATTTCGCCGCATTCGATGTCCAGGGCAACGGCAACGCCGCAACCTATACCAACGACTCCCTGCGAATCTACGACCAGACCGGCGCCTTGGTCGTCACCTACGACAACGACAACAGCCCGACCCTTGGCGATGGATGGTCCCCGGTCATAAACGGCAACACCGCATCGTTGCGACTGCGATCAAACGCCTCGATCCAGGGGAAGGGGTACTTCGTTGATCGGGTGCGCGTGGTCGACAACGACCTCGATGGCCCGTCCTACCTCATGCAGACTCGCATGGATGTGGCCAAGGACGCCATGAGCTATGTGGTCGAGGAATTCCAGGGCAAGATGAACTGGGGCCTTGCCACCCTTAACGGCGTTGGGGGCGGCGCCACAATCTGGCGCGCCCTCGACCCTTCCCAAACCGACGAGGCCCAGCGGACAGCGCTCCTGGATGCCATCGCCAACGACGTCTTCTTCTCCGCCAATCCGAACGCTCCCCTCATGGGAGCCATGCAGGATGTCTGGCAACGAGGCTTTCATAATCAGCGCCACCTGCTCGACAGCTTGCTTTGCCGAAAAAATTACGTCATCTCGATGTCTTCAGGATATCCTGCCGGCGACACCCAAAACAAAAGAATCACCACGCCCACCGCCGTCACCTTTGCCGACTGGGATGATGACCGATGGACATCCGACCCCTACCGCCCCCCCGTCGCTCCCAACTATTACGACGATGTCGCGCACTGGATGTACACCCACAGCTGGATGGACGGTTCGCTTGTGGATGACCCTGAACACTCCTATGTCAATGTCATTACCCATCACATTGCGTTCAGTTCCAGGCAACCGCTGATGGAAGACGCCGCTGGGGAGTCCGGCGGACAGTACATCGTCGCCAACAACAAGCAGCAACTGGTCGCAGCCTTCTATTCACTGGCCTTGCAGATGGGTGACGCGGTGTCGTTCACAGCCCCTGTGGTTTCGACGGATGCTGCCAATAAAATCCAGAGCGGCGATGATCTCTACATGGGGCTTTTTTTGCCCAGGGATTCCGGTCAATGGCTGGGCAATCTCAAAAAATTCAAGATGGGCGACGGCTCAGCGGATCGCCCGAAACTGTTCACGATCTACGACCGGGCGAACCACGAGGCCATCGACGCCAATGGTAACTTTCTCGACAACACCGCCGCGTTCTGGGGGGACGACAGCAATCCCAACGACTCCGATCATTATGGCGCGGCCGACATCAGGGAGGACGGCGCCGGCGAGGTGCTGCTTGAAGATGTGCAGGGGTATTTCGATGCCAGGACATACTGGAAGCGTCCCATCTACACATCAAAAGGCGGCAACATGGTAAAATTCGAGCGCGACAACATCACCGCCGCCGACCTGGGCGTGGCCGACAACGCCACCCGCGACAAGTTGATCAACTACACCCATGGATACACTTACGCCGCCGCGCCTGAAACGGGAGATCCCATTGCAGTGCGGGAATGGATCCTTGGCCCGATCATCCACTCGCAACCGGTCGTGATCGATTATTACAATACCGCAGACCCCAAACTGCCGCTTGTGCAGCGATTGATCGCGGTGGGAAGCAACGACGGCATGCTGCATGTGTTTGACGATGGCACCGGCCGCGAGGTGTTCGCCTTCATTCCCGAGGATATCCTGCCCAAACTCAGGCTGGTGCAGAGCAGTAAACTTCATGACACTGTTGACGGCGCCGTCACCTTGTACCGGAAAGCAAAAAATCCGCATCTCCTCATCTTCGGGGAGCGCCGTGGTGGGTCGCATTTCTGGAGTCTGGATATCACCTCGCGGAACCCTCTAGACTGGACCGTTGCCTGGACATACACCAACAGCGAGATCAGTCAGTCCTGGTCGGAGGTGAAGACCGCCCGCATCCCGGTGGCCGTCGATGCAAACGGCCGGAGGACCTATAGGGATGTCGCCATCTTCACCGGCGGGTATGACCCGGAAGAGGATTTTTATCCCGAGCCCTTCACCGATCAGAACCTCGACGGAACGCCATTCAAGGATGACGGATCCGTCGATCCCGGCGAATGGTCAGCGGGCGCCTCCAGTCAGGACGTCAACCTCGATACTGTGTACAATACCTATAATCCGGGCATGAACGAAACGGGGCGCGGCATCTTTGTCGTCGATATCGAGAACCCGACTGCTGTCACCACGGTCACCCTTGCCGATGGCGTAACAACCAGGCAGGTGCTCCCCTTTTCCATCACCTACGGTCCGACCCCGGCGAGCACGGGCGGAGTGCGAAAATCACCGGAAATGCGCTTTTCCTTCCCCGCTTCCCCCAGTGTGGTCACGGGAACCGACACAAATCTCTATAAGGCCCCGGATGGCCCTGCGACGAGCATCCAGCCCGGCGTGCTGCTCTCGGCGTATGCTGTCGATGTGTACGCCAACCTGTTTAAGGCTGTGTTTGCTTTCGAGGTGACCAACACTGGTTCCGAAAAGGCGCCAAACTGGAAGGTCGCCAAGGCCGATTGGACCGTGAACCGGGTGTTCAGCAGCAACCCGGGCAGCACCAGCGGCAGCGGCAGCATGGGTGGAGGGATTGACGCGGTCGACGTCGGCCGCAAGGCCTTTTATTCGCCGACCGTTTCCTGGGGCGGCTCGAAGGGGCTTTTCGAGTCGGGCAACTATTATTTTCCTGGCGTCGAATTCCAGGGCACAAAAGGCATGGCGTCGCTCTTTTTCGGCACCGGCGACCGGGAAAACCCCAAGTATGGTATGATCCGCAACCGGATGTATGCCATCTACGACGACTCTTCGGTGACAGCCGAACAATCGGCAACGTTGCCTGCGACCCCGGCCGCGGTCACGGTCACCTCGGCCCCATATCAGGAAAACGATCTGCTCAACCTGACCTGCGATGAACTGGGCAAGAATTCCATCATCAACACCTGCTACCTGGGTGCGCTCGACGGGCGGTGCGACAGCAGCGACATCGATGGCTCCATGAAGACATACCTCAAGGAGTTGCTGACGGATGACGCCGTGTACGGGACGCCCTCTGCGCTGGAACAGGGCCAGGCCCACGAAAACGATGCCAAGGGCTGGTATATCGTTCTGGCCGACCAGGGCAAATCCTCGGTCTGCGGCCACATGACCTACCCGACGGCCATAACCGCGGACACCGGCACAGCCCATGACAACCATGCGGGAGAGCAGGTGCTCAGCCAGCCCCTGCTCTATTACGACACCCTCTACTTCACAACCTATCAACCTTCCATCAACGATCCCTGCCACCCCCAGGGCAACGGGTTCTCATACGCCCTGGAGTATCTCCACGCCAGCGCCGCCTACAACCTGTACCAGACCGTGGTGGGAACCACTGATATCGCGGACCGGTACAAAAAACGAACGGCCATCCAGGGCATTCCCTCTGGCTTCAACCTCTTCCTCCGCAAGGGACGTGCCGCGGCCATGGCCAGCATGGGCGGCGGCTTGGTTGGCCCGGCTCCGGAATCCAACCAGGCTGATGGCAACGGAGATGGGGGCGGGGATGCGAATTCGCCCAGTCCGTTCGAGATCAAGTCTCCCGTCGGGCTGCACCTGTACTACTGGCGGGACAGCGCCAGCCAGGAATAAGGCGGCTATCCCGCCGCGATGGGGCAATCATTGCCGGATGGCCATCACTCTCCTCTTGTCTTCGAGGTCAACATGCACACCAACACCACCCGATTGATGTTCAAACCGCTGCTCTTCGCGGCCCTGCTCTTCCTTCTCCCGACCATGGCCCTGGCCGTTGTCGCCGTGGAACCCCATACCGTCTCCGGCCGCATCGTCACTATCGAAACCAAAGACGCCATCCGGCTGGACAACGGCAGCCTCTACCACCCTTCTCGGGGCGGACTCACTGCCGGCGTCCAGGCAGGACAGCCCGTTACCCTGCGGTATATGAGCACCGCGGACGAACAATTCGTCTTCTTCGAATGCTCGCCAAAACTTACCTCCATGGACGAAACCGCTCCCGCTCGCCCCCAGAAAAACGCCAACTGACCTGATGCTTCCCCCTCCAAACGCCGAAGGGCGTAACCACATCACCGCTGCGGTGTGGGTTGCGCCTTTCGGCGTTTCACCATTTCCTCACATCATCCGCAAAAAAAAGAGCCGGACGCCTTCCGTTAGAAACGGCTGCAACTCGGCCCCTTGGGGAAACAACAGCACCAAACGAATGTTACTCAGGACCTCTTTTAACCCACTCGCTGGTCGCGCCCTGAAGTTCGTGCAAGATGGCCATTTCCTGAATAATGACCTCACCACTCTGGACGGTGTAGGTTCTTACCGACACTTCGGCCGGCAGGCGCAGTTGATCGGACGAAAGGATCGCACCGTTCGCATCCTTGATCACGATATCATCAACCAGTTTGTACGACATTAATGATTCGGCAAACACCTCCACGATTGGATGGGCCGCATCCTTCTCTGAGCTGACGTTCCCTGTCATCGATGCCGCGCCCGCAGTGGCCAGCCGCATTTTCTTCACCAGTGTCAGGGTTTTCCACGGCACGGCTGCTTCCTCCGAGGCTCCCGGAACTACCGAGCTCTGCGGCAGGGTTGCGGCAGTCTCCGCCGGATTAGCCAGCGAGCCTTGAGCCTCGGCGCCGTACCCTGCTGTGCCGCCAGCAACGACCAGTACACAGAGCAAACCGACAATGACAATGCCTCTTCTACCGGGATTCATATCCGCTCCTTAATCTCGTTAACGTTGCTGCCAGTACTGCAGGCCACTGCGAACCTTGAATGGCGGCTCGATGGTGACGTTGTCAACCGAGCCGTCGCCCCGCCCAATAAGGGTGGTGACCTCGTTGTTGTCCTGATTGCCGACATGGACACCGGGTGTGGTCGCCATGCCCTGCCCCAGGAGGATCCTTGACCTGGCAAACATGGCAACAGCGAGGTCTTCCACCGTAACCGTGATATCAAAGATATCCCTCGTGTACGGTGTGCCGGTTTCATAGTACAGGCCATAAAAGTAACTCTTGCCGCCAAAGGCGCAGTCGTCGTCGTCAGGAACATAGCTGGGGTAAAGCGCGACGCCTCCGATGATTGCCGGTTTCTGGACAAGTCGCTCACCGGGGTCGACCAGGGAGCGGTACCATCCTTCCCAGGTTCTAGCCTCGTCCACTATCTCGGTAAACGTCATCGTCGCTGTCGAACCGGCCACGTATGCCTTGGCCACCGGGTCATCGGTGAATTTACAGAGACAGGAGCCGTCGCCATTAATGTCGCCGTCCCCATTTATCCCAAGAAATCCCGTAGTCTGGGTGTAATCGACACTGTCACAGCCACCGTCGGTCGCTTCGGAGCAGGCCCAATACCCTGCCCGACACGAGCCCTGGTTGAATTCGCCCTCCATGCCATAAGCAAGCGGGGGAACAACCGTGGAACAATCGCCCGCAGGACGCTCTTTGACTGTCCAGGCCGGTGGTGTAATGATCGAGGTGACGCATTGAGCATTGTCCACCACCTCCCCGAACGGGACGCCGGCGCATCCATCCACATCTGGATCGAGATTTTTTCTCTGCCAATACATGGATTGATACGTGCTTGTGTCTGCAACCACGCCCTCATGGACGGCATCACATCCCCCCGCAACCTTGTCGATGCATCCCCAGGTCGGAATGGGGAAGGGGCTGCAGGCACATTGATTGGCCCCAATGTCAAACAAGCCCAGTTGTCCATCCACTATGCCTGAGCACGCATCCGCATCCGAAACGCCATCGGTGGCGGATACACATTGGGACAGCGGCCAGGCGTAACTGCCAACGCAGGAGTTGTCGCCGTAAATATCGCCGACCTGCCCGGTGGGCACCGCCGAACAATTCCCCGCCGGCGTTTCGTATATGCCCCAAGGGTACACGATGGTGACCTGATCTGCGTTAAACAGTCGATCACGCCTCGGAGACCCGGAAAAATCGAACGGCCGCAGGGTCAGCGTTTTCGACACATCGTGATAGTAATTATTTGTTCCGCTGATTCCAGGAAGATAATTATAGTTGGCATCATTGCCCGCAGTGGAGTGCTTAGTATTAAAAAACGGATCTTTTATGCCGAAAAGATAATCCTTCTCCCTGGTTGCGCGATCAGCTTGGCCCAAATACCGTCCCGAACCGAAATAAATCCACACATTGTTCGAACGGTCGCGGCTCAACGAGGGCTCGATGGTAATGGGTCCCGGAGATTCGAACAATTTGCCGGCCTTCCAGGTGGTCTGATTTGTATTGTAGCTGCAGGTGCAGTCCTTGTTGGCTGACGCCTGGCCGTATGCAGGCCATCCGGCCGGATCGGAACAATCGCCAGTTCCGGAGCACCCCCATGGGATGCCAATGCGATAGAGGCTGCCCTTCCATGCGGGGGTGGTGTT
Organism: uncultured Geobacter sp.; assembly: GCA_964609805.1. Classification (GTDB taxonomy): domain Bacteria; phylum Desulfobacterota; class Desulfuromonadia; order Geobacterales; family Pseudopelobacteraceae; genus CAIPTY01. Next base: position 320 of record CAZSTJ010000071.1, on the reverse strand, counting down.
CGACGAACTGTCGTAGGTCTGGCCGATATATATGGCATCCACGTTATAATTCAGGCCGTAGTCGACACTGGAAGGGCCGCCCATGAAGGCTTTTTGCTCGGGGAACTCGAACAGCCATTCCTGCCCCGCGGCATCGCCCAGCGGCGCCCCGGTGGCCAAATCGATCACGTAAAACTTGGCCTTCTGCGTGCTGGTTCCGGCATAGGTCTCTGGGCCGGAGCCGACAATCAGGCGCCACTGATCTCCGACCTTGATGAGATTGGGCTGCGAGGTGGTCAAACCCATGCCCTTGTAGGTCCGCTCCCACAACACCTTGGGAT
>CAZSTJ010000070.1:0-14573 GCA_964609805.1 uncultured Geobacter sp. | reverse complement strand
CGAGGTCGAGACCGACAAGGCGGTCATGGAACTGGAGGCCTTCGCGTCCGGGATCCTGATCAAGACCTTTGTGCAGGGGGGGGAGCAGGTCCCGGTGGGAACCGTGCTGGGACTGATCGGTGAAACATCGGAACTGTCAGAAAGCAGCCTGCACGACATCCCTGCACCGGTGCTGACACCGCCTCCCGCGCAGGAACCGGCCGCAGAGAAGAGCCCTGAGGGTGCGACAGCTGTTGTCGCTCCGCCCCACGAAGAACCGCACCACGACAAGGCCTCTCCGCTAGTGCGCCGTATGGCCCGCGATCTCGGTATCGACCTGTCCACGATTGAGGGGAGCGGCCCGGACGGCAGGATCACCCAGGATGACCTGACCGCCTACACCACCCGGACGGTGACGCCGCCAACTCCTGCGGCCGCAGAACCGGCACAGGAAATCACTCCGGCTTCTGTCCCCTCCCCAGCAACGCCGCTCCGCCCTGTCACCGCCATGCGCCAGGCCATTGCAACGGCGGTATCCCACTCCTGGCAGACCATTCCCCACTTCAGCGTCAGTGTGGAGATCGATATGGATGCCTGTCGGGAAGTGGTCAGGGAACTGAAAGGGAGCGAACACCCCATCGGCTACAACGCCCTGCTGATCAAGGCGTGCGCCGTTGTGTTGCAGGAGTTTCCGTTGCTGCGGGCGACAGACCCTGCCGGGGGGAGCGGCATACACATCAGTTTTGCCGTAGCCCTGGAAGACGGATTGCTGATGCCGGTGATCAGGGGGTGTGACACCCTGACTGCAGCGGAGATCAGCCGGGAGAGCGAACGGCTTGCAGAGAAATGCCGCCAGGGGAAACTGACCTCGGAAGAGATGAGCGGCGGTTGCTTCTCCGTGTCCAATCTGGGGATGTATGGCGTAGATGATTTTACCGCCCTGATCATGCCGGGGCAGGTCGCCATCCTGGCGGCCGGGTCCGTGGCGGAGCGCCCGATCGTCCGGCAGGGGGTCCTGGCTGTCGCCGCCACGGTGCGGGTGACCCTCTGCAGCGACCACCGGCTTATCGACGGCGCCTACGCTGCCCGGTTTCTGGCAGGACTGCGGTCCGCTCTAGAGAAACCGGTATCCCTGCTGGTATAGAAATTCCATGTTCGAGGTTCGGTAAACGTGAAACGCATGTGCGAAGACTCCCCTCCGGGGCAACTGCTGCAGGGGATCAGAGAGTTCAACAGCGGCGATTGGTTCGAATGCCACGAGACGGTCGAGGACCTCTGGATCGGCTCGGAGGGAGAGGTCAAGGACTTCTACCAGGGGATCATCCAGATTGCGGTGGCACTGCACCACTGGCGCAACGGCAACTTCGGCGGGGCGCTGAGCCTGCTCAAAGGGGGGGCGAATTACCTGAGACATGTAGCCGCCCCATGCCAATGGGTGGACGTAGCGGTGTTGATAGCCGATGCGGGCAGGATGCGGGACGCCCTGGAGGCATTGGGCAAGGAACGGATGGCGGAACTGGACCCCGCCCTGCTGCCGGTCATAAAGACCGTTTCCTGAGTGGCTGAGCCCGCTCAATTTGCTTACCTTCCACTGCAGTTATCTGATATATCTCCCTGGTCATCCCAACAACTGGAATCCGCGTGAACCCACTTTCTACCGTGCGACATAGAATGTCTTCACTCAGCCGTAGGCAATGGCGGTTTATCTCTATTTTTCTGATTCTGCTCGCCGGCAGCCTCGCCTATGCGAATACGCTGAACGTCCCGTTCTTCATGGACGATCACTATCTCAACTACTACGAACACCGTACTCTGGGTGATATCCTGTTTCATGGCGGGCCGCGCCGGGTAACCGACCTGACCTTCGCCCTTAACTACCGACTGCACGGCATGCAGCCGGCCGGTTTTCACCTGGTCAATCTGTCGATCCACCTTGCCGCAGCGGTTTCACTCTTTTTTCTGACCGCTTCGCTCATGGCTGCACTGCGCCTTTCCTCCCCGCCCGACACCGGGACGGAGGCAACTGAGTTGCCGACCGAACGCTTCATCCCCCTTGCCGTCGCCCTCCTGTTCACGCTCCATCCGGTCCAGACCCAGGCGGTGACCTATATCATCCAGCGCTACACCTCCCTGGCGACCCTCTTCTATCTGCTGTCGGCCCTCTGGTTTGTCAGGGCCCGGCTCATCGTGGAACGGGGCGGGTCACCCCACCGTGCCCTGATTGCAGGGGGAACGGCCCTGGCAGCAGGCCTGCTCGCCATCGGCAGCAAGCAGATCGCCGTGACCCTGCCGGCCATGCTGATCGCCATCGAGATCGTAGTCTTCCGTGGAAGGCTGCTCAATCGCAGGTTTTTCCTGGGCTGCATCGCTATAATCATGATGGGGCTTGCAGCAGTAACCGTCCACTGGTGGGGAAGCAGTCCTGACGAGATCCTGCTGGACCTGCATCTCGCCACGGCGGAAGACCCGCAAATGTCCCGGGCCGCCTATTTCCTGACCCAGACCCGTGTGGTGGCCACCTACCTGCGTATGTTGTTCCTCCCCTACGGCCAGAGCCTGCTCCATGAGCCGCCCGTTTACCGGACCCTATTCGCGGCCCCGGTGGTGCTGTCGCTCTGCCTGCACCTGGGATTGCTCGGCACCGCCCTGGCACTCTTCAGGAGATCGGGCAGCTGGCCGGGCGGATCAAACCGGGAGCAGTGGCTCCTGCTCCGCCTGGCGGCACTGGGCATTGTCTGGTTCTACGGCACCATGTCCGTTGAATCGAGCATCTTCCCCATCAGGGACCTGATGTTCGAGCATCGCATCTATCTGCCGTCAATCGGTTTTTTCATCTCGATCGCTGCCGGCGCGGCACTTCTGTTTCACAAGCGGGAGCTGAACGGTTCCGTCGTCTATCGGGGGGTGGCACTTGCCTGCATTCTTCTCGGGGTGGCGACGTTTGCCCGTAATCAGGTATGGAACAGCAGGCTGGCCCTCTGGCAGGATACCGTACAGAAGAACCCTCGCAGTGCACTGGCGCTGGCAAACCTCGGCGCAGCCTATCTGGATGGCGGCATGCCCGGGAAGGCACTGCCGTTGTTGATCAAGGCACTGGAAATCAAACCGATTCTGGATGCCAATTCCAAGGTCTGCATCGGGAAAACCTTGCGGGCGCTGAATGTCGACAAAAGGAGATTTACAACCGGGGAAGAATTTATCCGGCCCGGTGCCGCGATGCAGATCGGCGGCCCGGGTTACGGCACCCTGACGGAATGGGAAAGTGTCCTGGCCAACAACATGGCGCTGGCCTATGAATACCTGGGGGAAGACAACAAGGCGCTGGATTCGGCCGGCGTTGCCGTCTGGCTCCGCCCGGCCTACGACAAGGCGTGGTACAACCTGGGGATAATCGCGCTCAGGACCGGGAACATGGCCGCTGCCGGCGACGCACTCTCACGGCTGAAGGTGCTCAACCCCGGCCTGGCCAATGATTTAGAGGCCGTCCGGAAATGAGGTGCGACGGACAGAGGCACCGCACCCCTACCGGATTCCCCCGTTCAAGGCAGCGCCTGTTCGGCCAGACTACGCCACGGTAAATCCGGCCCCTGCATACTGGATGGCCGTCGGGTCGTTGGCCCGCGGCGGCGACACGGCATGGACCCCGCCGCAGGAGGGGCAGGCCTGGACAAAGGTCGCCAGCAGAAACGGCGTGCCGCACCCCTGACAACTGCTCTGCAGGCCGCCGTTGGGCAACGATGAACCGGCCACCGCCCCGCCGTGTGCCTTCATGACAAATTCCACCAGATCCCTGCCGGTGGCGAACGGCCCCATCCCCGGCGTCCGGGTTGATCCGCAATCACACATATAAATTCCTCCTGTCGTACTTCAGTGCTTGTATGCTAGAGTCGCGATCATAGAAAATGCCGCTGCCATGCAGTATGACTTTGGTCAATTTTTCCCACTTTCACTACCCGGAATCGCTCCCTCATCCATGAATAAAACCGAACTCCTCAGACATATCATCGGTCAGCTCACCCACGACCTGGCTGTTCAGCACAATGGCGCCCTCGCCGCCCATGAGGCCTCGACTCATGCGGAAAACATCCCCGACAACAAGTACGAGACCCTGGCCCTGGAGGCGTCGTATCTTGCCCAGGGACAGGCCAACCGTGCCCGGGAGCTCAGAGTGGCACTGGAGGCTTACAAACAGCTGCAGCTCAGGGCGTACGATGACAACACCCCCATCGGTCTGACGGCTCTGGTCACCCTGGAAGCGGACGATGCCGACACACGCTTCGTCTTCATCGGGCCGCTGGAGGGGGGGATGAAGCTTACCCTGCCCGGCAGCACGGATGAGATCGTCGTCATCACCCCGGCATCCCCCCTTGGTCGGGTGCTGATCGGTGCCACGGTCGGTGATGAGGTAAAAATCGAAGTCGGTGCCGGCACCAAGGAATTTATCATCGCGGCGGTCTGCTAGACCATGGACCGCTCCTCAAAAAACCGCCTGACGGAGCGTCAGTTGTCGCACTACCCAGCAGACACGCTCTTCGACCGCGTTGCCCGTGCGGTCTGCCGTGCTGGCTGCCTGCCGCGCAAGGAGCTGTACGAGGCATGGGAGGTGGCACGCCGGGTCAGGCGCCGCTACCGGGGCGGCCGGGTGGTCGACCTGGCCTGCGGCCACGGGCTGCTGGCCCACCTGCTGCTGTTGCTGGATGACAGTTCCCCCTCGGCACTGGCGGTAGATCGCCGCCTGCCGGACAGCGCCACGCGTCTGGCCGATTCACTGCTGGAATCATGGCCCCGCCTGCGGGAACGGGTACAGCTGATTCAGGCGGATCTGGGGTCTGTTCAGCTGAACCATAACGACCTGATCGTCTCCGCCCACGCCTGCGGCGGGTTGACCGACCTGGTGCTGGAGCGGGCCATCTCCGCCGGGGCGCGGGTAGCGGTACTCCCCTGCTGCCACGATCTGGCCGAAGGTGATACAGGGGGGCTGCAGGGGTGGCTGGACGGACCGACCGCAATGGATGTCATGCGGGCGGTACGGCTGAAGGAAGCCGGCTATCGAATCATTACCGGACAGATACCGGGCGACATAACCCCGAAGAACCGCCTGCTGATGGCGGAACCGATGAGATAAGGGAAAGGCGAGAGGAATGGCACAACCGTGGATGACCATAGACAGCATCGACACCGATGAAGGGAAGCTCGAACTGCGGCAGCGGGGGGAAAAGGATTTCCTGATCACCATCGGTCCCCAGATACTGATGAACAGCCTGGCGAACCGGTCAGAGATCGTACTGGGGCAGAAGGGGTGCCACCATCTGGCGACGGCCCCATCACCACGGGTTCTGGTCGGGGGTCTGGGGATGGGGTACACCCTCCGGGCGGTACTCGACACCCTGCCGGGAGGAGCACAGGTTGTGGTGGCGGAACTCAACCCGACCGTCGCCGCCTGGTGCCGCGGCCCCCTGGCCCCCTTGACGGGAGGCGCGGTGGACGATCCACGGGTAACCGTCGAGATCTGCGACGTGGCACACCGCATCAGACAGAGTGCCCGGCAAGGCGGAGGTGACCGTTTCGATGCCATCGTGCTCGACCTGTACCGCGGCCCCCATGCCAGGACCGATCAACGGGACGATCCGCTCTACGGCAGCCGGGCCATCGAGAACATGCGGGGCGCACTCAATCCGGGCGGCGTGGCGGCGATCTGGGGGGAAAATTACGATGAAGGATTCGACCGGAGGCTGCGGGCTGCCGGTTTCACCGTCACCGTGGAGCGCCCGGGGCGCGGCGGACTGCGCCATGCCGTATTCCTGGCCCGAATGGCGGGGAAATGAATCAGGAACCGGATACTACGCGGTTGTTTACATTACCGGCAGGCACCGATATAGTTTAATGAAGCCAATAACGCCTCCGGTGGTATCCGTGCCGGAAGGGAGATACGTGATGAAACGTACGATGACAATCTGCGCTCTGCTCTTGTGTGCAGCGGGATCAGCCATGGCCGGCAGCGGCTATGATGCCTGCCTGCAGGAGGAAAAGGAGCTGAAGGCAAAGGAGAGTGCCAGCTGTGGCGGGCTGAACTATCTGCTGAATCCCTCCCCTTGCTATGCCACCCGGAGAGTGTTGAAGGAATACAAGGCCGGCAAGTGCCGCGAGATCGGCATTGCCGAAGGGGTGGATTTCGCTGCCCGCCCGGCAGCGCCTGAGCGAATGGCCCCGCCAGCACCGGTCAGCCTGCCGAAACGCCCGGCCCGGCCGGAGACACCGCGAGTGGAAACGGTGCGGGAGACACCTGTGGTTCAACCGCAGAAGAGTGTCGTTACCCTGGAGGGGTTGCAGGCCGAGAACGCCCGGCTCCGAACCGAGATTACCCGCCTGAAGAACGAAAACGAACAGCTGAGAAAAGGGCGGCCGCAGGAGTAAGAGAAGGGGCACCGGCCGCCTACATGAGGCATAGTATGACAGAGACACCGAACAACAACGACACGGCCTGCACCTGCGGGCAGACCCACAAGGGACACATCTGCTGGCTTTCCCGCATGGGGCTGCTGAGCGAAGTACACCACCTGACCGACAACCCGACGGTGGCCTGCGTCAACTGCGGCGCCAAGGCCAACAAACCGCACAACGTCTGTTTTCCCGGCCCGCTGACGAAATAACAGCAGGGACATATCGGAGATAAAGAAAGGCCGCTTTCACGTGGAAGGCGGCCTTTCTTTGTTTCAGCAGAGAGCAACAACTTTCACCGTTTGATGGTCTTCTCCCCCGGCTTCCAGTTGAGGGGGCAGAGTTCCTCCGTCTGGAGCGCCTTGAGCACCCGCAGGGTTTCCTCGACACTTCTCCCCACCTTGTCGCTGTGGACGATGCGGTACTGGATGACCCCGTTGGGATCGATAATGAACAGCCCCCGCCGTGCGGTGCTGTTTTCCTCATCCAGCACCCCGTAGGCACGCGATACACGCTTGCTCAGGTCGGATAGAATCGGGAATTTCAGGTCATCCAGAGCCCCGCTCTTTATCCATGCCATGTGGGAAAACTTGCTGTCTACGGACATTGCCAGCACCTTGGCGTTGGCTGAGGTGAACTCCGGCAAGGCCTTGTTGAACCCCTTAATTTCAGTCGGGCAGACGAAGGTGAAGTCTCCGGGATAGAAGAACAGCACCACCCATGAGCCGCGATAATCTTCTAAACTGACCTTCCTGAATTCCAGAGTATCCACCGCATCCACCGTGAACGCAGGTGCCTTCGATCCGACCTCGAAACCGGTCTGCGGCGTGGCGGCCATTGACTCCATGGCCGCTCCCGCCCTCCCCGAAACGACTAGTAATAATAATAGGACAACGAGTAATGCTGATTGTTTCATGGAAACCTCCTTAATCTTTCTGCTATTCTTCGTCAAACATATCGCAAGCACCGTGACTTTGGCAACCGTCAAAACCGGTTCTCATTTCCGGAGAAGTGTGGTAAATACACCGTACATCAACGTCTTCAATCAATATCGGGAGGTAGTACATGTCTGAGCAGAATCCCCAGGTCGTGCTGGAAACTTCCATGGGCACCATCACGATCGAACTCTTCAAGGAAAAGGCCCCCATCACGGTCAAAAACTTTCTCGGCTATGTCAAGGACGGCTTTTACGACGGGCTGATCTTCCATCGCGTCATCAAGGACTTCATGATCCAGGGTGGCGGCATGACCGAAAATCTGGAGCAGAAGAAGCCGAAGTTCGCCATCAAAAACGAGGCCACCAACGGCCTTTCCAATACCCGGGGAACCCTGGCCATGGCCCGCACCGCCGTGGTTGATTCGGCAACCAGCCAGTTCTTCATCAACACCGTCGACAACCTGTTCCTCAATCACCGCGGCAAGCAGCCCGATGCCTTCGGCTATTGCGTCTTCGGTCAGGTGATCTCCGGCATGGAGGTCGTTGACCAGATCCGCGCCGTCAAGACCGGCAACAAGGCAGGCCACGGCGATGTGCCGCTGGAGCCGGTATTCATCACCTCCGCCAAGGTGGTTGAAGCGTAAGCTTATTCATCAACGTCCTGATTCGCGACGCCCCGCCTCCCCTCCGGAGACGGGGCGTTTTGCGTGCCATACCATCCACGGCCAATCGGAGTAATCTAGTATTGAATCTGTATACAATTTGCGCTACAGTGGCTCCACACAACAGCTATCTATCAGATTTTACCCCATAAGGAGTGTGAATACCGATGAGCGAGAATCAAGTCTGTTATACCTTTGACGCGGCTGTGGAGATGGCCATCCAGATGGAGAACGAGGGATTCCGCAACTATCTCAGCGCCATCCGCCAGGTGACGAACAAGGGGGCACGGGAATTGCTCCGTGAAAACGCCCTTGATGAACTGAACCACAAGCATCAGCTGGAAAAGGCACTGCTGGACGGCAGGATGGACGGCGGTGACGCCATGGACCAGCCGATCCCGACCATGCACCTGGATTATGTCTTCAAGAAACAGGAGCTGGGTCCCCAGTCGGGTGTCCGTGAGGCCCTCCTCTACGCCATCCACCTGGAAAAAGGGGCGGTGGATTACTACGGCAAGGTTGCCAACGGTTGTGCCGGTGCCCCCATGGGGAACCTGTTCCAGCAGTTGCTCAAGGAGGAGACCCGCCACCTCCAGTCCCTGGAAGACCTGTACGAACAGCATTTCATGACCGAGAACTGATCCACTCTTCACACCAATCAATCACAACGGCAGGATCGGTTATCCGATCCTGCCGTTTTTCTTTCCGGCTATTTTCATCCTTCCCTTCTCGACACGCCATGCTATAATCAGACCAAAGAAGTCCTTAACCTGACCCGTCCTGCCGGAGAAAGAGGTCACGGCCATGAACAACCTGATTCGTTCCTGCTGCATAATGCTACTGCTCGCCCTCTCCATGGCATATTCCGTCCCAGCCGGGGCCGCCAGCGAGAAGGCCACCTTCGCCGGCGGCTGCTTCTGGTGCATGGAGGCGCCGTTCGACAAGCTGCCGGGGGTACTTTCCGTGACCGCCGGGTATTCCGGTGGTGACACGAAGAACCCGACCTACGAGCAGGTATCGGCCGGCATTACCGGTCACGCCGAGGTGGTGCAGATCGTGTATGACCCGGCGAAGATCGGCTACGCCAGGTTGCTGGATGTATTCTGGCACAACATCGACCCGACCGTGACCGACCGGCAGTTCTGCGATGTGGGCACCCAGTATCGCAGTGCAATCTTTTACCATTCGGAAGAACAGCGCAAGATCGCCCTGCAGTCAAAAGCGGCCCTTGATAAGAACAAGCCGTTCCGTGCCCCGATCGTGACCGAGATCACGGCGGCCACCGCCTTTTACCCTGCCGAGGAATATCACCAGCATTACTACAAGAAGAATCCGCTCCGCTACAAATATTACCGCAGCAGTTGCGGCCGCGACCGGCGCTTGAACGAGTTGTGGGGCAAATCGGCAGGCCACTGACCATACGTGGGTTCCGCCCCGGAGGCATACCATGATTTCACGCAGATTTTTCATAACAGGCGGGATGGCATTTCTGGTTGTCGCATGCAATCGCAAGGGCACCCTGCCGGCAGCTACCGCCACCCCGACCGCCCCGTCGGGCAAGGTCAAACTCTATTCCGCAGCTGCGAAAGGATACCTCATGAGCGACAAGGTCATCAAAACCGATGCCGAGTGGCGCGCCCAGTTGACCGCCGAGCAGTACCACGTGACCAGGGAGCAGGGGACCGAACAGGCCTTCACCGGTGAAACCTGGAACAACCATGAGAAAGGTATCTACCAGTGTGTCTGTTGCGGCAACGATCTGTACCGTTCTGAGCACAAATTTGAATCCGGTACCGGCTGGCCCAGTTTCTGGCAGCCGATCGCCCCGGAAAACGTCACGGAACGGCCGGACAACGGTTTCTTCATGCGCCGGACCGAGGTGGTCTGCAGTCGCTGTGATGCCCATCTGGGCCATGTCTTCAATGACGGCCCGCGACCAACCGGGCTGCGCTACTGCATGAACTCAGCAGCCATGAAATTCGTCAAGACGCCATGATCGGGGCGGCCGACATAGGGTCCGATTCTGCCGAGAACCGTGAGCTGGCAGCCAACTGCCATCCGGAGGGGTGGGTCAATCCCTCCCCAACGGAACGTTATAATCTGGTGGTTATTGGAGCGGGGCCGGCAGGCTTGGTTTGCGCGGCCGGCGCGGCCGGCCTCGGTGCCAGGGTTGCCTTGGTGGAACGACATCTCATGGGTGGCGACTGCCTTAACTACGGTTGTGTTCCCTCCAAGGGGATTATCCGGTCAGCACGTGCCTGGTACGACACCCTCCATTCAACTGAATTCGGTGTACAACTGTCCGGCGCACCAGACATTGATTTCGGTGCAGTCATGAAACGGATGCGCCGCCTGCGCGCCGGGCTCAGCCGCCACGATTCGGCCCGGCGATTCCGCGATGAACTGGGGGTCGATGTCTTTATCGGTGAGGGAAGATTTACCGGTCGCGATCGCATCGAGGTTGACGGTGCGCGCCTATTGTTCCGCAAAGCGGCGCTCTGCACCGGTGCCCGTGCCGCGGCACTGCCGATTCCCGGCCTTGCCGAGACCGGCTACCTGACCAATGAGACGGTCTTTTCCCTGACAGAACTGCCGCAACGCCTTGCTGTTATCGGCGGCGGCCCCATCGGCTGCGAACTGGCCCAGACCTTTGCCCGTTTCGGCTGCCGGGTGACGATCATTGAGGTGGCACCGCGGCTCCTGATTCGTGAAGACCCCGACGGGGCGGAGATTGTCCGTGCTGCCCTGGAACGGGACGGGGTGACTCTGCTGACCGGAGCCGCCATTGGGGCGGTGGAACGAAGGGGAGAGGATAAGGTCATCCGGGTGAAGCACCATGACGGGGAGGTGGAAGTTACGGCGGACGCCATCCTGCTCGGCGTCGGGCGCTCCCCCAATGTGGAGGGACTGGGTCTCGAAGCAGGCGGCATAGCATTCGACAGCAGCGGGGTGAAGGTCGACGACACGCTCCGTACAACCAATCCGAATGTCTACGCGGCCGGCGATATCTGCTCCCCGTTCAAGTTCACCCACACGGCCGATGCCCAGGCCCGCATCCTGCTGGCCAACGCCCTCTTCAAAGGGCGGCAGAAGGTGTCATCCCTGACCGTACCCTGGTGCACCTATACCGATCCGGAGATCGCCCATGTGGGGATGTATGAGACCGATGCTGCTGCAAAAGGGTTGAGCGTCACCACCCTGACCGTGCCGCTGGCGGATGTGGACCGGGCGGTGCTGGACGGTGAGACGGAAGGGTTTGCCCGGGTTCATCTCAGAAAGGGAACGGACCGGATCCTGGGCGCCACAATAGTGGCCCGGCACGCCGGGGAGATGATCGGCGAACTTTCCCTGGCAATTACCAACGGCCTGGGTCTGGGGGCCATTGCCAGGACCATCCACCCCTACCCGACCCAATTGGAAGTTATCAAAAAACTTGCAGACCTGCACAACAGGAGCCGCCTGACACCCTTTGTACAACGGGTGCTGGCGGGATGGCTGAAGTGGCAGCGGAGATGACATGAACCGGAAAAAACTGGCGATTCTTATTTTAATTGCGGCTGGGATCGTACTTTTCTTCACGCTTGATCTGAAGCAGTACCTGAGCCTGGACGCACTCAAGGCAAACCGGCAGGCGCTGCAGACCTACCACGAACAGCATGCCGTGGCAATGGTCGCCGGGTTCATGGCCCTGTACATCATCCAGACCGCACTCTCCCTCCCCGGGGCCGCTATCCTTTCACTGGCTGCAGGGGCGATCTTCGGCTCCCTCATGGGCACGCTCTACGCGGTCATTGCCGCCAGCACGGGGGCGACACTGGCCTTTCTGGTCACCCGCTATCTGCTGCGGGACATGGTACTGGAGCGTTTCGGGGAGAGGCTGGAGGGGATGAATCGGGAGCTGGAGCAACGGGGGTTCAACTATCTGCTCTTCCTGCGTCTGGTGCCACTCTTTCCCTTCTTTCTGATCAATCTGGCGGCGGGGCTCACCCGGCTGCCGCTGCGCACCTTCATTCTTGCCACGACGATCGGCATCATCCCAGGGGGCTTTGTCTATGTCAATGCCGGGGCCAGCCTGGCCACCATCGATTCCCTCTCCGGCATCGCCTCACCCCGTGTCCTCGGTTCCTTCGCCCTTTTGGGGCTCTTTGCCCTGGTACCGGTTATCTACGGGAAGGTGAAGAGCCGGGGCCTCACACCTGACAATTAGGGCAGAAGACCGTGCTCCGGTTCCCCAACCGGGTATCCTCCAGGCTGCCGCCGCAGCGGGTACAGGACTTGGCACCACGGCCGTACACATCGAAGCGAAGCGGGTGATACGCCACCGTCTCCTCTGCTACACGGTAGGTACTTCCCACATCGATTGATTCCGCCAGCACTTCACGGATGGTCGCCACCAACCGGTCACACTCCGGCATCGTAAGAGAACATGCGGGCCGGTCGGGCCTGATGCGGGCACGGAACAGTGCTTCATTGGCGTAGATATTGCCGACCCCGGCGACGATCTCCATGTTCATGATCAGCAGTTTGACCGCCACCCGCCGCGACCGGCTCACCTCGAACAGATAACCGCCGTTAAACAGATCCGTCAGCGGTTCAGGGCCGATTGCCGCCAGCAGCGGATGGGTCAGGGGGTCACCCTCGGTCCAGGCCACGGTACCGAACTTCCGGGGATCGTGCAGACGCAGCACCGTACCGTTCTCCAGATACACCTCGAAGTGGTCATGCCTTCCGGGTGGGACGGCATCAGGAAGCACCTTGAGAAAACCGGTCATCCCCAGATGGATGATCAGCCAGCCGGACTCGCAGTCAAACAGCAGGTACTTGCCGCGCCGGGCAACGCCATGGACGGACCGTCCCGGCAAGATCGTCTCCAGCTCGACGGGGATCGGCAAACGGAGCTTGGGCGCCCTGACAGAGACACTCTTTATTCTCTGCCCCACCAGTTCCGGTTCAAGCCGGTACCGGGTAGTTTCTACCTCCGGTAATTCAGGCATTTCTTCCTCCAGCGGCCTGTTGCCGCATCATATGAAAACCGGTTGCAGATTAGCAGGGATTGCGTATAGTTTGAATCAGGAAAAGTGGAATTCGCCCAGTTTTCCGGACTCTAAACGAGCAATCCGGTACTGCAAAAGGATGCGGATATGAAGACATACAAAGATGCCTTGATTTTTCTTTCAAGCGACCAAAGGAATGAGATTGCAGATGCCATTTCAAAGGCTGAAACCATGACATCAGGCGAGATTCGTGTCCTCGTGGTAGCTGCTTCAAGCCTGTTTCCAAAGCGCAGTAAAAACGGTCAGAAAGAGGCGCTTCGGCGGCGAGCTGTAAAGGAATTTTCAAAACTTGGAATTCATAATACCAAGGACAAAACCGGGGTGCTGATAATGGTGTCTTTAGAAGAACGGATGGTGCAGGTACTCGCCGGCAATGGCATCAATTCTGTTGTTCCTGAAGAAACATGGCCAACCTTAGTGCATCGCGTTACGGAAGGAATAAAGGCGGGGAACCCCGCTCAAGGCATTATAATGGCCGTAACGGATATCGGCACTATGCTTTCGGAAAAGTTCCCATTACAGTCCGATGACTCTAACGAACTTTCCAATGTGGTCGTAATAAAGGGGCGGTGGTAATCATCTGCTGAGGATGTCCGTGGTCAGGACACATATTTTATGGGGTATCTTCTGAAATTCTCTATTAATCACAGCACGATCCCCCGCTCAGATGGCCCATCCTGTGATTCCGGAGCCATTCGTTGATCATGCCGCTGGCACAGCCGACACCGGATTCCACCGCGAGTGCCTTAACCGGGCAGTTGAGTGCGCAGGCGCCGCACTCCATGCAGGCATCCCGGTCGACCAGCACCGCCTTCTTTCCGGCGATGACAAACACCTGGTGCGGGCAGACCTCTTCGCAACGGCCGCAGCCGATACAGGTCTCACGGTCCAGGGCGATGGTTGCCACATCCTTCAGATAACGAAATCCTTTCATCTCAACTCCATTTAACTACGAAAAGCAGTACTCGCGCAAAGGCACCAAGACACAAAGAAAGATTCAACCAACTGATTACCGGCATTTCTTCGTGACTTCGTGAGCTTTGTGAGAGACGATTTACCGTCGTACCGTTATAAAAAGCTCCCCGCTACCAACAACAATAGTCCCACCACAACGGCACCACCCATGACCGGTAACCCCAGGCGCATCTCCTTCTTCACCCCCGAACGGGAGGTGTAGGTGCTGCAGCCGGTAAAATTGAGGGTGTAGAAGGCGCTGACCGCCGGCAGTGCCACCAGGGCTGCGACGGTTACAAATGAATTCCACCCCGCACCAGAGGTCAGCCAGCGAAAAAACAAGGCCCAAGCAAGCCCGACCATGGCCCCCTTGAGGGCGAAGCTCCGCGCCGGCAGCCAGGGGAGGAGCAGCGGGCCGAGGACGATCCCGGCCAGCACCGCACCGGCATAGGCGCCGGCGGCAATCATCCCGGTGTTAATGCCGGCCAGCAGCCACCCCGCCAGGAGGATCAGCGCCGCGATGCCGAACAGCCAGCGGGAGGCCAGCAC
>CAZSTJ010000069.1:0-14711 GCA_964609805.1 uncultured Geobacter sp. | reverse complement strand
GGTCGGCCTGTCCCAGGGAGTACCCGGCCAGGGTGCGGGAGATCTGCATGACCTGTTCCTGGTAGACGATGACCCCGTAGGTGTCCTTGAGGATCGGCTCCAGTTCCGGCAGGTCGTAGGACACCTTCTGGCGGCCGTGCTTGCGCTCGATGAAGTCGTCCACCATGCCGCATCCCAGCGGGCCGGGGCGATAGAGGGCGCAGGCGGCGATGACATCCTCGAAGCAGGAGGGCTTGAGCTTGACCAGCATCTCCTTGATGCCGGTGGATTCAAGCTGGAAGACGCCGGTGGTGTTGCCGGCCGAGATCAGCTCATAACTTGCCGCGTCGTCGTCCCGCAGCTTGGTGATGTCGAATTCCGGGTCCTTGCCATCACGCACGAGCCGGACCGCATTCTCGATGACGGTCAGGTTCTTCAGCCCCAGGAAGTCGAACTTCACCAGCCCCACCAGCTCCACGTACTTCATGGAATACTGGGTGTTGATGGAGCCGGTTTTCTGGTCCTTGTAGAGGGGGAGGAACTCCTCCAGTTTGTCCGGGGCCACCACCACGGCGGCGGCGTGGGTGGAGGCGTGGCGGGTCAACCCCTCCAGGCAGAGGGCGGTGTCCACCAGGTCCTTCACCTGCGGCTCGCTCTCGGTCTTCTCCTTCAGTTCCGGCGACTGCTGGAGCGCCTTCTTCAGGGTCATCTTCAGGTCGTCCGGCACCAGCTTGGCGATCTGGTCCACGTCGCCGTAGCTCATGTTCAGGGCGCGCCCCACGTCCCGCACCACCGCCTTGGCCCCCATGGTCCCGAAGGTGATGATCTGGCAGACCCGGTCGCGGCCGTACTTTTCCACCATGTACTGGATCACCTCGGAGCGGCGGTCCTGACAGAAGTCCACGTCGATATCAGGCATGGAGATACGTTCCGGGTTGAGGAAGCGTTCGAAGAGGAGGTTGTAGGGGATCGGGTCCAGATCGGTGATCTTGATGGCGTATGCCACCAGGGAGCCGGCGGCGGAACCCCTGCCGGGGCCGACCGGGATACCCTTTGCCTTGGCCCAGCGGATAAAGTCCGACACGATCAGGAAGTAGGCCGGGAACTTCATGGTCTTGATGCACTCCAGCTCGATCTCCAGACGGTCGAAATACCCCTGCTGCTGCTCCAGGGTCATGTCCGGGTATTTGGCCAGGATGGTGTTCATCCGTTCCTTCAGTCCTTCGGTGGCCAGATCCTTGAGCATGTCGTCATGGTTTTGTCCCTCGGGGGGGTCGAAGTGCGGGAAGTAGTAGGTCTTGCCGTCCACCGGCAGGCTGAGGTTGCAGCGTTCGGCGATGGCCAGGGTGTTGCTGACCGCCTCGGGGGCGTAGGAAAAGGCGGCTGCCATCTCATCGGGTGACTTGACGTAGAACTCGTCGGCGGAGAACCGCATATGGGTCGGATCTTCCATGGTCTTGCCGGTCTGGATGCAGAGCAGCACCTCGTGGGCCCGGGCATCCTCCCGGTTCAGGTAGTGGCAGTCGTTGGTGGCCACCAGCGGCAGTTTCAGCTCGGCGGCTACCTCCATCAGCCGTTTGTTGACCACGTTCTGCTCTTCCAGGGTGTTTTCCTGCAGTTCGATATAGTAGCGATCGGGGAACAACTCGCTGTACCAGCGGGCGGTCTCGATCGCCTCTTCCATGCGGCCGCGGCCGCACTGCATGGCCACTTCCCCCTTCAGGCAGGCCGACAGGGCGATGAGCCCCTCGGAATGGCCGGACAAAAGTTCCCGATCGATACGGGGGCGGTAGTAGAAGCCTTCCTTATATCCGGCGGAGGTCAGGTAAGAGAGGTTCCTGTACCCCTGCATATTCTCACAGAGAAGAACCAGGTGGTAGGCCGCATCGGATATCCCCTTGGCGTCCTTGGAAAAGCGCGATTCTGGGGCCAGATAGAGCTCGCAGCCGATGATCGGCTTCACCCCCGCCTTCTTGCATTGCAGGTAGAACTCGGCCGCACCGAACATGTTACCATGGTCGGTCATGGCTACCGCCGGCATGTTCAGAGCCTTGGCCTTAGCGATCAGGTCGTCGAAGCGGATGGCCCCGTCCAGGAGCGAATACTGGGTGTGGAGGTGCAGGTGGACGAAGGGGGCTGAGGGGGTGTTTTCAGTCATTTCGGCAGGTTGCATAACGACATTTCTCCCGGCAAATCTGTGAGGGGAGAAGTATGCCTCACAACAAGATATGGTGTCAAGTGATGGAAAATGGCGCTACATTTTGTGTGGAATGACGGGGTGATGGCAGTGCTGTGGCAGGCTGGAACGGTCTCGGCATCACCGGAGAGTTCCCGACAGACGGTCTGTGCCGATTAATGGTTCCGCCGCCGCTTCTCTATCGTATGACTCCGGAGATGCATGATCTTTACGGTGATTGCTTGTCCCGTGTCATTCGTCACGGACTTCGCAACGGGTAGGCAGCAGCGAATAATCCTGAGGTTCGACCTCGGTGAGTGAAGAAAACTGCGTGAGATACGTGACCAACTCGTCCTGATGGTTGGTGTTGGACTCACTCCCAGATTGTGGTGAGGCTACCGGAACGGTTTCTCTCAACCCGGTGAAGAGGTCCTGTACCTTTCTGGAAACGGTGTCCAGTGCATCGAGGCATCGTACCGTTTTATCTTTTGTCTCGGCATCAAATTCCGGTTCAGTCGTGTTGTTACTGGTGTCCCCGGAAAAAAACATCTTGTGCAGGGTTCCGTCACGCATCATTTCGTCATACATCCGGAGAGATTCCATCAAAATCCCGTGGGTGTTCAATACGATGTCCATATGGAGCGTTTCCGGGAAATAGCGGTACTCGTCGGAGATCTGATAGTTCGAGATATCAAAGGAAAAGGTGCCGACCTTCCAGGCCAGCACTTCGACGATAGTCAGCTCTATCAATGTTTCCAGACCCTTAAAGGCGGTCTCCTTGTCAATAGTCCCCTGTTCGATCAGCATGGCAATGAGAGGCTTACGTTCTATTCCTGCCTTTTTCTGATCAGCCAGGGCCTGATTAAGTGCCGATTGGGTCATCGCCTTCATCGTTATCAGGATGCTGCCGACACGGATGCTGTTATCAAGATGGTTTGCGCCCACGAAATATCCATCATTGAAGACGAGCTGGCTCTCACCTTTGGGGCTTCTCAGGTGTAAAATACCGGTCTTCCGGTTCATATGCAGCAGTTGGATGATGTCCACCAGGGGGAAATGCTCGAGATCGCCGTTGAGTGTCATGGGTGGCTCCTGCTTCATCGAAAGCACCAAAGATTCTGGCAGCTGATGTTAAATTTAAGCAAAAATAATGATACCGTATAAAAATAATTGTACAACTCATTGTGCGGAAATATGCTCGTAACGGATACGTGCTGTAGAAAAAAGACAGCAAATACTGCTGGCTGCGGTGCGTGCTGCAACGAGAAAGCCCCGCCATCCTGATGGTGGCGGGGCTTTGCATTGTACTAGTGCGGTCAATCGGTTTCTTTGCGTCTCCGCCGCCGGCGTCTCTTCCTCTTCCGCTGCGGCGCCCCGGATTCTTTGGTCTCTTCGATTATCCCGGGCGGCGGTACCGGCCCCTGCTGCTCTGCCTGAGCCAGCCACCACTCGAGTGTTTTGGCGATATCCTTCCGGTCGCCGCGGGCGATCCGGCAGTACGCAAGGATGTCACTAAAATCATGGCGGGCGATGAACAGATCCGGCCTGCGGCCGGGAATCTTTTTCAGGCGCATCTGCTGGCTGATGATGTCGCGGAGCGCCATGGCGACCCGGTTCGTGATCATGACGATCGGGCAGGTTTCACCCATGAACTCTGCCACGGCGGCGTCAATGCTCTGCTGCCACGGTGCACCCTGTTGGCGGCAGCGCTCTGCCTTTTCATCGATGTACTCACCGAACAGAAGCGCCAGGAGGAGCGGTTGGGAGATTTTGCCTCTCTGCTGGACGCAGGAATCGACATAGGCGAGCATTTCACCGAACCGGGTGTGGGGAAAACCTTCGCGTTCAGAGCCGAGCCAGCGAGAGAAATTCGGGAACAGCGCCGGGAAGAGCCCGGTTCGTTGGAGGAGGTCGTAACACTTCGCACCTTCGCCCGAGAGGAACAGTTTGAGCATCTCCTCATAGAGCCGTGGCGGCGCAGCCCTGACGATCGTGTCAGCGGCGGCCACCAGCGCCTGATGGGTTGTTTCCTCGATGGTAAAGCCGAGCTGGGCGGCAAAGCGCACCGCCCGCAGCATCCGGACCGGATCTTCCTGGAAACGGACGGCGGGATCGCCGATGGTGCGGATGATGCCTGCGTTGAGGTCGGCGATACCGCCGGTGTAATCGATGATCGAGAAGTCGGCGATGTTGTAGGAGAGGGCATTGACGGTAAAGTCGCGGCGCAGGGCATCCTCTTCCGGGGTGCCGTAGACATTGTCCCGCAGGATCATGCCGTCATCGTCCTTCACCATCCGCTGGTGCCGTTGCCGCTGCTCCGGCACCGGTACCTCCGTCGGCTCGGGCTCGGTGTCGCCCGTCGTCTGGGAGCGGAAGGTCGCCACCTCGATGATCTCGTCCTGGAAGTGGATGTGGGCAAGACGAAACCGCCGCCCGATCAGACGGCAGTTGCGGAACATCCGCTTCAGCTCGTTCGGGGTGGCATTGGTAACCACGTCGAAATCTTTTGGCTCCCGTCCGAGCAGGAGGTCGCGCACGCACCCGCCGACGAGGTAGCCGACATAGCCGTTGTCACGCAATCGATAGAGGATGCGCAGGGCGTTCGGGCTCATGAGCTTGCGGGATATGCCATGTTCCTGCCGGGTGACGATCACCGAGCCGGTCTTTTCCTTTTTCATCCTGTTACCGCCGCCCATTCTCTTAGCACAAATATGAGAGAAGTATTGATGACCATCGACTGACTCCCGCTGCAATGGAGTGGCATTTTGTCCAGTTTCCCGCCGCGTGTCAATCTGCATCAGTTTAACTGACACAAAAAGCCCCGCATCTTTTGAGAGGCGGGGCTTTTTCGTAACCTGGATGAGTCGGGACTATTTCTTCGGTTTGGCCGGTGCCTTCTTTGCCGCCGGTTTGTCGGTCGGTTTCTTGGCATCTGCCTTGGGCGCACCCTTGCCGGCACGTTTGAGGGCCTCCATCATCGCCTCTCCCATGCGGGTGGGGCTGGTGGAGACCACCACGCCGCATTCCTGCAGGGTGCGGATCTTGTCCTCGGCCTTTCCTTTACCGCCGGTGATGATGGCGCCGGCATGGCCCATCCGCTTGCCCGGGGGGGCGGTGACGCCGGCGATGAAGGCGGCTACCGGCTTCTTCATGTTCTTCTTGATCCACTCAGCTGCGGCCTCTTCAGCTCCCCCGCCGATCTCGCCGATCATGAAGACCCCTTCCGTATCCGGGTCCTGGTTGAAGAGCTGCAGTACATCGATAAAGTTCATGCCGATGATCGGATCGCCACCGATACCGACGCAGGTGGACTGGCCGAGGCCCATGTCGGTGAGCTGCTTGACCGCCTCGTAGGTGAGGGTGCCGGAGCGGGAGACCACGCCGATCTTACCCTTCTTATGGATGTGGCCCGGCATGATGCCGACCTTGCATTCGCCCGGGGTGATGACGCCGGGGCAGTTGGGGCCGACGAGACGGGTCTTGCTGCCGCGCAGCATGGCCTTGACCGGCACCATGTCCCGGACCGGGATCCCCTCGGTGATGCAGACCGCCAGCTCGATGCCGGCGTCGGCCGCTTCCAGAATGGCATCGGCGGCAAAGGGGGGTGGGACGAAGATCATGGCAACGTTGGCCTCGGTGTATTTAACCGCCTCGGCCACGGTGTTGAAGACCGGGATCCCCTCGATGTGGATGCCCCCCTTACCGGGGGTGACGCCGGCTACGATGTTGGCGCCGTATTCCCGGCACTGTTGGGTGTGGAAGAGGCCGCTTCGGCCGGTGATCCCTTGAACGAGTATTCTGGAATGCTTGTTGAGCAGTATGGACATTGTTCCTCCGAATAAGTTCGATGTACGAGGTTCGGGTTCGGGGTTCGAAGTTCGAAGTTAGAAGTTCGAGGTTGTAAACCTAGAACCCCGAACCTAGAACCGTTTCTATCCCAGCATCTTCACAATGCGCGAGGCGGCATCTCCCAGGTTATCGCCGACCTGGACATTGAGCCCCGATTCGCGCAGCAGCTTCTTGCCGACCTCCACCTCGCTGCCGTCCATCCGGACGACAATGGGGAGGGTGCAGTTGACTTCGCTGGCCGCTTCGATGATGCCATGGGCAATGACGTCGCAGCGCATGATGCCGCCGAAGATGTTGACGAAGATCCCTTTGACATCCTTGTCCTGAAGGATGATGCGGAAGGCCTCGGCAACCTTCTCACGGGTGGCCCCGCCTCCCACATCCAGGAAGTTGGCCGGCTCGCCGCCGCACTCCTTGAGCACGTCAAGGGTGGCCATGGCCAGGCCGGCGCCGTTGACCAGGCAACCGATGGAGCCTGTCAGCTTGATGTAGGCCAGGTCGTACTTGCCGGCGGTGATCTCCAGCGGGTCCAGCTGGGAGTAGTCCATCATGTCAGGGTACTCACGGTGACGGTAGACGGCGTTGTCGTCGAAGGTAATCTTGGCATCCATAGCCATGAGCCAGCCTGCCTTGGTGACCACCAGAGGGTTGATCTCCACCAGGGCGCAGTCCTTTTCCTGGAAGGCCCGGTAGAGGTTCATCAGCAGTTCGACACAGTCCTCGCAGACCGAACCGGACAGTCCCAGCTCCAGGGCGATCTTGCGGGCCTGGAAGGGGCGCAGGCCGGTATAGGGATCGATCAGCAGGGTGCGGATCTTGTCGGGGCTCTTCTGGGCAACCTCCTCGATATCCATCCCCCCCTCGGCCGAGGCGATCAGGACGTAACGGGAGGATTCCCGGTCCAGGGTAATGGAGAGGTAGAATTCACGGGCGATCTCAACCGCCTCCTCCACCAGGATGCGGCGGACCTTGAGCCCTTCCGGGCCGGTCTGGTTGGTGACCAGGGTGCGGCCGAAGAGCTCCTTGCCGTATTCCTGGGCCTGCTCCGGATAGTGTACCAGCTTGACGCCGCCGGCCTTGCCGCGCCCGCCGGCATAGATCTGTGCCTTGACGACGCAGCGTCCGCCCATCATCTTGGCGGCCCGCTCCACCTGGTCCGAGGTCAGTGCAACCCGTCCCCGGGGGATCGGTATGCCGTAACTGCTGAGAATCTCCTTGGCCTGATACTCGTGAATATTCATGCTGCACGCTCCATGGATAGGATGGTGAAACCGAAAAACCGATAAAAGTTCAAGAATTATATCAGGAAAAGCAGCGTATACAAGTGGATTTTATTAAAAGTGAAATGCTTTAGTAATTGTAAATAGTTGTATGACCAATTTACAACTGTCGGGTGCGATTGATCTCGGCATCCGAGGCGCGAAGGTAGGTGGGGAGGAGGTTGGCGGGTGTAATTGTTCTGCCGAGGTCAACGGCGTGTTGTGCCAGGATTGTGCCGTTGGCGGCATGGGACCAGTTGAGTGCCTCGGGGGCAAAGAGGGCTCTGTCGCCGAGACGTTCAGCGATGGTGTCGTGGTACCTGATCGCGCCGTCGCCGCAGAAGATGACCGGGCCGTTGATCTCACCGCAGAGCCGGTCGAGGAACACCGCAGGGGGGTGGACGCAGTCGGCGATCAGGGGAGACGGTATGGGAGCGGAGCAGTCGTAGAGCGCGCCGTAGACTTCGCTCTTGCGGGCATCCAGCAGGGGGCAGACCGGGGTTGGATCGAGGGTAAAATTCATAGCCAGCAGGAGTAAGGATGAGAAGCCGGCGCAGGGTGTGCCGCAGGCAAGTGCCAACCCCTGGACCGTGGCGATGCCACCCCTGACGCCGGTAAAGGAGCCGGGGCCGACCGCGGCGGCGCAGAGGTCGATATCCGCCATGGTGCAGCCTGCCAAAGAGAGGAGGTGGCCGATCTCCGCTATCAGGCGGGCGGAGAGGGTCCGGTCGGCGTTAAAGGAGGTCTCGGCAGCGATCCTGCCGTTGATAGAGAGTGCGATGGTTGCCTGGGAGGTGGCGGTATCCAGGGCCAGGATCTTCATGCTGCGGTGTCGCCGCAGCCGCAGTTGGTGCTCTTTCTGGTAAAACGTTCTATCAGCTGCGCCCCGGCAGTCGCACGGTCGATGAGGACAAAACGGTCGAGATCCTGATCGTACGCGGACATCTCCCCTTTGGAGATATCGAACCACCAGCCGCCCATCTGCAGCGAACCGTCAGCAAGCCGGTCGCAGACGAACGGATAGCTGACCAGGTGTTCCAGCTGGAGCAGAACGTTGAGCTGGGAAAGCTGGTCGGCCGGGGGAAGGGTACTGTCCAGCGAACCGCCGTCACGCAGACGCTCAGCGGCTGTTGCCGCATGTTTGAGCCACGAGGCCAGATTGGGTGTGTCGGTTAACGGTTTACCGGTGAGCACGGCCTCCATGGCCCCGCAACCGGAGTGGCCGCAGACAATGATCGTGTCGACCTTGAGGACGTGGACAGCGTACTCCAGGGCGCTGGCCTCGGACAGGTCACCGGTGGAAACGCCGTCGGGATTGCAGGGGGGAAGCAGGTTGCCGACGTTGCGCATGATGAACAGTTCCCCCGGCTCCGTCGACAGCAGGAGGCTGGGAACGACCCTGCTGTCGGAGCAGGAGATGAACAGGGTATCGGGGCTCTGTCCGTCGGCAAGATTCCGGAAACGCTGAGACAGTTCCGGGAACCGCTGCTCACGGAATTCGAGAATCCCTTCGATGAGGCTCTTCATGATACACCCCGGCTGCGGAACAGATTAAGAGGCGACAGATCGTTATCCCTGGCTGCTGAAGAAATATCTGACAATGTCGTTGTAGAACGCCAGCACCATCAGGGAGAGGAGCAGGAAGAGGCCGACCTGCTGGGCATATTCCCGTACCTTGCGGCTGACCGGACGGCGGAAGATCAGTTCACAGAAGTAGAAGAAGAGGTGCCCGCCATCCAGAACCGGTACCGGCAGCAGGTTAAGAACTCCGAGATTAATCGAGAGCAGCGCCATGAAGGCCAGGAAACTGGAACCTCCCATCTGGGCAGTCTCACCGGCCATTTTGGCGATCATGATCGGCCCGCCGACGCTGTCCAGCGGTACCACCCGCTGTACCATCTTGACCAGAGACAGGATCGTCAGATCGATAACCTTCCAGGTCTGGCGGGTCCCCTTGACGATTGCCTGCAGGGGATCGGATACATCCGTCACGACCTCGCCGGCGGCGGCGATGCCGATGGCATGTCCCTTGACGCTTTCACCGAAAAGGTTCTTGGCGATCCGGGGTTCCGGTGTCATGGTGAACTGCAGGGACTCGTTGCCGCGCTGCACGGTCAGGGATACCGGGTTCCCCTTGCTGTCGGCGATGAGTCCCGCAATGTCGTCCCACTGGGTGACCTTTTTACCGTTGATGGTCGTGACCAGATCATTCTTCATCAGGCCTGCACGGGCTGCCGGCTTGTCCTTGAGTACGTCGCCGATCCGGGAGGTGACGGTGGGGACCCCGATCATGCAGAGGACGATGAAGATCAGCCAGGCAAAAATCAGGTTGAAGAGCGGTCCGGCCATGACAATGGCGATCCGCGCCAGGACCGGTTTGTGGGCGAAGGAACGGGCCTTCTCCTCCTCGGTCAGTTCGGGCGGTTCATCCAGGGCTTCGCCGGACTCTTCGTCGTAGCTCTTCTCCGTCTCTTCGCTTGGCGGAGGTGTATCCCCCTCTATGGCTCCCCCCTCGCCGAACATCTTGACGTATCCGCCGAGCGGGAAGGCGGAGAGGAGATATTCGGTTTCGCCGATCTGCCGGCCGAGCAGCTTCGGACCGAATCCGAGGGAGAACTTCTCGACCTTAACGTTGAACAGTTTGGCCACGATAAAGTGACCGAGCTCGTGAACGAAGATGAGGATACCGAGGACTATTATGGCGTAGATGACCATCATATCAGTGTGTCAAACCTCCGCAGATGGAGAGGGCGGTGGTGCGCCCCCAGGCATCGGCCTCCAAAACCTCTTCAATAGACTTCAGATCATGGGCCTGATGGGCATCCATGGTCCGCTCGATGAGGTCGGCAATTTGAGTAAAGCCGATGCGTCCCTCAAGGAATGCATCAACCGCGATTTCGTTGGCGGCGTTCATGACCGCCGGCATGCTTTCACCTTCATTGATGGCACGGTAGGCCAGGGCCAGACAGCGGAACTTCTCCAGGTCCGGTTTGAAGAAGGTGAGACCGGAGAGGGAGGTTAGATCCAGCGGCTTGACGCCGGTGGCGATCCGCTCCGGATAGGAGAGGGCGTAGGCAATGGGTGCCTTCATGTCCGGGGTGCCGAGCTGGGCGATGACGCAGCCGTCCACATATTCGACCATGGAGTGGATGATGCTCTGGGGATGGATATTGACCTCGATCTTTTCCACCGGAGCGTCGAAGAGCCAGCGGGCCTCGATGACCTCCAGCCCCTTGTTCATCATGGTGGCCGAATCGATGGTGATCTTGCGCCCCATGCTCCAGTTGGGATGGTTGAGGGCGTCCTTCACCGTAACGTTTACCAGCTGTTCGGTCGGGGTATTGCGGAACGGGCCGCCGGAGGCGGTCAGGATGATCTTTTCGATATCTTCGCTCCGGTGCCCTTCGATGGACTGGAATACTGCGCTGTGCTCGCTGTCCACCGGGTAGAGCTTGACGCCGTACTGGGCAACCATCTCCATAAAGAGGTGACCGGCGGTGACCAGGGTCTCCTTGTTGGCAAGGGCGATATCCTTGCCGGCACGTACGGCGGCTGCGGTGGGAGCCAGCCCGGCAGCCCCGACGATGGCTGCCACCACCATTTCGGTCTCGTTGGCGGTGGCGGCGGCGATCAGCCCCTCTACCCCCCCCAGGATCGCAACGTCAATGCCGGCGCAGAGCCCTTTCAGTCGGGGGACATCATCCTGCGAGGCAATGGCGGCAATCTGCGGCTTGAATTGGCGAATCTGTTCGGCAAAGAGTTCCAGGTTTCTCCCGGCGGACATGGCGACTACCCGGAAACGGTCAGGATAGGCGGCAACGATCTCAAGCGTACTGACGCCGATGGAGCCGGTTGAGCCAAGTATGGAAAGCGGTTTCATGGTCTATCCCCTGAAAAAATAAATGGCATAGTAGTAGGTCACCGGCGCGGCAAAGATGATGCTGTCCAGCCGGTCGAGGACCCCGCCGTGTCCCGGGATGCAGGAACCCGAGTCCTTGACCCCGAAGCTCCGCTTGAGGAGGGACTCGAAGAGGTCACCGGTCTGGCCGACCATGCCGACGATAACGGCGGTAAACAGGGCATCGGCGATCGTCAGCTGTGGGAAGAAGGTGTGTTTGGCCAGCATGGTGCCGCCGACGCTGCCGATGAGCCCGCCGAGGGCCCCCTCGATGCTCTTCTTGGGGCTGACCTGCGGGTAGAGACGGTTCCGGCCGAAGGCGCTGCCGGTATAGTAGGCGGCGGAATCGTTGGTCATGACGATCAGCATGATCACCAGCAGCCACTGCCAGCCGTAGGCCTGCTGGCGGAGCATAGTCAGGTGCATCAGCAGCAGCGGTATGTAGATGAACCCCAGGGCGGCGTAGGCAATCTCCCGGGCGGCGTGTTCGATCTCCCGGAGTCGGAAGAGGAACAGCAGAGCAAAGGCGATGAAGAGCAGGGTCAGGGCACCAAGTCCCAGCCTGCAGTCCTGGAAGAGCGGCACGAAGATCATCACGGCGCCGCAGAAGGCCGCACACCATGCCTCAAGGTTTCGCCCGGGGAGGGCCATCCGGTAGAATTCCAGCATGCCGAAGCAGGTGAACAGGGAAAGCAGGCAGGCGAACGCGAAGGGAGATCCCTTGATAACCGTCAGGATGACAACCGGCAGCAGGATAAGGGCCGTGATCAGGCGTTTGATGGCTAGTTCCCCTTCACGAGCTGATCGCTCGTCTTGCCGAAGCGCCGCTCGCGCGACTGGTAGTCGGCAAGGGCCTTGTGGAGTTCGGAGATGGTGAAGTCGGGCCAGTTGGTCTCGGTGAAGTACAGTTCGGTATAGGCCAGTTGCCAGAGGAGGAAGTTGCTGATGCGCATCTCTCCGCTGGTTCTCACCAACAGATCAGGATCGGGGAGCCCGCCCGTGTCGAGGTAACCGCCGAACAGCTCCGGCGTGATCTCCTCCGGGGTACATTTTCCCGCAGCCACATCGCGGGCAAGCCTCGCCGCCGCCATGCTCAGCTCCTGCCGGCCGCCGTAGGAGAGGGCCAGGGTCAGGGTCATGCCGGTGTTGCCGGAGGTCTTCTGGATCGCCTCGTCGAGGGTGTCGTTCACGTCCGTCGGCAGATCGCTCCGGTTGCCGATGACGTTGTAACGGATGTTTTTGCGCATCATCCGGGCCGTTTCCTGGCGAATGTACTTCTTCAACAGGGTCATCAGCGCCCGGACCTCGACTGCCGGCCGGGACCAGTTCTCGGATGAAAAGGCGAAAAGGGTCAGGTACTTGATCCCGAGCAGACTGGACTGCTCCACGACCATCTTGACGGTTTCGGCGCCCCGCTGGTGCCCGACGATGCGTTTCAGCATGCGCTGCTGGGCCCAGCGGCCGTTGCCGTCCATGATGATGGCGAGATGGACCGGCAGCTTGTCCGGATCAAGCGGTTCCATCAGACTTCCATGACCTCTTTTTCCTTGTGGGCTACGGCCTCGTCCATCTTGGCTTCATAGCTCTTGGTAGCGTCCTGGACATCCTTTTCGTACTTCTTGAGTTCGTCCTCGGTGATCCCTTTATCCTTCTCCAGCTTCTTGAGCTTGTCGATGGCGTCACGGCGGATATTACGGAGGGCAACCTTGTCTTCCTCGGCCTTTTTCTTCAGCTCCTTGACGATCTCCTTACGACGTTCCTCTGTCAGCGGGGGCAGGTTGAGCCGGATGGTCTTGCCGTCGTTGGAGGGGGTCAGGCCGATATTGGAGTTGAGGATCGCCTTTTCGATGGGGCCGATCATCTTGGCTTCCCAGGGGGCGATGGTGATGGTGCGCGGTTCCGGTATCGCCAGGGTAGCCACCTGGCTGATGGCGGAAGGATTGCCGTAGTAGTCGACCTTGACCGAGTCCAGGATAGAAGTGGTGGCGCGTCCGGTGCGGATCTTCTGGAACTCGTTCTTGAGAACCCCGAGGGTCTTCTCCATGTGTGCTTTCATGTCATCGAGTATGGCTTTTGGCATCTGCTATTCTCCTTGTACGATGGTTCCGATTGCTTCGCCGCTGATAACCTTCTTGATGTTGCCTTCAGTCGTAAGGTCGAAGACGATGATCGGCAGCTTGTTGTCCATGCAGAGGGAGATGGCGGTGGCGTCCATCACCTGCAGCCCCTTCTTGAGGACTTCGATATAGGTGAGCTCGGGGAGCTTGACCGCATCCGGATCCTTCTTGGGATCGGCGGAGTAGACGCCGTCCACCTTGGTCCCCTTGAGGATGACCTGGGCGTTGATCTCCATGGCCCGGAGACTGGCAGCGGTGTCGGTGGTGAAGTAGGGGTTGCCGGTGCCGGCACCGAAGATGACGACCCGCCCCTTTTCCAGGTGGCGCATGGCGCGGCGGCGGATGTAGGGCTCGGCCACCTCCTGCATGGCGATGGCGGACTGAACCCGGGTGGAGACCCCCTGTTTCTCAAGGGCATCCTGCATGGCCAGTGAGTTGATCACCGTGGCCAGCATCCCCATGTAATCGGCACTTGCCCGGTCCATCCCCTTCGAAGAGGCCGCCAGACCGCGGAAGATGTTGCCACCGCCGATCACCAGGGCCAACTGGACCCCTTGGGCCACCACCTCACTGATCTCCTTGGCAATGGCGTTGATGGTCTGGGGATCGATGCCGTACCCCTGGTCACCCGCCAGCGACTCGCCGGACAGTTTAAGAAGAACTCTGGTGAATGACGGCCTGCTCATGGTGTTCCCTCCTGTATTGGTCGGTTGGGGCGCGGGGAGTGGCAGATTTGAGATGATGCCCAGGCGGACCGGAAAAAAGCGACGCAGGCATAGCAGCGCTATGTCGAGGAGCTTTTGACGGGCCAACGCCGGCAGCGCTCAAATATGTCACTCCCTATAAAAAAAGCCGGCCATTTCTGGCCGGCTTTAACCTATTCTTACAGGCCGGCCGCTGCCGCCACCTCGGCGGCAAAGTCCGATTCCTTCTTTTCCAGCCCCTCGCCGAGAACGAAGCGCTCGAAGCGCTTGATGGCAACGGTCCCGCCGGCTGCGGTGCCGGCTTCCTTGACGACCTGCTGGATCGATTTGTCGGTGTCCTTGACGAACTGCTGCTCGATCAGGCAGATCTCGGAGAAGAACTTCTTGACCTGTCCTTCGATGATCTTCTCGATGATGTTTTCCGGTTTGCCGGTTTCACGGGCCTTGGCGCGGTAGATATCCTTCTCGCGCTCGAGAACATCGGCATCGACCTGGTCCTGGCTGACGTAGCGCGGAGCGGCGGCGGCCGAATGCATAGCGATGTCCCTCACGAAGGCCTGCAGACCTTCACGGTTAGCAGCGGTCACTGCCGGGCTGTCTACCTGAACCATGACGCCGATCTTGCCGCCGGCATGGATGTAGGAACCGATGCAGCCGTCGCCGGCTACATCGTACTTGGCGAAACGGCGGATCTGGATGTTCTCGCCGATGATGGCCACGGACTCTTTC
>CAZSTJ010000068.1:0-14762 GCA_964609805.1 uncultured Geobacter sp. | reverse complement strand
GTAGACCTCCCGCATGGCCGGAGAGTTGCCGATGATGTTTTTTTCCACCTGGTAGCGGTCCTTCAGCTCCTGCTTGAGGGTGGTAACCTGGCCGGCGATCTCCCGCGCCCGGGCCACCTTTTCGATAATGGCATCGATCACGTCCAGGTCGAAGGGCTTGGTGATATAGTCATAGGCGCCGCGCTTCATGGCCTCCACGGCGTTCTTCATGCTCGCCTCGGCGGTCATGATCACCACCAGCAGATCCTTTTTCAGATCGCGCACCTTGTCGAGCAGATCCAGGCCGGTGATACCGGGCATCTTGATGTCCAGGATCGCCAGATCGTAGTCATTCTCCTGGATCATAGCCAGGGCCTGACGACCGTCGTTCGCCAGATCGACGGTGAATCCCTTCCGTTTGAGTGCTTTGGAAAGGACCCAGCGCATGCTCTCTTCGTCATCTGCAACCAGAATACGTGTTAATGGCATAGTAACCCCTGTAAAATTCATTGTTCGAGGTTCTAGGTTCGACGTTCTAAACATCGAACCCCGAACATCGAACTGCTCTTATTGCACCAGCGGCAGCAGCACGGTGAACTTGGTGCCATGCCCCGGATCGGACTCCACCTTGATCATGCCCCGATGTTCGGCGACAATTTTATGGCAGATGGTCAGCCCCAGGCCGGTGCCGCCTGATTTATTACTGAAGAAAGGGGTCCAGATATTCTCCAGGTCCTCCACCGGTATCCCCGGCCCATCGTCACAGACTTCGATGGCCACCATGCGCGAGCGCCGTTCGTTCTGAGCCATCCGGTAGTCGGCCAGCACCCTGCTGGTCACCGTAAGCCGCCCCGACTCCCCCATGGCGTCGATGGCGTTGCGAATCAGGTTAAGCAGCAACCTGGTGATCATCTCTTCGTCTGCCATGATATCGGGGATGCTGGGATCAAACTGTTTCGTAAAGGTGATATCCCGACTACCCACCGCCTGTTTCTGCAGCAGTATGATATCCCCCATCACCCGGTGCAGGTTGACCGGGGTCAGCTTGAGACCGCGAGGCGAGGCCAGATCCAGCAGCTCGCGGATGATGCGGTCCACCCGGTCGGTCTCGCGGATCATGACCCCGGTGTACTCGCGCAGGTCGCTGTCGGCGGCAAGCTCCCGCTCCATCAGCTGCGCAGCCCCTTTGATCCCCCCCAGCGGGTTCTTGACCTCGTGGGCCAGGCCGGCCGCCAGTGTGCCGAGGGTGGAAAGCCGGTCCGCCTGACGGACCGCAGCCTCCAGTTCCCTGATATAGGTGATGTCCTTGAGGGTCAGGATGGCGCCGATATGTTCGCCGCTGGAGAGCATCAGCGGGTAGCAGGTGGCCGCCACCGGGATAACCTTGCCGCTGTTGCGAACCACCACATTCTCGTGATCTGAAATGGTAATGCCGGTTCGCATGGTCTTGGCAACCATCTCCAGGAGCGTCCGCTCCAGGGAGAAGAGCTTCTCGAAGGCGCTCCCCATGGCCTGCCGGCGGGAAAATCCGGTGATCTCCTCCGCAGCGGGGTTGTAAAGGGTGATGATGCCGTCGGACCCGATGACAATCACCCCGTCGCCGACGCTGTCGATGACCGTGGCGAAATAGTCCGCCGGGGCGGCCGGCAGAGTGCCGGATATGTCAACCCTGTTCGTGGTGTCCATCGGGGATGGCGGTAATCCTTTCCATCAATTCTTCCAGGTCGTGCTTCTCCCGGGCCGTATTACAGACCCGGCGTATCTCTGCCGCACCGGCAAACCCCCGGGCATACCACCCCAGGTGCTTCTTCATCTCACGGGTTGCAATCTGCTCCCCGAACTCCTGGCAGTACAGTTCCAGGTGGTGCCGCATGATCTCTGCCCGGCGGCGATTGGTTATGGCGGTATAGCTGCCCCGCTCCGCCAACTCGGCCACCTGACGGAAGATCCAGGGGGCACCCAGGGCGCCCCGGGCAATCATGATCCCGTCGCATCCGGTCTGCTCCAGCATCCGCAGGCAGTCCTCGGGGGTAAACAGGTCACCGCTGCCAAGAACCGGGATGGAGACCGCCTCCTTCAACTCCCTGAGCTGATCCCAGGCGGCGGTACCGGAAAACATCTGGGAACGGCTGCGCGGGTGCAGGGTAATGGCGTCGCACCCCTCGGCTTCGACGATCCGGCCGATCTCGCGAAACGTATTGTCACCGCAATGCCAGCCGGATCGGATCTTGACCGTAAACGGCTGCCTGGTGGCCCGCCGCACGGCACGGACGATATCGGCGATTCGAGCCGGTTCCTTCAACAGGGCGCTGCCGGCGCCGGTACCGACCACCTTGCGCACCGGGCATCCCATGTTGATATCGATCAGTTCGCCGTAGCCATCCACCATGCGGGCTGCCTCGGCCAGGCTATCGGCGGTATCGCCGAACAACTGGATTCCCAGCGGACGATCCGCGGACGAGCTGTTCATCAGCGCCATCGTCTTGGCCCCTTCACGCACCAGCCCGTTGACGCTGACCATCTCCGTATACGCGAGGGATGCCCCCTCCTGGCGACAAATGACACGGAAAGGGTGATTGGTAATTCCGGCCAGGGGAGCCAGCACGACGTTGTGCGGCAGCACCAGACCACCTATTTTCAATGATTTCAACATGATAAACTACACTGGGTCGAGAGGGTACGAGCGGGAGGAATGCGACCGACTGCCTAATTTTTGTGCATAGTAGCACAGCACAAAGAAATGGCAAGGGGAATTTTAGAGATTTTTATTGCCAAGGATGCAAATTACGGCTTTAATAATTCCACTTCAGTTTTGATGCACGGAAAGGGATCTCATGTTCGGAATCGGCATGCCGGAACTTATTATCATACTTGTCATCGCCCTCTTGGTGATCGGACCGCACAAACTGCCTGAATTGGCCAAATCACTCGGCAAGGGGCTGGCCGAATTCAAGAAGGCATCGGAGGATTTCCAACGGAATATCCAGGAAGAGGCACGCAAGGCCGAAGAAAAACCTGCCGCACCTCCGGAACAGGTGGCAGCCGCGGCCCAGAATCAGCCGGTGGATACCGCCCCCCCTACCGCCGCACAACCTGTCGAAAAGAAGGATGAGCCGAAGGCCTGATCGCTTCTTTATAACCGCACACACGAAGAGCCGGGTGAAGCACCCGGCTCTTCGTCGTCCTGTTCCATCCTGCCGACAGACCTACGGCATCATTTCACCGCCACATTGATCTGCTTGGGCTTGGTTTCTTCCTTCTTGGGGAGGGTGATGGTCAAGACCCCCTTGTCACAGGCAGCCTGCACGTTCTCCTGATCGATGGTGGCCGGCAGGCTGAAACTGCGCTGGAATGAGCCGAAATAACGCTCGATACGGTGGTAGTTCTCCTTTTTAACCTCGTCTTCATGGCGGCGTTCACCCTTGATGGTCAGGGTATTGTCCTCAATGCGGACATCGATATCCTTCTGATCCACATCCGGCAGTTCGGCCTTGATAACGATGGCGTCGGTTGTCTCGTAGATGTCCACCGACGGCTGCCAGATCCCTTCCTTCATATCCTCTCCGGCAACATCATGATTCCAGGACACATTGAGCAGCCTGTTCATCTGCTCCTGCATCGTGCGCAGTTCTCTGAGCGGGTTGTACTTTACCAGTGCCATGACCGTCTCCTCCTTCTGCTTAAAATTGTTCGGGGCGTTGCCCCATCTACCTTGAATGTAATAACAAATTCTACATTGTCAAGATCCGGGGGCAATTACTCGTCACCCCTCAGCACCGGCTGTTTCTGCAACCGCTTGTAGTAGAAATTCTGGCCGTAGAGGACGGCAATGGGATTATGGCCGGTGACCCGGTCCTTGACGATCAGGGTCGTCACCGGTGCCTTCGAATGCTTGTTGAACAGCATGTCATGGCCGACGCAGAGACCGACGATGATATTCATATCGGTCCCCAGGCGGTTGCAGATCTCGGCCTGGGCGATGGGGTTGCATGCCGGTTCAAAGGTGCCGGGACGTACCTTGTCGCTCTCCTGAAGCCCCAACTCCAGCTTGTCGATACTCCCCGCCTTGCAGCAGACGCTCTGGGGTTCGAACCCCTGTGCCCGCAGGATTGCGGCCAGGCGCTCCGCCTCGTCCAGCAGGCCGATGCAGGTGGCCATGCCGATCTTCTTGTACCCCATCAGCGTGGCAAAGGCGATCGTATCCTCCACCCTCGTCCAGCGGGCGTTGACGGCATCGCTCCCCGGCACCGGCAGATAACAGAGCCCCTCCACACGCGCCGCCACAAAGGCGATCCGGGCATCCTCGCTCTCACCGCGGTATTCCGTGAAACTCTCCGACACCACCTCTTCGTAGGTATTCGAGGGACAGTTCCCCGGTTTGGGCGGGGCATGTTCGGGGTCGCCGCTCCAACAGTTGGTGGTGCCGCATTTCTGCCAGACAGTGCTGCACTTGGAACAGGATACCGGTGTTTCATCCGACATGGCTTCCTCCTGTGATGCCCTGCTTTGTGGGTAAATAAAAACCGGGGCGCGTACGCCCCGGTTGATGAGATGACTCAGTGGGTTAGTTTTTGGTCAGCACCCTGAACAACTGGTCAACTTCTTCGGCCAGATCGCGGTATTCCGCGGAAACCGTGGCGAAGA
Source organism: uncultured Geobacter sp. (assembly GCA_964609805.1). GTDB lineage: Bacteria > Desulfobacterota > Desulfuromonadia > Geobacterales > Pseudopelobacteraceae > CAIPTY01. The sequence goes on along the minus strand of CAZSTJ010000068.1, from coordinate 10,139 downwards.
AAGAGGGGATGTCGGCCCCCAGGGGTCTGGTGGAAAGCTGTTTGAGCACCTGCCAGGAGTTCTCCTCGGAACGGTCGGGCTTCCTCCCCGCTTCCTCCGGCTGACCGGTCTTGGCATCGTGGGTCAGGCAGAAATAGTCCGCCAGACTGACGATGGCGGTCAGCAACGGATCCTCGGTGGCCCGCTCCGATGTATGGTGGTAGGAGATGATGTCACAATAATCAGGGGGGAAGTTCCACTTCTGGGCCAGACAGAGACCCACCTCGCAGTGGCTGGTCCCGAAAAATTCCTGCTCCGCCTCGTAGGTGCGGAACTGGGTACCGTTAATATTCTCCAGCATCTCGCCGTATTCCTTGCGCAGGTAGTGCCCCATGAAAACCTTGCCGATATCATGGACAATGCCTGCCAGATAGGCCTTTTCCAGGTCACGATACCCCGTCATGGTGGCAACGCGCCGGGAGACCGCACCGACACTGAAGGAGTGCAGCCAGAAGGTCTTGATATCGAAAGGCTGTTCCCGCTCCTTGAATGCATCCACGAAATACTTGGTCAGAATCATCTCGCGAATCGCCTTGAAACCGATGTGCATCAGGGCACGTTTGACCGAATTGATCTCCCCGACGGTGCGATACAGCGGCGAGTTGACCACCCGCAATACCCGGGCAGCCAATACCTGGTCCGACAGGATCAGGTCGGCCACCTTTCCCGGATCAGCTTCGGGGTTGTCCAGCAGGGAAATAACCTGGGAAACGATACCGGGAATGGCCGGAAGATCGCTGACATCCCTCATCAGCTTACGGGCCGTTATCATCATACTTACCTTGTCCACACTGCCTCCTTCATCTGCTGCATATTTAAACGTCCGCTCAGGAGCCTCCCAGCAATTCCAAAAACTCCTCTTCGGACAACACGGTAACCCCGAGTTCCCGGGCTTTGGCCAGCTTACTGCCGGCATCCGAGCCGGCGACTACGTACCCGGTCTTCTTCGATACGGAACCGACGGCGGTTCCCCCTTCGGCCTCCACCATCCGCTGGGCCTCCTCTCGTGTGAATCGTTCCAGAGCACCGGTAAAGACGAAGGTAGTGCCGGTAAAACGGCCCCCAACTTTTTTTTCTTCAGCTGCCGGCGCAACCCCCGCCTCCAGCATCCGCTGGATCACCTCCCGGTTTCCCGGGTTGGTAAAGAAGGTGACGATGCTCTGGGCAACCGTGGCGCCGATATCGCGGATGCTGATCAGTTCCTCAAAGCCAGCATTCTCAAGGTGTTCCAGACTGCCGAATGCATGGGCCAGTGACCTGGCGGTCCGTTCCCCCACGTGACGGATACCGAGGGCGAAGATGAACCTCCCCAGTTCGCGCCGTTTACTGCTCTCGATGGCGGCCAGCAGATTGGAAGCCAGCTTCTCCCCCATCCGGTCGAACTGCATGAAATCATCGCGGGTCAGCCGATAGATGTCGGCGACGCTCTTGACCAGCCCCAGGCTGTAGAGCTGTTCGACGAATTTATCACCCAGCCCTTCGATGTCCATGGCGTTCCGGGAGGCAAAATGGACGATAGACTCCCTGATCTGGGGGGGACAGGCCAACCCCATGCAGCGCAGGGCCACCTCTCCGGGAATTTGCACGACCGTGGAGCCGCACTCCGGACAGACCTCCGGCGGCGGAAAGAGTCGTTCGGCACCGGTTCGCCGTTCAGCCAGCACCTTGACCACGGCAGGGATAACATCACCCGCACGCTCCACCACCACGTGATCACCGATATGTATATCCTTGGCTGCGATCTCGTCCCAGTTATGCAGGGTGGCCCGGGAAACCGTAACCCCCGAGATCTCCACCGGCCGGAGCACCGCCACCGGAGTGATCACGCCTGTCCTGCCGACCGAGGGGAGGATCTCCTCCAAGACGGTCACCGCCTGGCGGGGAGGAAACTTGCAGGCCACCGCCCACCGGGGGGAACGGCTCTTCTCCCCCAACTCCCGCTGCAGCGCAAAAGAGTCGACCTTGATAACCGTGCCATCAATCTCATAGGGAAGCGATTCCCGCTGCCCCTGCATCTCCTCGTAAAACGCCACCTCGGCGCCAATCCCGTCTGCCCCTCGCACCAAAGGATTCACCGGCAATCCCCAACCGGCGATGGCGGCGAAAAACTCTTCCTGCGAACGGAACTCCGCCCCTTCGACGACTCCGGGGGCATAGCAGTAGATCGAAAGCGGCCGGCGGGCCGTCACGCGGGGATCAAGCTGGCGCAACGAACCGGCCGCCGCGTTGCGCGGATTGGCAAAGGGGGCCTCGCCGTTCTCTTCCTTCTCGGAATTGATGTGCCGGAAGGCATCCAGAGAAAGAAACACCTCGCCACGCACCTCCAGCAGGCGCGGCACCCCCTGGCCGGATAACCGCAGCGGCAGGGACCTGATAGTACGGATATTCTCCGTTACATCCTCCCCGGTGACGCCATCCCCACGGGTAGAGGCGGTCGTCATCAGCCCGTCAACATAGATCAGCTCAATCGCCAGGCCATCCATTTTCGGTTCGCACAGATAACGTATCGGCAATTCCGGGCCAAGCCCGAGGTTTTTTTTCACCCGCTGGTCAAATTCATTAATTTCTGCGGCGTTGACAGCATTTTCCAGGGAGAGCATGGGGATACGATGGGTGACGCTGGAAAACTTGTCCAGCGGGGCTCCCCCGACCCGCTGGGTGGGGGAGTCAGGAGTAACCAGGGCCGGAAACTGATTCTCCAACTGCTGCAGCTCCCGAAACAGGGCATCATACTCGGCGTCGGAGACCGTAGGCGCATCCAGCAGATAATACTGGCGGTTATGGTATTCGATCAGCCGGCGCAACTCATTGGACCGGCTACGGGCAGCATCTTCAGGGTTGACGGCATCGAGAAGCGATAACTGCATCTGCATCCTCTCATAAATGACATGACATGACCGGCAGGGTACAGTATTATGCTCCCGATTTCAATCATACCCTCACACCGGACCGCACAATGGAACAATCTCGGCTGGATGCCCTGCACGACTGGTTCGACAGCTATGTTCAGACCTATAACGATATCGACGCGGAAGGCTACCGCAATATCCTGCTCAAGGTGGAGCACACCCGCAAGGTCTGCGAGATCATGGCCCTGCTGGCCGAGGGCGAGGGGCTGCCCCCCGGTCAGGCACGCATCGCCGAAGCGACCGCCCTGCTGCACGACGTGGGACGCTTCCCCCAGTTCCGCCGCTGGCGGACCTTCCGCGACAGCGACTCCGACAACCACGCCCGCCTCGGCATCGAGGTAATTCGTGCGCAGGGACTGCTGGCGGATCTGCCGGAGGAGGAGCGCACGATTATTGAGGAGGCGGTCCGTTTCCACAACCTGCTGGCACTTCCTGCTAACCATGCCTCGCCAACCGACCTCTATATCCGCCTGATCCGCGATGCCGACAAACTGGATATCTGGCGGGTGTTCTTCGACTATTTCCGGCTGCCGGACAACCAGCGCCCCTCGGCGGTCACCCTCGGCTTCCCGGACCATCCCCGAATCACCCCGGCCTGTGTAGGAGAGTTGAGTTCCGGCAGAATCATCGACCTGAAGAACGTCCAGGTGCTGAACGATTTCAAGCTGCTGCAGATTTCCTGGGTCTATGACCTTAATTTCCCCACATCGTACCGGCTGCTGCAGCAGCGGAGGCACATCGAGGCTCTGGCCGGGACGCTCCCGCTCAACGATCAGGCAACCGCCGCCGTGGCCCTGGCCCTGGAAACCATCGCCAGAAAAGCCCACAAGGAGACCCCATGACACCCCGTTCCCATCTGCTGCCCCCTGAGCAACTCCGCTGGATCTGCGACCCGGACCATTTCGATTTCGAGACCACTGAGGAGCTGCCGGACCTGGACTATGCCATCGGTCAGCAGCGGGCATTGCGTTCCATCGAATTCGGCCTGGGGATGGAGGAGACCGGCTTCAACCTGTTCATTTCCGGTGAAACCGGGACCAGCCGCACCTCCACCATCCGCAATATCCTCAGGAAACGGGCCAAGGATGAACCGAAACCGAATGACTGGATCTACGTCAACAACTTCAAGGACAGCGATTCCGCCATCTCCCTCTCCCTGCCTGCCGGGATGGGAAGTGAGCTGGCCGCTGACATGAAGGATCTGGTCGATGCCTTCAAGACCGATATCCCCAAGGCACTGGAAAGCCCGGAGTACGAAACCCGCCGCTCCGAGATCTTGGAGGCGTACCAGAAAAGCAACAACGACCTCTTCCAGGATCTGGAAAAAGAAACCGCCAAGTACGGCTTTGCCCTGCAGCGCACCGTCTCTGGCCTGGTGGTTGTCCCCCAGACCGGGGGACGCAACTACACGCAGGATGAGTATGAGGCGCTCAGTGACAAGAAGCGCCAGAAGCTCGACCAGTTGGGCAAGACTCTGACCGAGCGGCTGAACGAGGTCCTGCGGCGGGTGCGGGACAACGAGAAGCTGACCAAGGATGCCTTGGGACAGGCCGACCGGGATCTGGGGATGTCCTGCCTGGGACATCGCATCGATCCGCTCCGGGAGAAATATGCCGGGCTGGAAAAGGTGCTGCTCTATCTTGATTCCATCCGTGAGGACATCATCAACAACCTTGACGATTTCAAGCCTCAGCCCCCCCAGACACAGATCCCCGGCATCAAGATGCCGCGACAGGAGCCCACCTTCGAGCGCTACATGGTCAATCTGCTGGTGGATAACAAGGATACCGCGGGTGCACCGGTCGTGTTCGAATCGAACCCCACCTACAACAACCTCTTCGGCCGTATCGAGCACACCATGCAGTACGGTGGTGTGGCGGTCACCGATTTCACCATGATCCGCGCCGGTGCCCTGCACCGGGCCAATGGCGGCTATCTGGTGGTTGACGCCCGCGAGGTGCTGATCAATCCCTTCGTCTGGGATGCCTTGAAACGCTGTATCCGCACCGGCGATATCCGGATCGAGGATGTCCTGGAGCAGTACCGGTTCATGACCATGGTGACACTCAAGCCGGAAGCGGTGCCGATGCAGACCAAGATCGTCATGATCGGCACCCCCTGGATCTACTACCTGCTCTTCTACGTCGATCCCGACTACCGGAAATTCTTCAAGGTAAAGGCGGAGTTTGACAGCCGGGTTGCCCGGACCCCGGAGGTCATGCACGACTATGCCCTTTTCGTGGCAACTCACAGCCGTAACGAAGGGCTGCTGCATTTCGACCGTAGCGGCATCGCCCGGCTGCTGGAATATACCGCCCGCATGGTGGAAGACCAGCGCAAACTCTCCTCTCAGTTCATGGAGATCGCCGATTTCATCCGCGAGGCCAGCTACTGGGCCCACAAGGACGGCCACAGCCTGGTAACCGGCGAGGATGTGCTGCGGGCTGCCCAGGAAAAGCTCTACCGGGTCAACCGCATCGAGGAGCGGATGCACGAGCTGTACGAAGACGGTACCATCATGGTGGACACGGACGGTGCTGTGACCGGTCAGATCAACGGACTTTCGGTTATCGGCCTCGGCGACCACACCTTCGGCCGCCCGACCCGCATCACCGCCCGGGTCTATGCCGGACAGGGGGGAATGGTCAATATCGAACGGGAGGTCAAGCTGTCGGGACCGATCCACGACAAAGGGGTGCTGATCCTCACCGGCTACCTGGGGGGGACTTTTGCCGTGAAGAATCCGCTCTCCCTTTCAGCGTCCATCTGCTTTGAACAGTCCTATGACGGCATCGAAGGTGACAGCGCCTCGTCCACCGAGCTGTACGCCCTGCTCTCGGCCCTCTCCAGGGTGCCGATCAGGCAGGGGATCGCCGTCACCGGCAGCGTCAACCAGCGGGGCATGGTGCAGGCCATCGGCGGCGTCAACTTCAAGATCGAAGGATTTTATGCGGTCTGTAAATCCCAGGGGCTTACCGGCCATCAGGGGGTAATGATCCCCAAGGCCAACGAACGCCACCTGATGCTGTGCGACGAGGTGGTCAAGGCGGTGGCAGCGGGAACGTTCCACATCTGGAGCGTGGAGACGATCGAGGAGGGTATCGAGATCCTTACCGGCATGCCGGCGGGACAACGGGATAAACGGGGAGAATTTCCCCGGAAGAGCCTCTTCCATCTGGTGGACAGGCGCCTGACCGAGATGGCAGAACAGGTGCAGGATAAGGAGAAGAAGGGGAGCAAAAAGCCGCGCCGGAAGACAGCCACACCGTGAGCGGACTCAACCGCGCCCCTGTCCCGGGTGGACTCTTGAGGAAGGGAGAACACTCCATCCATGAATGAACGGCCAATGGACCGCTTCAAGGGGATACTCCCCCTTGTACCGGTACTGCTGTCGGTACTCGTTCTCTGGAACAATTATACCGTTCCGGGGCTTACGGCCGATGGCGTCACCTATATGCAGATCGCCCGCAACCTGTTGCTGGGGGGCGAACTGGGATGGCAAGCCCTCTGGGCCCCCCCCCTCTTCTCCCTGCTGATTGCGGCCGGTGCCAAGATCTCCGGGAACAGCGACCTGCTGCTCATCACCTCATTCATCTCCCCGCTCATGGGCATCATCCTCGTTGCCGCAATCTACAAACTCGCGGAGAGCCTGTTTGACCGCACAACCGCACTGGCTGCCGCCATTCTCACCGCCCTCTCCCCCCATCTGCTGAGTATCTCCTACTCTACCGAGCCCGAGATCGTCTACGCGGCCTTTCTTGCCGTTTCCCTGCTGCTCTTTGCCCGGGCATTCCTGAAGCGTTCGCCTGGATTCGCAGCGGCCGCCGGGCTTGCCTTCGCCCTTGCGTACCTCTCGCGCTCCGAGGGTTTCCTGATCATGGTCTTTGTCCTCGGCGGGACGGCGGCCTGCAGCGGAAGAGAGCTTTCCCGTACCGCAGCAGCTAAACTCTGCGCAATTACGTTGATCTGCTTCTTCATCGCCGCGTCACCGTACCTCGCTTTTCTCAAAAAGCAGTACGGCACCATCGTCATCAGCCCGAAGACATCCTATGTCCTCATCTGGATGAAAGGGCGAGACGCAAAGATGCAGGACGCCCGTAACCCCGAACTCTGGGGCTTGACCGCCTCCGGCAAATTGAGGTGGCAGGAGCCGAAGGGGTTGAAGGATCTGGTTGCCTTCTGGATGACCGATCCCGGGCAAAGCTTTGCCGATTATCTGCGCAACCTGTCAAATGAACTCCCGGGAAGAATCCCCCACAATAGCGGCATGGAACGCTTCCCCAACCTCATCCCGCTCTATCTCTTTGCTGCAGCCGGTGCTTCACTGTGGTGCAGCTGGGGGACCCTCCGAAGAGAGAAGAAGGCTCTGCTGCTCTCCCCGCTGCTGATCTTTCTCGTCCTGCCGGTCTTTACCAACGGCTGGTGGAAATATCTCGTCCCCTATCAGCCGATTATCCTGCTCCTGGCTGCCAAGGGGGTCACCGGGTGTGCTGCATGGATGGCCAAACGAATGGGGAGGGAAGGGACGAAAATAGCCCCCGCTGCCGCGGTGCTGGCATTCGGCACGATTGCGTGCAGTTACCACCTGGCACTCCACCCCCTGGGAAATTCGCAACAGGAGATGAGCAACCATAACACGCTGCGGGCGAATGATGCCGTCGTCACCAAGGAATTGGGCACCTTTGCCGCAGAGCGCTTCGGTGCCGGTAAAAACTACATGGTCATGTGGAGCAAACTGGTTTATTACCTCAATGGATACTGGACCCCCCTCCCTATGGCTTCGATTGCGGATATCCGCAGCTACGCCATTGCCAACAGGGTCGATTATATCGTTTTCGAGGCACGGACTTCAGATGAGATGGCAGCCATGGAGAAGCCGATCCCGGGCCTTGAGCTGGTGGAAACGATAGCTTCACAGAATTACTACTACAAGCTGGCGTTTTATCGAATTGCAGACTGGTCTGGAGGAAACTAGGGATGGGGATTGAGTGGAGGGAAGCCCTCGCCATCGGCGTGGAGGAGATCGACGAACAGCATCGGCAGCTGCTGGCACGCTTTGACCGGCTACTACGCGCCTGCGAGGCGGGACAAGGGGTCGATGAGCTGAAGCCGTTAATCGCTTTTCTCGACGAGTATGTCATCAAGCACTTCGGGGATGAAGAGAGGATTCAGCGGCTGCATCGCTATCCGGGCTACTCGGTCCACAAACTGGAGCACGATTCCTTCGTTGCCCGATTGCACGACCTCAAGGATGAGGTTGATCAGGATGGTGCGGCATTGCATCATGTGGTGGAAACCAACAACCTGCTGTTGAAATGGCTGATCCACCATATCTCCACGGTAGATGTGCAGTTGGGACGCTTTCTGAAAGGCAGCGCAGCACCGTCATAAAACAGGCGCGACCACTCGAAGGAGGCCGCGCCTGATGACAGAGGTAACGTGACGATTGTCAGGGGGCCGACACGACATCTCCTCACGAGAGGAGTCACCGCGGTCGACGACTGCCACCGCACGCTTATTTGCAGTCTTCCCGCCACAGACAGGCGCCCTGACCGCAGGAATCGGCACTGCCGGTCTCGAAACAGATATCGTTCCCCTCAGCCTCCTGGATGGCCCGTACCAGATCGGCCTTTTTCATCTTCCCCGCCTTGATATTGTGCTGTTTTGCTATCTCTTTGATCTCATCAAGTTTCATGTCCTTGCTCTCCCTGAAAATAATTGAACCAACTGTATTGGCGTAAATTTTATCGCATAATTTTCAAACTTCCAGTCTCAGCCCCCATTTTTTCAAAAAAAGAGCGTAATTACCATCGAGCCTGCGTTCTTACGGCCCCATATAAGTAAGCGCGAGATGGTAAAAACTCCCGTTTCTGACAACAATCGCTCACAAAAAAAGGCGGACCGTTATCCGGCCCGCCTCAGTTCATGTACTCATCGAGACAGCTACACCGTAATCCCGGCAATGCGCTGCAGCGCCTCGCGGTATTTTGCGGCGGTCTTCTCGACGATCTCTGCCGGGAGCGGCGGTGCAGGGGCACACTTACCCCAGTCGAGGGTCTCCAGGTAATCGCGGAGGAACTGCTTGTCGAAGCTCGGCTGGGGACCGCCCGGCTGGTACTGATCCTGGGGCCAGAAGCGGCTGGAGTCCGGGGTCATGCATTCATCGATGATGATCAGCTTCCCTTCAAAGACACCGAACTCAAACTTGGTATCGGCGATGATGATCCCTTTCTGGGCGGCAAGGTCACGGGCGCGCTTGTAGATCCTGAGGGTGTAGTCGCGGGCCTGTTCGGCCAGTTCCCTGCCGCAGATCGCGGCCATTTCCTCAAAGGAGATGTTCTCGTCGTGGGTTCCCAATTCCGCCTTGGTGGACGGGGTGAAGATCGGCTCGGGGAGACGGTCGGATTCTTTGAGCCCTGCCGGGAGCTGAATGCCGCAGATGGAACCGGTGGCCTTGTAGTCCTTCCAGCCGGAGCCGGAGACATAGCCTCGCACGATGCACTCGGCAGCCAGCGGCTGGGCCTTCTTGACCCACATGGACCGCCCTCTGAGAACATCGGCATAGGGCTGGCAGACCGCGGGATACTCGGCGACATCGGTGGAGATGATATGGTTCGGGACGATATCCTCCATCTGACGGAACCAGTAGGCCGAGATCTGGGTCAGCACAAACCCTTTGTCCGGAATCGGCTCATTCATTATGACGTCAAAGGCGGAGATGCGATCGGAGGTAACGAGCAGCAGGGTATCACCCAGGTCGTAGATGTCGCGCACCTTACCGCGGGCAATCAGCTTCAGTCCCGGGAAGTCAGTCTGCAGTACTAGCTGTGACATGGTGTCACCCTCCTATTTTTCAGCGGCGGTCAGCGCCGGGTTGATGTCGATCTTTGCCTTGGCACGCAGATCCTTGGTCCATTTTTCCAGTGCCTCTTCCTGTTTCCGGGGGAGCAGTTTTTTCTTCAGCTCTTCCTTGGACTTGTCAAAATCTGCCTTAGGGGCCTCAACACGCTGCTTGAGCCGAACGGCATACCAACGGTTCCCCACCTTGAACGGGGTATCGACGGCAGGTGCGGCAGCAGTCAGCTTGAAGGCGGCTTCCATGAGTTCGGGAGCGGCGCCGATGGCCGGCAGCTCACCCTTGGGGGAGAAGCCGAAACTTCCGGTGGATTGGGTCTTGATGGCCGTCTTGGC
>CAZSTJ010000067.1:0-14770 GCA_964609805.1 uncultured Geobacter sp. | reverse complement strand
AAAAGGGGCGTCCCGCGGGACGCCCCTTTTTCACCACTGCATTCCGGTCAGATTCAACGCATCCGCAGCATTTTCAGCATCTTTCCGGCGAAGACATTGAGCACGTGCTCCCGTGGAAGAGAAGTCAGAACGGGAGGTTTTCGAAGTCCCATCCGTTTCAGTTCCGCGATAATCCTCTGATCCTTCTTTATTTTGAGCCCGACCTTGAAGGCCCTCAGCGCCCGCTCGCGCCGGTTGGCCAAAAGATAGATCCGACCAAGGTGCAGATAATGATCGGTCAGGCGCGGATTCAGCGAAATGGCTTTTTCGCAGAGTGCAATTCCTTCTTTAAACTGCCCAGACTCACGGGCCAGTGAATATCCCATCAGAGATATCATCTCCGGTGTTTCCGCTCCCGACGCGTGTTCACCATGCATATGCCGCTCCTTCGTGTCTGTGTAAAAACATCATAGCATCGTACCAATCACGAACAACAGCATAAAACATACCAGTCCGGCTTACCCCTGTCCGTTATCTCTGCTCATCAGGAGCACGCAATTCGTGCCCGTCCTGTGACTCGCCGTATTCATCCCTATGCTGCAGAGAGAGGTCCCTGAAACTGTCCTGCAGCTCGACGAACGCCTGCAGAACATCAGGATCGAAATGTTCCGGAACCGTCCGGCCGTCACCGCAGGTGATGATCTCCACCGCACGTGCGTGCTCCAGAGCCGGCTTATAGACCCTCCTGCTGATGAGGGCATCATAGACATCAGCCAGTGCCATCAGGCGGCCCGACACCGGTATCTCTTCCCCCTTCATTCCGTGATAGCCGGTCCCGTCCCAACGTTCATGGTGGCTGTAGGCGAATTCCTCTGCCAGATTCAGAAACGATGAGGCGCTGTCGTCCTGCATATCGATGCCGATCCGGCGAACGGTATCCCGTCCGAACACCGTGTGCTGTTTCATGACCTCGAACTCCGATGCGGTGAGCGGCCCCGGTTTCAGCAGAATGTTATCCGGGATTCCCACCTTGCCGATATCGTGGAGCGAAGCGGAATTGTAGAGCTGGCGGATCGTCGGACCGTCGAAATAGCCTCTGAAACGGGGATGGGCGGCAAGACGCCCCGCCAGGAGTTTCACATAGGATCGGGTTCGCTTGATATGCTGGCCGGTTTCGAGATTCCGGTATTCGGCCAGAATACCCAGTCCGTAGATTGCGGCATCCTGAGTAAGCCGGAGCTCCCTGGTCCGCTCCTGAACCAGCTCTTCCAGATGATCACGATATCCCTTCAATTCGAGGTGATTGCGGATTCTGGCCTTGACAAGATGCGGCCGGAACGGCTTATGGATGTAGTCTACGGCATTCAGGTCCAGTCCTTTGCGCTCATCGTCTTCGTCCGACAGCTTGGTGATAAAAACGACCGGTATACCCGCTGTCCTGCTGTCCTCCTTCAGGAGGCGACAAACCTCATAGCCATCCATCTCCGGCATCATCACATCCAGCAGAATGACGTCCGGCCGAGGCTCCGCGGCAGCCAACTGCAGCGCCCGCCTGCCGCTGGTGGCCACCAGGGTGGCATATTCGTCATGCAGGACATCGATCAGCACCCGGATGTTTTCCGGGGTATCATCAACAATCAGGACAATCTGACGGTGATCTTCACGTATCATCTGGCATCCTCTTCCTTGAGATCGAGCAGCCTCGAAAGCTTTGTGAGTGTTGCAGCAACCCCATCGGTATCAAATTCTCCCATCTGTCGTTCAATCACACGAAACAGTTCCATAGAATCACCCGCAGGGAGCGTGTTGCGCAAGGTATCAAGCCGTTGTATCGCCTGCCCGATATCACGTGCCAGCAACTCGTTCAACTCCTTGATAACCCGCCCGATATGTTCCCTATCAGCCGTCTGAAGTGACAAGGGTGTGCCCAGGACCGGTTCATCGTTCTTCTCCCGGAAGGCCTCGTCCAGCCCGTCAACAACCACCTTCAGTTCACGCCGGAACAGTTCCAGCTGATCATCGCGGACACCGGGTACTCCGCTGTTTATTGCCTGCTCAAGGCGGGCGGCCGCTTCCGACAGGTCGCGCGCCCCCAAGGTTCCGGCGACCGATTTCATGGTATGGGCGGTCCTGACCGCTTCAGCCACAAGCCCCGCATCCAGTGAGTCCAGGATATACTCCGCGCAGTGGCGGCGATCGTTCCTGAATTTCACCAGCAGGTCCCGGTACAATCGCCGGTTATCGTTACACATTCGCAGACCGGAACCGATAAAGATGCCCGGCAGGCTGTGCGGAAGCATGATCTCTCCCGTTTCCGCCGCAGCGCCTTTTGCCGGTTCAGCTGGTATGATCACCCGATCGCCCGGCTTGACCCAGGCGGCAAGCACCGAATAGAGCTCGGCAGGATTTACCGGTTTCGAGACGTAATCGTTCATGCCGGCGGCCATGCATTTGTCGCGGTCACTGGCCATGGCATGAGCGGTCATGGCGATAACGGGCAGGTTCCTGAACGCCGGATTGGCTCTGATGGCTCGTGTCGCCTCGTAACCATCCATCACCGGCATCTGGATATCCATCAGGACAACATCGAACGGTTGAGCATGCAGCATCTCCAGCGCCTTTTTGCCATTATCGGCTATGGAGACATACATCCCTGCCGATTTCAGCAATTCGCTGGCCACCAGTTGATTGTACTCGTTATCCTCCACCAGCAGGACCGTCGCACCACGCAACTCCCTCTGCCCCGTTTGGCCACCTGACCGGTCACGCAGCCGTGGGCCTTGCTCTGCATGCTCTTTGCCGAATGCCCCCATTATAACGTCGAACAAAACCGACAGATTGGACGGTTTGGTCAGATAACCATCCAGCCCGGCAGACTGGGAAAGCTGCGCCGCCTCGCCGCATCCGTAGGCCGTTGCCATGATAATCTTCGGGTCATGGGGAAGGCCGCGAAGCTCCTTGATGTGTCGGGCGGTAGTAAATCCGTCCATCTCCGGCATGACCCAGTCGACGATCACCAGATCAAACGGGTGTTTTTTGGGTGCCTGCTTAAGTTTGCTGATCCCCTCTTCTCCGGACAAGGCAACGCTGACATCGTAACTGAGTGAGGAGAGCTGGCTCCTGAAGATGTCACACGCAACCGGACTGTCATCGATCACCAGGACCCGCATCCCCCGCAGGTCGGGCGTGAATTCCGGTATCGGCTGCGGCTGGTGTTCCCCGATGCCGAACCGGGCGGTAAAGATGAATTCACTCCCGCTCCCCGGAGTGCTGAACACTGAAATATCCCCTCCCATGAGGGTTACCAGTTGTCGACAGATGGCAAGCCCCAGACCGGTGCCGCCATAGCGCCTGGTGGTGGATGAATCGGCCTGGGTAAAGGGTTGGAACAATTTCGAGGTCTGCTCGGGAGACATGCCGATGCCGCTGTCGCGCACCGAAAAACGCAGGGTTGCCCCCTCCTCCCCCACCTCAAGAGCTGAAATAGAGATAACGATCTCTCCGGAGTCGCTGAACTTGATGGCGTTGCTGCAGAGATTGGTCAGCACCTGCCCCAGACGTAGCTGATCTCCGACTAACGCCGCCGGCACACTGTCCTGCAACTCGATCAAGAGTTCCAGCCTCTTCTCACGGGCCTTGTCAGCCACCAGGTCAATGACCTGATCAAGTACATCCTGCAGCAGGAATGTTGTCGATTCCAGTTCCATCTTGCCTGCCTCGATCTTGGAAAAATCGAGGAGGTCATTGATGATGCCCAGCAGCGAATCTGCGGCGAACATTACCTTGCGCAGATATTCTCGCTGCTGTTGGGTAAGCTCTGTTTTCAGCACCAGTTGAGTCAGCCCCATAACCGCATTCATGGGGGTCCTGATCTCGTGGCTCATATTGGCGAGAAACTCGCTTTTGGCAATATTGGCGGACTCTGCAGCCATGCGGGCTGCATCCAGCTGCCGATTTGCATCAAGCAGCCGATGTTCAGCCTCCAGTCGTTCCGTCACATCCTCGAAACTTTCAATCCCGCCAATAACCTGCCCCTGTTCATCCCGCAGCTCATCAACATTTTTCAGAATATGCCGGACGGAGCCGTCTTTGCGTTTGATGGTGCAGTCCCGTCGCAGAATCGGTTTCGGGATATCCTTGGAAAAGAGACCACATTTCACAATGCAGGGACTCTCTGCAAAAAAACCGCAATGCCGGCCGATGGCCTCTTCCGGCGTATACCCGGTGGCACGGGTCATGGCGTTATTCCAGCTGGTCACCTTCATTTCAGTATCGACGGTAAAAATAGCACTGGGGGTCAACTGGAAGTAGCGCTCAGCCTTGTCGCGGGCCAGGATCACCTGTTCCCAGGCCTGGACCCGTTCACTGATATCCTGGGTGATACCCGCAATACGCAGAACAGTGCCATCCTCATTCAGGATCGCTTCTGCTACGACCGTTACACTCCGCTTGCCGCCGTCGGGATGGATAAGGTTTGTCTCAAACTCGAGTCGTCCCCCCTCTTTAGCAAGTTCGCGGATCCCGTCACTGAAAAAACCGTCCATATCCCGGACAACAAACTCATCGCTCGCAGACTGCTCCGGATCAAACCCGCAGATGTGCAGCATCTCATCGGACCACTCATACCGTTCATTGACCGGATCGTAGTGCCAACTCCCCACATGGGCAATCCGTTGAGCAGCCGCCAGGTCCCGTTCGCTCTCAACGATCTGCTGCCGTGAATCCCACATGCGTTGGCGAACAACAAAAAACGTAATGAAGAGCATACAGATCAGCAGGGTGATGCCGATCGGCAGCAGACGGGAAGAGGCCACGAGCATCTGCCACTCTTCAGCTCTGACATCGCACCCCACAATGGCCGCTACCTTGCCGTCCCGTGGGGTGATCACCGGGGCATAGCTGGTAATAAAGCTGCCGGTCAGGTCGCGATAGGGACCGACCACCAGAGTCCCACCGCTGTTAAAGAGGGCCTCAATATCCTTTCGAGCCACTTCGTGATCCAGTGAAAGCCGTTCTGCCAGGCCGTATCCGGAGGGAGCCACATCAAGGGCGTCAACAACCTGCCCATCCCGCTTGATCAGGAGTGCAATCTCCCGGAAACGCGGATTGACTCTTTGAATTCCCGAGAGCTGGGCGTACAGACGTTGAAAATCCCGATTATCGAGATCAGCATCCGTGCCACGAAGAGTCACAACACGGTCCGGGTTTATGGAGGCGGCTGCAACCTTGACTACCTCAAGAAGCTTTCCACGATTTTCACGATCGACTGCCTTGCCGATGTACTCGGAGAAAAACCACCCGCAGGAGAGGACACCGATCAAGAGGACCGTCAGGTGAACGCCGTACACCGGTCGGGACTCATCTACCCGCCTGTAGAGGATGCGGCGATTCTTCAGCTGTTGGTAGTGCATCCAGATCCCGGTTGCCAGGAATACGGCCACCACTCCCCTCACCAACTGGATGGGGATGCTGGTCAGATTGAAGAACGTTTCATAATTGAGATAAGAGGCGGGAAAAAAGGCTGCTTTGGGAACGACAATCCCTGCAAGGATCGCATAGAGGAACATCAAAATCGCTTCAACCCGGCGGGTACGGCCGATGTGCCCTTTTCCCTGCGCCGCCAAGTACAGGGTTCGGGCTGCCAGAATACCGCCGGTAAAGCCGAAACAGTACCGGATCACGATGTTCATGCAGGTTGGGCCGCCAAGCGAGCTTAACCAGACGGCAACAAGCAGCGGCAGATAGATCCATACCCCTACTGTTTTCCCGGATGCCGCAGATGAGCTGTTCCTGCCGAATTCAAGGAGAAAAACGAAAGAAATGCCCATGATGATCAGACGGAGCGAACTGAAGAAACTGCCGTCCCCCTGACTGATAACAAGCATATCCAGCCACTCGTTAACCCCGTGGGCAACACCGAATAAGCCGAGCCACATCAACGGCAAACTGGTGACCTTCCTGAATCGTGTGGCAATACAGACCACACCCAACAGTACGAATGCCAGGCCGTAGACGAAAAACACATAATCCATCTGTTGCAGAATGATCTGTTTAAACATCGCGGTATACTTTCATTCGCAGGCCCCTGATTCCCGGTTTTTTACCGGGTAAACTATACCACACCTCCAGCGATTTAGTACCTTGCAGCAGATTATTTCAGTCTCACAAACGATTCCGGCACTGCTGCCCGCGAGGCAAAAAAAGAGCCCCCGACAATGGCTGCCGGGGGCTCTTTTCACATAACGTCTGCTCTAATCCAGGTTACAGACCCAATTGCTTGAAGAAGTCATTCCCTTTGTCATCAACCAGGATAAAGGCCGGGAAATTCTCGACTTCGATCTTCCAGACCGCTTCCATCCCCAGTTCGGGGAAGTCGATACACTCAACCTTCTTGATGTTCTCCTCCGCCAGGACTGCAGCGGGGCCACCGATGGAACCGAGGTAGAAGCCGCCGTATTTTTTACAGGCGTCGGTCACCGCCTGGCTGCGATTACCCTTGGCGATCATGACCATGGAACCTCCCTTGGACTGGAGTTCATCCACGTAGCTGTCCATACGGCCGGCCGTGGTCGGACCGAAGGAACCGGAAGCCTTGCCGGCCGGGGTCTTGGCGGGGCCAGCGTAGTATATCGGGTGATTGAGCAGGTATTCCGGCAGCGGTTTACCGGAGTCCATGATCTCCTTGAACTTGGCATGGGCGATGTCGCGGCCGACCACGATGGTGCCGGAAAGGAGCAGCGGCGTGGAGACCGGGTGCTTGGTCAGCTCTGCCAGGATGTCCTTCATCGGCTGGTTCAGGTCAATCTTGACGCCATGCTCATGCTTGCCACGGTACTTCTCGGGGATCAGGCGCCCCGGATTGCGGTCCATCTCCTCCACGAACAGGCCGTCCCTGGTGATCTTGGCCTTGATGTTGCGGTCAGCCGAGCAGGAGACCGCCATGCCGACCGGACAGGAGGCGCCGTGGCGCGGCAACCGGATCACGCGCACGTCGTGAGCAAAGTACTTGCCGCCGAACTGGGCACCGATGCCGAGCTTCTGGGCCGCAGCCAGCAGTTTTTCCTCCAGGGCAACATCCCGGAAGGCCTGGCCATGGGCATTACCCTCGGTGGGGAGCCCGTCCAGTTCCTTGGCAGTGGCAAGTTTCACCGTCTTCATGCAGGCATCGGCGCTGGTGCCGCCGATGACGAAAGCGATGTGATACGGCGGGCAGGCGGCGGTGCCGAGATATTTCATCTTCTCGACCAAGAACTTCTCCAGCTTCTCCGGAGTGAGCAACGCCTTGGTTTCCTGGTAGAGCATGGTCTTGTTAGCAGATCCGCCCCCCTTGGCCATAAACAGGAACTTGTAGTAATCGCCATCGGTGGCCAGGATGTCGATCTGGGCCGGCAGGTTGGTGCCGGTATTGACCTCTTCATACATGTCCAGGGCTACGGTCTGGGAATAGCGCAGGTTCTCTTCGGTATAGGTCTTGTAGATCCCTTTGGAAATCCACTCCTCGTCCTTCACGCCGGTCCAGACCTTCTGCCCTTTTTTGGCAGCCACGGTGGCGGTGCCGGTGTCCTGACAGACGGGGAGTTCGAAGTTGGCAGCGATCTCGGCGTTGCGGAGGAAAGCCAGGGCAACACCCTTGTCGTTCTGCGAGGCCTCGGGATCGGAGAGGATCTTGGCAACCTGCTCATTGTGGGCGGGACGCAGCAGAAAGGAGACATCCTTCATGGCCTCGTTGGCCAGGATGGAGAGTGCCTCGGGACAGACACGAACCACATCCTCGCCGGCAAACTTCTCCACCAGGATATACTTTTCTGAACCTTCAATCTTGCGATATGTGGTCTCGTCTTTGGCAAGCGGAAACGGATCCTGGTACACGAACGGTTTTGCGGACATCGGTGTTTCTCCTTTCATGAATCGCTAGGTAGGCCGCCGGACAGCGGAATAGTGTATACAGATCGACGCATACTAGATAAAAAACACCTCGTTGTCGAGAGGTAAGTTAACCGAACAAAAAGGATTAAAATTGACAGGTTTACTAGGGGTATGCTAGGAGTAAAACAACACTGAAGAGATGACTTTAGAGGTGCCAGCCATGTTCAAGAACCTTCGCGAGGATATAAATTCCGTTTTCGAACGCGACCCTGCAGCCCGTAATGCCCTGGAAATCATCCTCTGCTATCCCGGTCTGCACGCACTCTGGTTTTATCGCGTCGCCCACTGGTTCTGGACCAACGAATTCTTTCTTCTGGGCCGGTTTATTTCCCACCTTGGCAGGTTTTTCACCGGCGTTGAAATACATCCCGGTGCCAAAATCGGCCGCAAGTTCTTCATCGATCACGGCATGGGAGTCGTCATCGGTGAGACCGCGGAGATCGGCGACAATGTAACCCTCTATCACGGTGTCACCCTTGGCGGGGTCACCTGGGACAAGGTGAAGCGCCACCCGACCCTGGACGACAACGTCGTGATCGGTTCAGGTGCCAAGGTCCTGGGCCCGTTCACGGTCGGCAAGGGGGCCAAAATCGGTTCCAACTCCGTTGTAGTCAAAGAGGTACCTGAAAACGCAACCGTCGTCGGCATACCGGGCCGGGTCGTCATGGCCATGCCGGGGACTGAGAAAAAAGAAGAACAACGCCCGGATCTTGAGCATGGCAAGATGCCTGACCCGGAAGCAAAGGCCATCGCCTGCCTGTTCGACCAGATACGTGAACTGGAACGTAAATACGACCAGCTGGCCAGCGAGCACAATGAGTTGAAGAAACGGGTCGACAGCTGACCACCACCCCCCGCTTGACTGACTGTTGCAAATCTGCCATAGTCGCCCCATGATCAAACGTCAGACGACCATAAACCGCATCTTCAAAATCACCGGCATCGGGCTGCACACCGGACAGCCGGTCACCCTTGAATTCCTCCCTCGCCGCGAGCAAGGCATTGCCTTCGTGTTCAAAGGGGTCACGATCCCCGCCCGCTACGACATGGTAGCGGACACCCGGCTCTCCACACTTATCGCCAGCGACGGCGCCACGGTCTCCACCATCGAACATCTGATGGCCGCCTTCTACTTCTCCGGTATCACCAACTGCCTGGTCTACATCGACGGCCCCGAGGTTCCGATCCTGGACGGGTCGGCCTGGGAGTTCTACCAGGGAATGTGGAAGGCCGGCATCTACGAATTTCCGGAAAGCGGGGTCTACTTGAAGGTGCTGCGTCCGGTGGAAGCCACCTACAACGACGCCTGGGTCCGTATCAAACCCCTCAACACCCTGGACATCACCATGTCCATCGAGTTCCGTCAGCCGGTCGGCAAGCAGAAGAAACGGGTCACCGATGTGGAGAACGCCTTCTCAATCATCAATTCGCGCACCTTTACCCTGCAGGAGGAGATCGAGGCCATCCAGAAAGCCGGCCTGGCCAAGGGGGGGTCTCTGGACAATGCGGTAGTGGTCGGCATGGATGATATCGTCAATCCGCAGGGACTGCGCTACCGCAAGGAACTGGTAAACCACAAGATCCTCGACCTGATCGGCGACCTGTACACCAGCGGTTACCGCATCATGGGAAAGGTAGAGGCATTCAAGACCGGTCACCACCTCAACAACCTGCTGCTCAGGGAACTCTTCTCGGACCCCGCCAATTACAGTATTTACTGAACACGCAGAAAGGGCGGCCCGGTGGCCGCCCTTTCTCATTCTGACTGTTCAGGAGCAACTATTTCCCCAAAATCACCTCACCCGTATCGGTAAACAACCGCACCGGCAGTTCGAACACCCTCCGGAACATGTTCAGCACCCCCTTGCCCAGAGACTTTGCGGGAATGGCACTGACCCGGGGATCGGCCCACGGCCCCTTTGCCTCAAAGTAGACCGTGACAAAGTCCTTCTCCCGGCCGGTCAGGATCCACCCGACCACCGGTATCCGGTTCACCACCTTGTCCACCGTCTGCAGCGGCTGGACGCCGATGGTAAAATCAAGCTCCTCCCGCACCATGTCCGCCTTGCCGATGACGGAGATATTGATGGCATCACTGTTGATAAAGAGATCCTGGCTGGCAATGGTACCGTCACTGACGGCAAAGCTGCCGGTGATGTCATTATACGGCATCCCTTCCGTCGTCATGTCCGGCAGCCGCCCCTTCAACAATTGAGAAAAGTTGAGGATGGAAAACATCTTGGAGAGGACATTGAATTTGCGCAGGGAACCGTTTTCCATCTTCAGCCGGACATTACCCAGGGCGGTCTTCTTGATGTCGGCAATAGAGTTCCCCCGGGCGGTGACATCCCCCTGGAGGTTGAGTGTTCCCGTGACTTCCCGTGATATATCGAGGGAGTGCAGCAACCGCTCCGCGTCCACCCGTTCCAGCGCGAGATTAAGATCGTAGCGGGTCCCCTGATCCACACCCGGCGCAACCCTCCCTTTGGCACTGAGGCGGCCACCGAAAAAGCCCGCCTCAAGGTTTTGCAGATAGACGATACCAGAATTTTGATTCACGGTCGCATTCAGCCGATTAAAGGGAAGCCGGCCGTATTTCCCCGCCTCCACCGCAAGTTTGAGCTTCAGGTCCGTCTCCTTGACGGTCTGTTTCAGTTTGATTCCGGAGCTGTTCCCGGCGGGTTGCGCCGTCGGCTGGGCAACAGGCGCAGCCAGCAGCAGGAGATCGTCAACATCGAGACGTGATGAGGTAATCGCCACGTTGGCCTCCGGCGCACCTCCTCCGGTATAGACGCCACTGATACTGAAGTTGGAGCTGTTCAGCTGCCCGCTAAGATTCTTGATTTCGTAACGATCGTCATGAACCAGGATCGTCCCGCTCAGACGCCTCAGGGCCAGGTCGGATTTTTGCGGTGCCCGGTTCAGATCCCGCAGGAAAAGCTGCGGAGAGGAGAGCACGATCTGAGCCTCATTATTTTTCAAACTGGAGACACGCCCCTTGATCGTGACAGGCGAATCACCGTAGCGGGCCTGGATGCTGGATGTCTCCAGACTGTTCCCCTTGAAGGTGACCGTACCGTTGATGCCGGAGACTGTCCTGAGTTTTTCGTCGGGCTGAAGGGAAAAACCGTTCAGGGAAATCGTACCGGAGTAATTCATGGCAGAGAAGTCTTCCGGATTGCCGCTGCCGGCGATGTTGGCCTTCACCCGCCCCTTGAGACGGTATTTCTGAAGTACCCCGAGTATCGGGAGGTTGTCCCCCATGACAAACTGGTTAGTCTGCAGTTCGAATCCGAGGTAGGGCTGCTCCGCATACCTGAGCAGGCCCGAAGCCGAGAGAGACAGGGGGGAGAGGCTGTAGGAAACGCTGGTGAAGCGGGTCTCCCGCGAATTGATCACCGACGAGAAGGTCAGGTGATTATTCATACCGGCCGGTTTACGCACCGCACCGGGAAATGAGTAGGCCGCCTGTTTCAGCTGCCAGTCGCCATTTAATCGATAGGCGCTGTTGTGGCCGCTGCCGTTCAGCACCAGTGTCGAATTGCCGCCGAACTCAAGCCGGTTGGCCCCGGCAATCCGGGCCAGCCAGGCTACCTCCGGGGAGTTGGGGGTGACCTCCATGTGAACCTGGTAATCCGACGGTTTATCGGTGTTGTACTCGACAATTGATCCGTTCATCTTGAGCGGTGACTCCCCGAACAGGGCGGTCATGCCGATCAGGTTGAAATTTTTCTCCCGCAGTTCGATGATCCCCTTGATATTGGTGAACTGCGGGGCCTTGGGGCCGTAACTGAGAACCGCCTTTTCCACCGGTCCGCGGATAAACAGGGTCTTGTAGTTCTCCCCGATCTCCATGTGGGCAATCTGGCTGACCGTGCCGTCCAGGATCCCTGTATCGAGCTTGAAGATGCCGGCCTTGATTTTGTGCTCGATATATTCCGAGGTTTCAACGGGGATAATGCCATAGGGCACATAACCCCTGACATCCTCATAGCGGAAGGTTCCCGGTGTACTCGCCTTGGCCACGATACGCGGATCTTTTCCGGCATAATCGTGCATCTGGAAGCTCCCCTTGATCCGAAAACCGTCCGTGGTAATGTCAACCGTCGGGATATCGATCAGGGATTTGGTGAGGCGCAGATCGTAGGCGAGCTGGAACTGTTTGGGTGCCACAGTATAGTGGAACACCTTCGGCCAGACCACTGAAGAGCCGCTGAGCCTGATCCGCCCCTTGGCGCCAAACTCCTGAAGCTTTCCCTTGAAACTGCTGGCCAGATCCAGTCGGCCTCCGGCATTGTCAAAGGGGATATAGCCGCCGTAATAGGGCCAGAATCGCCCCACCTCGAACTGCTTGATATCGATATCGCCATTCAGGAGTGCCTCCGCCAGGGGATATCCCTCCGCCGGCAGCCTGACCGTACCGGACAGGGAGAACATTGCAGCGGGCCCACCACTGGCAGCAGGCAGATCACACGAAAGCTTGACATTACCTTTACGCCCCCGGGAGAGATGATCAACCGTCAGGGCGATATTGCGGGCAACTGCCTGGAAACCTTCTTTCTGGATCGCGAGGTCACGCCACTGCAGGGTACTCCGTTTGAGCTGCACCTTCCTGAAATGGACCGGCGAGGGCTCACCAGACGGTTTGAGCAGGTCGTCGATATTAAGTGTGCCGTCCGCCCCACGTGCAAGATGGATGTTTGCCCCCTCGGCGACCACATCCTGCAACACGACCTTCTTCTCCAAGAGCGGAAGGATTGCCAGCCTGACGGTTATCCGGTCGGCAGAAACAAAATCAGCCGTACTGTGCGGTTCTTTTATGGAGAGGGATTCAAAGGTGACCGATGGGCCGAAACTCCAGGTAAATCGGGCTGAGCGAAAGGTGACACTGCGATTGAGTGCCGACTGAAGGGCCGTGAGGATTTCATCACGGTAGGCATTGATATCCATGAGCCGCGGCAGAAATGCGGCGACGGAGATGAGAAGTGTTCCGACAACCAGCAGCAGAATGCCGGAAAACTTGATGTACGTTCGTTTGCTCATCAGAAAGGTGCCGGGATTGAACAGAATGTACTCATGATCAGAAGATAAACCGATACCGCATGCGGGTCAACCTCATTTGCCGCTGTCCATTTTCCCGGTGGCGTCCGGGGTGACCCGTTCAGCCCGCACCGCCAGAATGGAGGTCCGGGTCACCTTTTCGCAGACCAGGCGGTACCCATGCCAGACCACCGATTCGCCACTGAGCGGAAAACGTCCGAGCTCGTGGAGAATCAAGCCGGCAACGGTTTCATAGGGCACATCATCAACAATTTTCACCCCGACCGCATCAGCGAAATCGAATACGGAAAGCAGGCCGTCCACCAGTTGGCTCCCGTCAGGGAGACGCTGCAGATGGGCCGTTTCAGCGGCATCATGCTCATCCCGGATCTCTCCCACCAGCTCCTCGATCAGGTCCTCGGTGGTCACCAGGCCGCTCAGGCCGCCGTATTCGTCGACAACAAACGCCATCTGGTTCCGGGACCTCTGCATCTCCTTGAGCAGGCTGCTGACCTTCTTCCCCTCGGGCACGAATACGGGAGGGAGCATTACGGAGGCAAGATCGAAGGTTCCACCGGCAACCAGCCGCCCCAGCAGATCCTTGCCGTGAACCACCCCGACGATATCCTCGATGGTTGTCCGGTAGACCGGATACCGGGAATACATGTTCTCCAACACCACCCCCAACACCTCATCCCGGGGAGCCGACAGTTCGATGCCGACCATGCGGGTTCGCGGCATCATCACCTCACGGACCTCGGCATCGGAAAATTCGAATACCCGGTGCAGCAGTTTCTGTTCGTCCGGCTCTATGGTGCCGCTCTTGTGCGAGACATCGATGATCTGGCGTAACTCCTCCACGGTGTAGACCGAGGGAAACTCGCCGCTGCTCTTGAGGCCGAACAGCCTGACCGTGGCGGTGCCTGCCCAGTCCAGCAGACAGATCGGCCACCGAAACAACTGATGAAAGATACGCATGGGCCAGGCAATCGCCAAGGCCACCCGCTCCGCCCGCTCCAGTGCGAGTGTCTTAGGGGCGAGCTCCCCCAGCACGATGTGCAGAAAGGTTATGACGGAGAAGGCAGCCACGAAGGCGATGGTATGACGCAGGGCGTCGGAGACCAGACCGTGCAGGGGCGCCTCGAACAGGCGGGCCAGTGCCGGTTCCCCGATCCACCCCAGGGCCAGCGATGCCATGGTGATTCCGAGCTGCGTAGCAGAGATATAGGAATTGATCTGATCAAGCAGCTCGAGAAGGAGCTGGGCGCGACGGTTGCCGGTTGCCGCAAGGGCGGCAATGCGGGAGCGGCGTACCGCGACGAGCGAGAACTCGGAGGCGACGAAGAAGCCGTTTGCCGCAACCAGCAGACCTACCGACACGATGTAGGTTACGGAAAATGTCATTCAGATATAATCCGTTAAGCCCGGGCAGTTGTCAATCCCAATAGTTTCTCATGAACCATGTGCAGGGACAGGAAAAGCAAAGGGCCTGCCGGAATGTCCGACAGGCCCTTGAAACGCCCGACATATCTCAAAAAGGATGCCTATTCAGCGGCAGCAACCTTCACCTTGATGGTTGCCGAAACTTCCGGATGAATCTTGACCGGCACGTCGAACTCGCCGACATGCTTGATCGGCTCGGCCAGCAGAATAGTTTTGCGATCGATCTCGAAGCCCTTCTCTTTCAGATTGGCAGCGATCTCCATATTGGTTACCGAACCGAACAGTTTACCTTCCTCACCGACCTTGTGGGTCAGGTTGATCGACAGTTCGCCCAGCTTGGCAGCCAGGGCACGGGCCGATTCCAGGGCCTTGTTCTTTTTGT
>CAZSTJ010000066.1:12664-14856 GCA_964609805.1 uncultured Geobacter sp. | reverse complement strand
GGTTGGACCCAACCAATCATCAACCGCATCAATATGCTCTCCACCGGAGTACGAACCGACCTTGGGGTAAAAATCTTCGGAAATGACCTTAACGTGCTCAAGGATCTGGCAATTCAGGCCGAGGCGATCCTCAAACCGATCAATGGCGCGGCTGATGTGGTGGCTGAACGTGTCACCGGAGGCAACTATATTGACATCGACATAGACCGAGAGGCAGCTGCTCGCTATGGAGTAAGCGTAGGTGACATTCAAGATGTCATTGAGACCTCGTTGGGAGGTGAAATGATGTCCACTACGGTTGAAGGCAGAAACCGCTTCCCAATTAGAATTCGATACCTACGGGACTACCGCGACAACATCCCTGCCATCCGGCGTATACTGGTCAGCGGCATGGGAGGAACACAGGTTCCGCTCTCACTGGTGACAAAGCTGAAGATATCTACCGGTGCACCAGAAATCAATAGCGAGGGTGGACTCCTCCGTTCACTGGTCTTCCTGAATGTCCGTGGCCGTGATATGGGAGGCTTTGTCACCGAGGCTAAGCAGGTGTTAGAAAAACAGCTCAAGCTCCCTCCAGGATATTATGTGGCCTGGTCCGGGCAGTGGGAAAACCAGATTCGCGCCAAGGCCCGGTTGCAGATTTTGATACCGCTTGGGATGGTGATCATCTTTATTCTGCTCTACTTCACCTTCCATTCGGCTTTGGAGGCGAGTATGGTCATGCTCTCGGTGCCATTCGCCCTGGTGGGCGGGGTCTATCTGGTTTCGGCGCTCGGATATAATCTGTCGGTTGCGGTCTGGGTCGGCTTCATCGCTCTGTACGGCATTGCAGTGGAGACCGGGGTGGTAATGGTGATCTACCTGCATGAGGCTCTGGACAGAAAACTAATCAACGGTCCCTGTACGGAGCAGGACATTTACGATGCCACCTTCGAGGGGGCGGTGCTGCGGCTGCGACCAAAGCTGATGACCGTGGCCGTGGCCCTGTTGGGTCTGATCCCGATTATGTGGTCAACTGGCACCGGAGCTGATGTAATGAAACCGATTGCTGCGCCGATGATTGGCGGTATGATTTCCTCGGCGGTACACGTACTGATCATGACTCCGGTGATCTTTGTATTGATGAAGAAGCGGGACTTGAAAAAAGGAAAGCTGCACTATTCCGGGATGAAACACTGACGTGCAACGTGCAAGGTTTCTACATGGAATGAATGGTGATGCTGATTTATTGGCAGGCTACGTTTGACAAGAGTTAATATTACGATCAATATGAATAGTATAGCGGGGGTAGCAGTCACCTTTCTCATCATAAAGTAGGCTTACCAACAACAAACCAAGCGAGAATTTTATGGAAGCACGGACTATTACATGGCTGTTGTCCGCCGGATTCTTGTTAAGTACTTCGATGGCTCATGCCCAACCAACGTTTGGGGCGGTTACGACCGCCCCAATAACTTCAACTTCAGAAGAAACTCCCTTCCTCCCATACCAGTCAGCATTTACTCACTACCATTTATTCAACGAACAACCAGTACTGCCTTGGCGAGAAACCAATGACACCGTCGGTAAAATCGGCGGATGGCGTTTCTATGCCAGAGAGGCCAGTCAACCGGATACAAACGATACATCCATTGACCCCGGATCTGTTCCACAGGTGAAGCCGCACATCGTGCCGCCTGTCACCAATGAGCCGCACTCCGGGCATGGGAGCAAGCCATGAGCCAAGCGTTTCAGTATCCGCGTTGGTGCTGTCGTTTTTCGTCTCTGCTCTTGACGGTCATATTATCGGGATGCGCCAGCGTAAATTTCTATCAATCTCTTGCCAAAACAAACCAGGATGCGGCCGATTTTACGCAGGGCCAGCTAAATTTGGCACAAACCAAAGAACAGCGTGAAAAACTAGAACATATGGCGGGTGAGATTCTAAAAAGTCCGATAAGCCAAAACGATGCTGTGCGGCTTGCGCTCGTCAATAGTCCGGCATTACAGGCCATGCTGGCACAGAATTGGTCTGATGCAGCCAGGGCGGCACAGATAGGGCGGATGACGAATCCCACTTTCACGTTTGAGCGCCTGTTCTCAACTATTGAACCTGAGATTGGCAGGTTGCTTACCGTTTCTCTGCTTGATCTGCTGACATTGCCGCAACGCTACCAAATTGCTCAACGCCAAATAGAGCATTCACAGCTGCG